>NZ_QRUP01000003.1:0-225279 GCF_003459085.1 Holdemania filiformis | reverse complement strand
CTCCAGGCAAGAAACTGACGAGGGGTTCTGGAAGGTTTTGTCTTCCAGAATGATGCTTGCATCATTTTCTTGTTATCAAACATTGTATTATCACATTCTGGACATATCATTTGATAAGATTTATCTTCGCTAAACTCGTTCAATTCATCAAGTACCCACTGGGGACCTCTTCTTCGTATCCGCAATGTTTGCATTTCATCAATACAGTTTTTTCTGTAGAACCATTCATCTTTACCTCCATTACCGTGCTTTGTGCGGTCACAAATATTGCATGACAGCAAGCTAGATCGCTTTACTTTCACACTTTGAATATTGGATGATTCTACTTTCTGCCATGGCGGGACGGCCAACATATCTCATGGCATAGGTAATGCAGGCATTTATATTTTGGGTGTTATTTCTAGCAGCGTATTCTTTGTCCGTTGTCATCGTTATTGCGTATACAAAGAATTCATTTTTATATTTTGTGTAAGATTATATCACCAGAATGAGTGTTGAAAAAAAACTATAAAACAAGCCAGGAAACTTCCTGACGATCAATTTGTTTGTAAGTTAAACCTGTTTAAAGTCGTTAACTTAGCCATGAGCCTCTCGCTTAACCCTAATATGGAACTTTTCCTATAAAACTCGTTCACTTTGAACATCAGGATATATCCTTGTAAAAAAGCATAGCTGACCCCTCTGAAACGCTGAAAATATTGTTTAAGATTGCTATGCAGTAAATTGACTTTTTCTAATGTGTAAGTCTCCACCTTTTTCTTTCCGCTTGGAATCTTGTGCGGTGATCTTTATGAGTCTTATTGCTGACTGAAAAAAGCAGCGGACCAGGGAGAGGAATCCGTAAAGAAAATGCTGCCGACATTCAAGAATGCTGCTATTGAAGAGACGTTCAGAAACGGCATGGCGGCAGGAAGAGAGGGCGATCACAAAGCTGCAGTCAGCTGGTTTCAGAAGGGCGCTGATATGGGAAATGCGGAATGTCAGTATAATTTCGCATTAAAATACTACAAGCGGGAAGGGCTTTCTTATTTTGATGTTTATATGACCCGTAAGCGGCTTCAGGCTGCGGCCAATCAGGGATTAAAGGCAGCTGAAGAGGCATTGAATACATTAATACCGGACTATCATTGATGCGGCTTCTCTGTTTTCACCTGCGATGAAAAGGGTTTCGAAGGAAGCTGTCGGAGAATGGTTGTTTCGCAGCCTGTGATGCCAGTGGTTATGCAACAGAAGAATACAAAGGACAAAGAGTCGCTTCATTCGACTGTTCTCTACAAACCAGAAACGATTATCAACCGTGAGGATAGGGCATTTACTACATGAATGACCAAGGAGAAATTATCCACTAAGCTGGGCTTAATCGCTCAGCTTTTTTCTTGAAAGGAGAAACTATGCGATACACAAGCGGGGCTATTTCGTAGTTTCCATTTAAGATTGAAAATACCGTGAGACGGGCTATTTTTTTTATAGACTTAATGAGATGTGATATGATAGGAATTATAAATAGGAGTATTGTCTATGAGTGAATTTCAGCATGTTATCGAGATTTTAAAAAAATCAAAAAGGGGAAAAGAAAAATTTAATATTTCTGAATTAGCGAGAATTTTTAATATTACACCGGAAACATTAAGAAGATATGAAAAGAAAAAGATTATTGAGCCACAACGACAAGAAAATAGTTATCGTGTCTATTCCTCTTGGGAAATTACAAAGATAATTCGTGCAAGACAACTTAGAATGGAAGGTAGTTCACTCGAAGATGTCAATAAAAATCTTTTTGGTGTTGAATGGATGCAAGATATTGAAAGAATCGAAAATCGAGAAAATGAATTAATGGAAGAGATAGAATCTAGACAAATGCTTTTATCATGGTTAAAAGAAAGAAAAACTACAATTAGAAAATTTGTCGATAGAAAAGATGATATATCCATTGAAAAAGTCGAGAAAATCTATTGTTGTATCTATATGGTTGGAAATACGTTAACCGATAAAGATTCTGAGAGATTGAAAGAATTGCAAAAATGGTTGGATGCATTGCCATATGTTTCAGTATACTACATAGGTACATCCAATTATATAACTGTATCTGTTGTTGGAATTACTGAAAGTCAGAGAAAACAATATCATTTAGAATACTTAGTTCCTGACTTTATTTTGCCAGATGCTTTTTATTTAATTCATAATGATAATGCGCAACATAATGTGTCTTTTGACACTTCCAATGAAAGTATAGATCGATGGTACAATTTAGTAAGAGGTTTGAATTATCAGGCAGAAGATTTATATGTTATTAAGATGATTGACTATTTTCAAAGAGACGGTGTTTATACTTCATACAATGAAATGATGATGCCTTTAAAATGAAAAATGATATTGACCTTAACTCTAGGTTAGACTTTACACTTAACCTAGGAGGAAGAAAGTGTGAAAGATAAATAGAAAATAAAAATTAAGCAGAAGAAGGCAATTTAAAAAGAGAAGATACGTCATAGCCACTTAGACGGAGATGTTCAATTGCTTCTTCATCCGTAAATTTGACAGTGGAAGTCGAGACTTTAGGATTCATTAGTTCATCATAATCACAAGGGTGAAACGATTCTCCCGTAAGTAACATGTGATAGATACAAACTAAAATCATTCTGGCAATCGCGGTAATGGCTTTCTTATGACCTCTGCGCTTCTTGATCCTCGAATACTTTTTGCCGAAATAAGAATCAGGATTCTTAATAGAAGCTAATGCACATTGAACAAGTAAAGGCTTGAGATATTGACCGGCTTTAGAAATCCGTACCGATTTCTTTTTCCCGGCAGACTCATTGTTGGCAGGTGCTAACCCAGCCCAACTTACAAGCTGCTTAGCACTGGAAAACAGCGACATATCATTTCCGATTTCAGACAAAATGAGAATCGCAGAAAGCAGTTGAATGCCGAGAATTGACGTTAAAAGCAGGCATAAATCCAAAAAGGGAGCAGCCCGGTTGAAAAGTTCAACTTCACAGGCGGCAATATGCCGATCCAGTTCCTCTAAATGAGAGAAGCAAGGGGTTATCTTGAACTTCTGATCTGATTCCAGTCTACAGTCTTTGACCGATTCAACAATCAAATCTTTATTCTTGCAGGAACGATGAGTGAGCTTACGAATGAGGTTTTCATCATTGGCCGCACTGGAATCGGAAAGAATCACATTCATGATAGCCTTGGCGGTTTTCCCAAAGGGATCGCTGAGAGCCGAAGCCAAGGCCACGTTGGAAACCGTCATGGAATTCTGAAAGCGATTGCGCTCGGAGGAGCGCATACAGACAAGTTTAAAGCGATAACGAGCAATTTCCCATAAAGCACGAATTTCCTTACTAGGAATAAAAGAAAAGCGGACAAGGTCATGCTTAAAAAGATCACAGATCCACTTGGAATCTTTCTTATCCGTTTTCTTACCTTTGATCGCTTTCACATATTTGGGGTGCGTGAGGAAAACATGGAGATGATCCTCGAGAATGTTAAAAACAAATCCAATACTTGCCTGTCGATTCCATACAGACATCATGGCAGTGATGGTCTAAGAGCCAACCTCGAAGACGATACAGATCACAATTCAGGGTTAAGAATGATTCCTGAAGATACTGCGTAATTTGGGTGTTCATGTCTGTGATACCCAGGGTGACCACGATCACATTCTTATGAACATCCAAACCTGCGCAGATAGGACGAAGGATTTTCATAAAAAAACTCCCTTCTCAATGGAAAGGAAAGGTGACCTTGACTGTCATCCAGGCAATCTACGACATCGTTAAGAACAATCTTAAGTGTCCGGGCTCAAAGTCCCACTTATTTGTGCTTGAAAGGATGACGGCAACTTATAAAAATTCAGGATATTCTATGAGTAAGAATTGCCTATTCTCCTCCTCGTGCTCTGCAGTATATCACCTCTCTTTCGTCATAACATATTTTTTGCGTTTATGAAGATTGAGTCTCTATCTTTCATGCAATATTTGTGACCGCGCATGGCGCGGTATTGGAGGTAAAAATGAAAAAAATATTATTATGTGTATTGCTTGCATTGTTAAGTATTAGTTTGGTCGCTTGTACAACAACAAATGAAGATAAACCAAGTTTAACTGACGGTACTTATACTGCGACAAAAAACGGATTTCAGGAAGGATACGAAACAGTAAGTGTAACTATTCAAGATAACAAAATTGCTAAAGTTCTTATTACTGAATCTACTGATTTTCCTGTAACGTTGACGACACCGGCATTAAAAGAAATTCCAACTGCAATTGTAGAACATCAAACTTATAATGTTGATACTGTAACTGGAGCTACAATGACTAGCCTAGCCATTAAGCTTGCAGTTAAGGATTGTCTTGAACAAGCAGGGGGAACTGAAGGATTTAATCATGCAGTTGAAGCTAAAGAACCTATCGTAAAAGAAGATATTACTACTAATATTTTAGTTGTAGGTGCTGGTGGTTCCGGCATGATGGCAGCATTAGAAGCTTATACTGACGGTACTGTAAATTCAATAAGTGGACTATCAGTTACTTTGATTGAAAAGGCTGCTTCAGTAGGTGGAATTACAAGTTTGTCAGGTGGTGTACACTATGTTTATACTGATGAAACTGGTGCTTATGATGAAGCCTGGGCAAATAAATGTCTAGAAAATGAGAAAGCCACTTTGCAGGCTTCGATGGAGTTAGAATTTAATGAAGAATTAATGAAAAATGAAATTCTAATTAACCAACATGCCAATCAGTTGATGAATGAAACAGGGGTTCAACAAGCAGATGCATGGGGACACATGACTTTTGCTTCAAATGATGATCATGTAGATCCAAAATGGAATGGATCATATTTTACTTACGCTATGGGGCCATATATTGAAAATAGTGGAATCGATCTAAGAGTAAATACAAGCGCAACAAGTTTATTGACAGATGAAACTGGTACTGTCATTGGTGCTAGTGTTCAAGATAAAGAGGGTACTTACAATATTTATGCTGATAAAGTGATTTTGTGTACTGGTGGATTTGCTCAAAACCAAGAACTAATTAAGAAATATGCACCTGGTTTTGAAAAAGGAATTGTATTCTCATCAGGAACAAATGATGGTGATGGTATTATCATGGCAGAAAAACTAAATGCACAAATTATTGGAAATAAAATGATGGGACATATTGGCGCTGATGGAAATGTAGGGGCTCGTCCAGATTTTGGGGCTGCTGTTTACTATGGCTGGAATATGCATCCATTTGTGAACATGAATGGAGAAAGATTTACAAACGAAGATAAAAGTAAATATCAAATCTATCATGACATCTTGAATCAACCTGAATTAACTGCGTGGGCAATTTTAGATGCTGATGATCCATTTGTCCCTGATTTAGAAGCTTCTACTTCTGAGTATGTTCATAAAGCGGATACTTTAGAAGATTTGGCAAATGAACTTGGATTACCATTTGATACTTTACAAAAAACTGTGCAAGAATGGAATGAATGTGTAGCAAATGGTAATGATGCTTATTTTGGAACAGATATTTCTCATATGCAAGAGTTAAAAGATGGTCCATATTATGCATATATTCTAAGACCAATTACAATGACATCAGAAGTTGGTGTTAAGGTTGATGGTGAATGTCGTGTGTTGGATGTAAATGGAACTGTCATTCAGAACTTATTCGCGGCTGGAGATATGATTATGGGAGGAAACATCGTGTCTTACTATTTTGATGCAAGAGGGACAGGAACTGCCTTCTATTCTGGAACTTTGGCTGGTAAAACAGCAAAGAACGAAAGTCTTGAACATTAAAGCATAAGTATTAAGAATTAAAAGAAGAGAGCAATTTCTCAGCAGTTCTTATTGGAAATTCATCAGATATTGTGAAAATAAAGAATGGAATTTTTCAGAGGCTGCTGAAAAAGCACAAAAAGTCAAAAAAGGGGAGTATCGTGAAAACGATCTCCCACTTTTTTGTCCAAAATATGTAAAAAGTGGCGATTAGATTCGATTACTTGCTAATTTTTAGAGCGATTGTGAGAGAAAGGTAAGCTAAAATTTTCACGCTTTCAAAAGCAGCCTACTTTTTCAGCAGTCTCAATTTTCCATCCTTTTTTTATGAGCTGTTGATCACGAATGTATAAGTAATTTAAATATTATTTAATAGTAAAACCTGTTTAATTGGTTGCGTATAGGATATGTTTTTTCTTCGGTCGCTGTTTCAAATACCTTTTGTATTATAGGCCATCCACTTCAAGGCGGAAGTGGAGCTAAAATGAGATAAAAAACTTATACAGTTAGCTTGACAAACCTGTCAAATAATAGATTTTCCCAAATCACTATTTTTATTCATTTGAATCATATTCTAGCAATTCAGCAACCATATGTTTGCATAAATTCCCTTTTTGAGCATGTGGACAGTCACAATAAGCATCAATGATTTGATTGTTATCATTAACAATATGAACATCATAAATAAATTCTCCTTGAACAGAAGCTTGTATTATATTACTTTCAAAAGAATACTCTAAAACTCTGTTATTTGAGTAATATTCAACCCCTCTTTCAAAAATAGCATGTAAAAATAAATTATGCCAATCTCTCATCTTTACCACCATTACCGCGCTTTGTGTGGTCACAAATATCACATGACAGCAAGCTAGATCGCTTTACTTTCACACTTTGAATATTGGATGATTCTACTTTCTGCCATGGCGGGACGGCCAACATATCTCATGGCATAGGTAATGCAGGCATTTATATTTTGGGTGTTATTTTTAGCAGCGTATTCTTTGTCCGTTGTCATCGTTTTTGCGTATACATAGAATCCATTTTTGTATTTTGTGTAAAGAAGATTTTTCTCTTTTTTAAATGAAGGACCTATTTCTTCTTCAATAAGACGTAAGAGTTCATACATAAAAGTATTTCTCAATTTTTTAAAGTCGAAATGATGAAAACTTTTCACTGCATTTTTATCTGGATTATAGGTTAATTCAGGAACTAGCGCGTGGATATGAGGATTCCATTTAAGATCTCTACCGAAGGTATAGATGGTGGAAATCATGCCAAAGTGTGTAGAATGGCGATAATTTTTATAAAGATAACGTGTATTCTTCAGACCTTTACGCTTGGCTTTTTTATAAAGACTATGATTTACGATAGCAGATATCGTATTTCGAGCTGCAATAAAAAGCAGGTTCAGTCTTGAGCGGTCTTGTCTAAACCAATCCCATAATTTATCAGAGATGATGAAGACAATATGTCTGTGAGGAACATCAAGGCAAAAAGAAACAGCTTTAGCCGCTAATTGTTTGGCATATTTGACACCACAAGCATTACAAAATCGAGAGTGACAGGAATGTGGAACAATCGATTCATTACCACAACGAGGACATTCAAAACGATCAAAACCAAGATACACAGTTCTACATAAAAGCATCTTCTCGATGTTTTCAAGAACACAAGGACGAAGCTTACCCGCTTGATCGAGATTGCGAAGCCAATCAATATTATCAAACATGATATTTTTAATAGGATGTTTGATTTCAAAATCCCGTGTATCACAATGGTTAAAATTTTCTTTATAATCACAATATAGATTTAGGTTCATAGATATATTATGGGAATTATTTCTGTTTTTGACAATTCTCTTATAAAGCGGTCGATTTTAATTGGCCCTTTGTTCTATTGAATCTAAAAAATAAAATGTGATCTATTTATCTCAAAAAGATTGACTTTCGATATATATGTGATATATTTATCTCATAAAGAGAGAAATAAATCTCTTGGAGGTGCTCTGATGAATCGAAAGTCAATGACACGTTGGCTGATCGCCGGAGGTCTGGTTCTGGCGGTGATGCTGGCATCCTGTGCTTACTCCGTTCTTTACAATGAAAGCCGCTGGGTCGCACCAATGGACTTATCCACCTATCAGTTCCGGATTCAGGATCTGCCGATGCTGATCGCGGTGCCGCTGTTTGCCGTGTATATTCTGGCGCTGGGCTTCCGTTTGTTTCAAGCCGCAAGACGGCAGCGTCTGCAGGGACAGCCGGGCTACACCCGGCATCTGGATCCACGGATGGGGCTGTTTGGTTTATTTGGATTTCTGGGCTTTCTTGGTTTTTGGACCTATGCAACCCAGCGCGTGATCTTTCCGTTTTTCTTCTTCATCTTCTTCGGCTTTTTCGGCTTCTACTACGAAGGCAAGCTGTCTGATACGCTGGCGGATGAAATGTTTGAGGAACACCGTCTGAAAGCGCAGTTAAAAGCGTATAAGATCGGCATGAGCCTGATCTTCCTGATGCTGTGGCTGGTCGGCTTTGGTTTATTCAGTCAACAGCTGGACTATGTTGCGATCTATCTGACGATCGGAATTTCCCTGGCCTATGCCGTTACGGTGTTCATGAGCGAATATCTGTTATATCGCTATGAACGTCAGGAGTAGAACGATGCCGGAATTTACCTGTCAGTTAAAACAATACCGCGTCGCCAAGGGTCTGACGCAGGAACAGCTGGCGGAGCTCGTCCATGTCCGCCGGGAAACGATCATGCGGCTGGAAAAAGCCCAGTACAACCCGTCGTTAAAGCTGGCAATCGATATCTCCCGCGTTGTTGATCAACCTATCGAAAAGCTTTTTATCTTCGATTAAGGGATTTCGCTTGACCCGGACGCCGCGTCCGGGCTTATACTCAGACTGCGAGGTGATGAAACGATGCGGATTAACGAAGCGGCCGAACAGCTGGGATTGAGCCAGCGGGCGCTGAAATACTATGAAAAGGAAGGGCTGCTGGAAGTCCGGCGGGATGAAAACGGCTACCGTAATTACAGTGCGCAGGATTTGGAGCGGCTGAAAAAAATATCGCTGTACCGCAAACTGGGCATTGCGATCAAAGATATTGAAAGTCTGTTAAATATAGAAGATCCCGCACGGCTGCGGGAAATTCTGGCGCAGAAGCGGGATCAGCTGCAGCAGGATCAGACTCAGCTGCAATCGTTGGAAAAATATTTGAACGACGGCAATCTGGATGAGGCGTTCCAGCAAATCGATTACGAAACGATCGGCCAGGCAATTCAGGATATGTTCCCGGGCTTTACCGGTTATTACTTTATGCATCACTTTATGCCGTATCTGCAGATGCGGATCACGACGCCTGAGCAGCAGGCCGCATATCAGCGAATTCTGACGTTTTGGGATACGACGACGATTCAAGTCCCGCTGTTTACGCGGCTGATCAGCTATCTTCAATACAAGCTGAATCGTCTGAATTTATTTGATCAGACGGAAACGATGGAAAAGCGCATGCGGCAGATGATCGAAATGAGCGATCACGATTATGAAAAACTGAAAAAACAGGTGTTAAGCGGAGTGAAGATGAAGACGAGCTTCCCGATGAAATACCATCCGGCCTTCGTCAGCCAGCGTAAATTCATGAAACGGCTTCAGGATGCGGGATATAATGATATTTTTATTCCAAGCATGATCGAGCTGTCGCCAGCTTACAAACGCTATCATGACGCGTTGACAGCGATTAATCAGCGGCTGTGCGACGATCTGGGCCTGTATTACGATTCCAACTATGTGTTGAGGATGAGGAAAAAAGACTCAGTTCAAGCATAAAGGCGGCGCAAAATATGGACAGATTTCGCATGAGATGTGTCCATATTTTGCGATTCCGGGTTAAAAATTCTGACATGCTTTAGCTGCTCCAGAGAAATATCTCTGGTTTTTCATTGGAATCCTTAAAAAAAGCTTGACCTGGAGTCGACTACAGGTGTTAATGTAATAGAAGACGAAATGAGGGATCCTGGATGAAAAAAGATGCGCCGTTAGTTGTCGTGATCGACGGCCAGGGCGGCATGATCGGAAGGAAGCTCTGCGATCAGCTGCTTGAGGGTAAGCCGGATCTTTCGCTGTTAGCGCTGGGCACCAACAGCGCCGCCACCTCGGCGATGCTCAAAGGCAAAGCGAAGCAGGGTGCGACGGGGGAAAACCCGGTTCTGGTCGCAGCGCGGAGGGCCGCGGTGATCGCCGGTCCGGCGTCGATTGTCGTCGCGGATTCGATGCTCGGGGAAATCACGCCGAAGATGGCGTCCGCGATTGGACAGAGTGAGGCGGAAAAGGTTCTGATTCCGCTGAACCGCTGCGGTATTCTGATCGCCGGGGTGCAGGACTGCCCGGTCGACGAGCTAATTGAAAAAGCGGCGGCGATGATCCTGAAGCTGATCGCCTGATTCCCGGTTCCGGCTGCAGCCGGAATCTTATGTCTTACCGGAAACAAAAAAGCGAATGCGGAAATCACGAAGGTTTCCAAGCGGCAGAGCACTGTTGTTTTTGAGTAGGAGCAAACAAAGATGAAAAACACGAAACACTTAATTATTACTGCCTTGTGTATGGCCTTGGGCGTCGTTTTGCCGATGGCTTTCCACATGATTCCCAACGCCGGCAGCGTGATGCTGCCGATGCATATCCCGGTTCTGCTGTGCGGCTTAGTCTGCGGACCGATTCTCGGTTTGATCTGCGGAATTTTCACCCCGGTTTTATCATCACTGATCACGGGCATGCCGGGGCCGGCCTATCTGCCGAGCATGATTTGTGAGCTGGCAGTGTATGGTTTGCTTGCCGGAGCGATGATCAAGCTGATCAAAACGGAAAAACCGCTGGTGAATCTGTACGCTTCGTTAATCACAGCGATGATCGGCGGCCGGATTGTTTATGGCTTGATGAACGCTTTGATTTTCAGAGCCGGGGCGTATTCGATTCAGATGTGGATGACGGCTTCGTTCGTCACCGCGCTGCCGGGGATTATCCTGCAGCTGCTGCTTCTGCCGGCGGTCGTTTACGCATTGCAGAAGGCGAAACTGGCGTGAGTGAACTGAACGAGATTCTGCTTTGGCATGCCGGACAGTACCCCGTGATGCAGCCGCAGGATGCCGTGAAGCTGATTTATCAGAACGAATTCGGCTGCGAGCATCTGATCGGGGATCCGGCGGGCATGCTGGAGTATTTAAAACGGGAGATCGCTGAGAACGCACAGCGGAAAGTCGAACGCCGTTGGGATGAGATCGGCAGCGGTCTGGTCCGGTTGCATCTGGCCGGGCTTAAGGAACAAGACGCGGAAGCGATCTTTGACGCAATGCGGCAGACGGCCGCTCAGCATTCAGGATCGGAGGACAGCTTTCAGTCCAAGCTGAAAGAAATGCGCCGGTTATGCCAGGAAGACAAGCTGCCGTTTGACGAACAAACGCTGGACGCCTGGCTGGCCGGTTATCCGGGCGGGCCAGTACATCATTCCTCTGTTTTCCGCAGTCAGCATCATCCGGCTTATCGGGTTGTTTTGCGCAGCCTGGCCGCGGGCATGAGCGATCAAAATTTCTGAATACGATGTTCCGGAGAGCGAAGGAAAGTTAATATTGAAAGCAGGAAGAGAAACTGAGAAACGGCCGGCTGAAGCGGGGTGATCTCAGTTTTTTCTTTATTTCTTAGCAGCGACAAAATGATTCCTGGAATGATATAATCAAAGAATAAGGAGTCTGACGCATGTTAAATCAAAGAATATTAGAAAAATTAGTGAATTTTACTGATGAAGAAATCGCGAATCTCAATGGAAGGAAGACGGTTGATAAAAGTATTTTCATCAATGAATCGAGTAATATTGTGGATGGAGATAAACTTGTGTTCAATGATCAGCAGCTTGCGGTGCGCAAACATGCCCGCTTTATGGATTATCCAAAGCATAAACACAATTATATTGAGCTTATTTATGTTTACAGCGGTCAGTCAACCCATATCATTGGCGAAAGAAAAATAAAGATTGGAAAGAATGAATTATTACTGTTGAACCAGAAAATTGAGCATGCTGTTGAATACTGCGGAGAAGAGGACATCCTTTTTAATTTCATTATTAAACCTGACTTTCTGGAATTTTTATGTACGATGATCAAAAATGAAAATCAGGTGCTTAACTTTATTTTTGACGCCTTGTATTCTTATAAGAATGCAGGCGAATATCTTATATTCAAACCCCAAAATGGTGAGTTGATTAGATCATATATTGAATCCATCATTACAAAGCTTTATGAACCCCAGTTAAACAATGAATTGGAGCTGAAGCTGCTTGTAGGCTTGTTATTGTGTGAACTGATGAATCATCCGGAAGATATTGAAGCTGAACAATCCAATAGCCCTGATAAGCTTGTTATCAGTCTGATCTTGAAGTACATCGTCAGCCATTATCGGGATGGGACACTGGACGAATTATCAAATCAGATTCATATTCCCAATTATCAACTCTGTAAAATCATAAAAAAACAGACGGGCAGAACTTTTGTGGAGCTTATTCAAAATGAACGAATCCAGGTTGTGGCGAAATTATTAAAAACAACGGAAATGCCAGTTGCGGATATTATGACTGAGATAGGATATGAAAATACAACCTATTTCTATCATCTATTTAAAAAATTCTATAATCAAACACCGCGAGAATACCGCCGTACAAACTCCATGGCAAAATAAGACAATCAGAAAAGCAAACAACGTTATGTTTTCGGAAGAATATCTTTGTTAAGGTAAGTATAAGGTAAAATCCAGTGAATCAGGAAATGATCAGGAACAACGAAGAAAAATTGACCTTGAAATTAATGAAATAAAGATGCGGTAATTCAAGGAGGAGCGTATGAAAAGACTGATTGAAAATCTAACAGGAACCAACGGCAATTATTGTTATCCTTTTTTCTGGCAGCATGGTGAATCACAGGAAAACTTAAAAAATATTTTGGATCAAATGCGTGAACAAGGGATTATGAATTTTTGTGTTGAGTCCCGTCCGCATCCGGATTTTCTTGGCGACGGTTGGTGGGCGACCCTGGATTTTCTAATTGCGGAAGCCAGAAAGCACGGAATGAAGATGTGGATTCTGGATGATGCAAAATTTCCAACAGGTTATGCGAATGGAAAGGTTCCGCAACCATATCGCAAACGATATCTGGATTACCGCCGTTACGATATCGCTGGAAAAGGGTGTGTGGAATTAGATGTATCCATTTTTGCGGATATCCGTGCCTTTGCTAAGGATAAACGACATCAGAACGATCGTTTTTTAATGGCGGTTCTGGCGGAAAATGATCTCAGGGAAAAACAGGCGTTTCGGGAAGACTCGCTTCAAGATGTCAGCGACCATTATTCAGAAGGAAAACTGACATTGCTGCTGGAAGGCGGACATTACAGTGTTTTTGTTTTGTATGAAACGGATTGCGGCGAAGAGAAAACAAAAGATTATCTGGATCCGATGCAAAAAGAAGCTACGCAAATTTTAATTGATGAAGTATATGAAAAACACTATCAGCGGTATGCGGACGAATTCGGGAAGACCCTTGTCGGCTTTTTTTCTGACGAACCTCGATTTGGCAATACAAAAGGAACGGAGGCTTTGATCGGACGATCCGTGATGCCTTTGCCTTGGAATGCGGAAGTCATTCGTCAACTACGAGAAACTCAGAATTTTACGGAAGCGAAGCTGGTACTTCTGTTTTTAGGTAAAAGCGAGGAAGCTTCATGCCTGCGGCAAGCTTACATGGATATTGTCACAGATTTATATAGTAGGAACTTCTCACAGACGATTGGAGACTGGTGCCGAATGCATGGCGTTGATTATGTCGGACATACGATTGAGGATAATAACGCTCATTCCCGTTTGGGCTATGGCGCAGGACATTATTTCCGCGGGATCGCAGGCCAGACAATCGCCGGGATCGATATCATTGGCGGACAAATTGTGCCTGGTATGGACTATGAACACGAATCATTCAGCAACGGCGGCAGCGACGGAGAATTTTATCATTATGCTTTAGTTAAACTGGGAGCTTCTTCAGCAAAGCTGGATCCCGCTAAAAAAGGCATTTTGATGTGCGAAGCTTTCGGCGCTTATGGCTGGATAGAAGGCTTGAAAATGATGAAATGGATTACGGATCATATGTTAAGCCACGGTGTGAATTTAATTGTTCCGCACGCGTTTAACCCTGCCCCTTTTCCTGACCGGGATTGTCCGCCGCATTTTTACGCACAGGGGAATAATCCACAATATCCTTATTTTCATCGTTGGACAGCCTATGCCAATCGACTATGCCATCTTTTCAGCGGGGGATATCATCAGGCTGAGGTTGGGGTACTTTACAACGCCTTTGCCGAATGGTCTGGCGAAGCGATGCCTGTCCAAAAGGTGCTGAAAGTTCTGCAGCAGAATCAGATTGAATGTGATGTGATCAGTGAGGACTTTCTAATGAACGCTCAAATAGAATCTAAAGGTTTAACTATAAATGGTTACCGATACAGCGTCATTGTTGTTCCGGCTGCCAAGCGTCTGCCAAAGCCGCTTTTAGATAAACTTGGCGAAATTGCGGAACAAATCACGGTCATCTTTATTGATCAGATGCCAGAGTATGCCGAATTAAAAAGAGGTCAAACAAAAACGCTGGCGTTATTGCCTGTAACATTAGAAAAGTTTAAAACATTAAAAACATCACGATCTGAACCCTCGCTAACAGTTTATCGCTACAAACTCCCAGATGGTGAAGTAATTATGCTGAATAATGAAAACATTATTGAAACAATCGATACGGAAGTGGAAATCAAGGCCGAATCCTTACTTCTCTATGACGCTTATGAAAATAAAACGGCACGCCTGGAAAGCACTAAAACGGAAACCGGCATTCGTTTTCATCTGCGCTTAGAGCCTTATCAATCAATAGTGCTGGTCAGCGGCAAAGAAACTCATAAACGTCCAGAAAAAGGAATGCTGCTTGCTGAGATTGACGAAGCGCAGCTGTCGTGGAAGGCTTTTGACCAGACGGAATATTCCGCGCCTCAGCTTGTTAAAATTGACAATCATCTTGCGGATGCGATGCCTTACTTTTCCGGGTCCTTGAAATATGAATTAGATCTGGCTTATGACTCGAAAATCGCTTTTCTGGAATTGAAAGAAGCATTTGAAGTCATTGAACTGATTGTGAATGGAAAATGTGAAGACATCCGGATTGCGCCGCCCTTCTGTTTTGATTTAACTGAAATTCTACAACCAGGAAATAATCATATCGAAATCATCGCAACCAATAATCTGGCGCGGAAAATGCGGGACCCGATGTCTTCGTATCTGGCTCTTGAGCCGCTTGGATTAACGCAAAGTATCAGGCTCTATCAATGTCGGCATGAAGTAAAGCAAGCCGCCTAAAAGCTTTGGCGCAGCTAATAGAAAATTTAAGAAGTTTGTTTGCTTGTCTATTTTAGAAAGAGGGATGAAGAAATCATGGATCGATTTCAGGAATCAAAACGACTTTATGAACACTTGGGAGTGGATGTGGACGCCGCATTGCGAAAACTAAGCGATTTTCCAATCTCTATGCATTGTTGGCAAGGCGATGATGTCGTTGGCTTTGATGGCGCTGGCGCCCTTTCCGGCGGTATTCAGACAACCGGTAATTATCCAGGCAGAGCTCGTACCCCTCGCGAATTGATGGAGGATATCGACGCTGTACTGGCATTGACGCCAGGAAAAAAGAGATTAAATCTGCATGCCAGCTATGCCGTTTTTGAAGGTGATCAAGTAGATCGCGATCAAATCAAACCGGAACATTTTCGGCCTTGGATTGAATTTGCGAAAGACCGCGGCCTCGGTCTCGACTTTAATCCGACGTTGTTTTCGCATCCGAAAGCAGCAGGACTTACCTTATCCCATCCTGATCCGGAAATCAGGAAGTTTTGGATTCGTCATTGTCAGGCTTGTCTTCGGATCAGCGAAGTGTTTGCAGAAGAATTGAATACCTATTGTCTGATGAATATCTGGATTCCTGACGGATTAAAAGATATTCCGGGTGATCGCATGGGACCGCGCCGGAGGTTTATGGAATCTCTGGACGAAATTCTTTCGCTGGATTATGACCGGAATAAAGTTCTGGTAGCCTTAGAATCTAAAGTCTTTGGTATTGGTATGGAATCGTATACGGCAGGTTCTGCGGAGTTTACAATGAATTACGCATTATCACGGGGAATCACGCCTTTAATGGACAATGGACATTATCATCCTACAGAGCTTGTTTCCGATAAATTATCGTCAATGTTGCTTTTCCATCCTAAGGTTGCGCTGCATGTTACCCGGCCGGTACGCTGGGATAGTGATCATGTTGTATTATTTGACGATGAGACCAAGGAGATAGCGAAGGAAATTGTGCGCTGCGATGCATTGGACCGCGTACTTTTAGGGTTGGATTTCTTTGATGCAAGTATCAATCGAATTGCAGCGTGGACGATCGGAATGCGCAATATGCAGAAGGCAATGTTATATGCGTTATTGATGCCGATGTCCCGTCTCAAGGAAGCTCAGGATAAGCAGGATTTTACAACTCTGCTGATGCTGAATGAAGAATGTAAGACCTATCCATTTCAAGATATTTGGGATTATTATTGTGAAAGTCAGCAGGTGCCGGTCCGTGAAGAATGGTTTCTTGCCGTGCGGCAGAGAGAAGCCGCGCTGCTCAGACAGAGAGGGGATTAAGTAATGAGCGTTTTGGATCAGGATTTTGTACAAGACTTCATTCGGATGTGTGCGGATGGATATCACCAGGGATGGCATGAACGGAATGGCGGAAATTTGTCTTATCGGATTCTGCCTGAAGAAATTGCGGTAATTTGCGATCAGCTGAACGAGTCCGGCGAAGAGTTCCCAATTGGGACAGAGGTCCCTTCTTTAAAGAATGAGTTTTTTCTGGTCACAGGTTCAGGAAAATATTTTCGCAATGTAGAATTAGATCCTGAGAATAATCTGGCAATTATCAAAATTGATGAAACTGGGAAAAACTATCAAATACAATGGGGATTGGCCGACGGAGGAAAACCTACAAGCGAGCTGCCGAGTCATCTGATGAATCATGCGGTAAAAAAAGCTTGTACTAAAGGGTTGTACCGAGTTGTTTATCACGCCCATACGACCAATGTCATTGCGTTAACATTTATTCTTCCGCTGAATAACGAAGTTTTCACGCGGGAATTATGGGAAATGGCAACGGAATGTCCGATTGTCTTTCCAGATGGGATTGGCGTTCTGCCCTGGATGGTTCCGGGCGGTGCGGAAATTGCAGCGAAAACAGCTGAATTGATGAAGGTTTACGACGTTGCTGTCTGGGCGCATCACGGCATGTTTGCAACGGGAGAAACCTTTGAATCTACTTTTGGATTAATGCATACCGTAGAAAAAGCCGCTGAAATTTTAATTAAGGTTTTGTCCGTTCGTTCTGATAAGCGTCAGACCATTGAACCAGAACAGTTCAGACAACTGGCGGAAGAATTTCAAGTTTTGCTTCCGGAGACGTTTCTTTTCGAGAAAGAAAAAATTTAGTTAAATAATTGACAGAAAGAATTGTTTACAGTACACTAATAGCAGATGAGATGTTACTTGTTCAAGGCATGATCATCATTACATTAGAAAGTTCGGAATGGATGTTACTCCCTTGAGGCATGACCATTACAGTAGAAATCTGTAGTATGCTTTGAGGGATTTTTATTTTCAAAGGAAGCGGGTGATGAAATGTGCAGGTCATAAGGAAACTCAATAACAACGCCGTTATCTGTAAAGACAGCCGGGGGCAGGAAATGATTGCCTTGGGAAAAGGCATCGGGTATGGCGAACTTCCAAGGGAAATTTCATTAAATGATATTGAACGGTCTTTCTACCACATGGAAGCGAAGGATGAGCGGATCATGCAGGATCTTCCTGCCGATGTCGTTATATTTTCTGCGAAGCTGCTGGATATTATCACTAACGAATTACCTTATGAGCTCAGCTCTAACGCTGTGCTGCTGCTTGCCGATCATCTCGCTTTCGCGATCGAACGCAATAAACGTAAAATCAGGTTGAAGATGCCGATTTCCTATGATGTTCAGCAAATGTATCCGCTGGAGTATAAAATCGGTAAATATGTACTAAGAAGGGTGCAAAAGGAATTCCAGGTTGAGCTGCCCAACGAAGAAATTGCGGCAATCGCGATGAATTTGATCAATGCTAAAGCCGTCAGTACGGATCTCAAGGAACAGAATGAAATTGAGCTGTATAAGGAAATGCTGGATAAGATTACGGAAATTGTGGAAAATGTCTGTCATCTGATTATCGACCGGGATTCTTTCGATTACGCCCGTTTCGCAACTCATCTGCACTACTTATTCCAGCGGGTTCGCAGCGGCCGTGCGATTGATACTGAAAACCTTAAATTATACAAGCTCGTCAAAGAAGAATATCCAAAAGTGTCGGAATGTGTGGATCAGATCAGTGAATGCCTGTTAAATCAATGGCAAGTCCAGTTATCCGAGGAAGAAGAATTATATTTAATTCTGCATGTAAATCGAATTTGTGTCAAAGAAGGATTGTAATCTGTGAAGGCAGAGCATGACCTCCTGTCGCTAAGAATTGTTAAGCGCTGGGAGGTTTTTATTTAGAAAAGGAGAAAAAATGAAGCAAAACATTATTTATTTTGTAGCTGATCAATTACGTGCTGACGCGCTGGGACATCTTGGCAATACAGCGGCACATACTCCGAATCTGGACGGCTTAGCGAATGAAGGTGTTTCTTTCTCGCAGGCATTTTGTCAGAATCCCGTTTGTGTGCCTTCCCGATGCAGCTTTTTAAGCGGTCTATACCCACATACCTTGGGTCATCGTACTATGCATTTCTTACAAAATGAAGAGGAGCCTAATCTTCTCCGCACAATGAAGGAAAATGGTTATGAAGTGATCTGGTGTGGTCGTAACGATGTCATTCCTGCTGATCGGGATAAATCAGATTATTGTGACGATTATTTTTCCGGAGTTAAGCTGGCGAATACAAAAATTGTTTCCTGCTCCAGTACTTCCAATGCCAGAATTCAGACGGATAATTCAAATTCAGAAGATTTTTATTCCTTCTATGTTGGTGAAACTCCAAACGGACAAGGTAGTGCAATGGATGATCAAATTATCGCTTATGCCATGAGATACCTTGATTTGAAGAGTAAAAAGAAAAAGGATAAACCATTCTTTCTCTATATCAGTTTGGGATTTCCTCATCCGCCTTATGGATGTTCCCGTCCTTTCTATGGACTAACAGACCGAAATGCGTTAAATGCCAAAAGACCCGATCTGAGGTTTACCCAGGGAAAACCGAGTATGCTTCACAGCATTCATTCCAGGCAGAATTTAATAAACTGGGATGAGCTTCAGTGGAATGAGCTGCGAGCGACCTATCTGGATATGGTAGCTCAATTAGACGCCCAGTTTGGAAAATTGAAAACCAAATTGATCGAGACGGGTTTAGATGAACAAACCACAATCTTTGCCTTCAGTGATCATGGCGATTATACGGGTGATTACGGCATTGCAGAAAAAGTACAGAACTGTTTTGATGATCCGGTATGTAACATTCCTTTGATTATTCGGCCTGCGAAAAGTCTGAACTTCAGGCCGAGAATCACACCTGCCTTGATTGAATTAACGGATCTGTGTGCTACAGTAGCGGACATTACCGGTATATCGTTGAATTACACACATTTTGGGAAATCATTAAGACCTGTTCTGGAAGGCTGTGATAATCATCGAGAAGAAATTCATTGCGAAGGCGGCCGGATTCATGGTGAAGAACAATGTATGGAAAAAGGTCATGGACCTGAATCCCATTATTGGCCAAGATTATCAGCGCAGGCCAGTGAAGGCCCAGAACATACCAAAGCTCTGATGTTGAGGAACAGTCGGTATAAATATGTGAAACGCCTTTATGAAGACGATGAATTTTATGACTTGGAAACAGATCCGATGGAATTGAAAAACTTAATTCATGATTCTCGTTATTTCAATCTAATTCATGAATTCGAACGGAAAGCCTTGGATTTTTTGCTAAGCACTACGGATTATGTACCTAACCGAAAAGATCGACGCTGACCTTACGCTGCGGCTTAACCTACTTGATGCCGAACGTAAACTGAAAGGAGAATCTATGAAAATTATTGAGATTATCGAACAATTACAGAGACATTGCGGGGATTCTTATTTCGGAAAGAAAATTATGGATGCAACTACCCGTGATCAGATTCTTTATGGAGACCCGAATCAGGAATGCACGGGAATTGTGACCACCTGTTATCCATCCATTGATGTTATTGAGAAGGCGGGTCAGGCGGGATTCAATTTTATTGTTACCCATGAGGCAATGTTCTGGAATCACGGCGATCATACAGAATAGCTGATCGAGAATACCGCTTTCCAGAAAAAAGAAGCTTTGCTTAAAAAATACAACATCTGTGTCTGGCGCAATCATGATCACATTCATGCGGGGATTTTAATTGATGATAAGCGTATTGATGGAATCTTCTATGGGCTGAGCAAGATGTTGGGATGGAATGATTATTGGGTGGACCCTGAGACATCGTTTCCGCAAGCTTATGTTGTTCCGGAGATGAGCGTTGCTGATATGGCAGAACTTTTGATTCAGAAATTCCGCCTGAATGGAGTACGATTTATCGGAAATCCCAACTGTAAAATAAAAAAAGTGTATGTTCCTATGCATATTCTTGGACATGCATCTGACAATGATGCGATCAAAAAGATTAACGATGAAAATATTAATTGTTTAATTACCTTGGAAATGGTTGATTTTACAGTTTGTGAATATATGCGGGATGCCGGTATGTTAGGTGAAGATCGCTGTATCTTTGCGCTAGGTCATTTCAATACGGAAGAAATTGGGATGGAGTTCTATGCTGAATATCTTCAAGAACACGTCATTAAAACTCTGCCGGTTCGTTTCCTGCAGTCCGGCGACGCCTATACCTATATTTCTAAACCACAGCGCTGAAAAAGCGGACAATCGTGATTTTTTCAGCGGAAGCGCGCCCGCTGTCAAAATATAAAAATGAATGAAAGAGGAGAAAGATTATGGTTAAAGATGTTAAACAGGCAACAGCTGAAATTATTGCAGCTGCCGGCGGAAAAGAAAATATCGCAGCCGCCACCCACTGCATGACCCGTCTTCGTTTGAATTTAAAAGATGAAGGTCTTTCCAGCGACGAAGCAATTAACAAAATAGAAGGTGTGATCAGTGTTGTTCATGCCGGGGGACAGGTTCAGGTCGTCATCGGGCAGGGCGTTGATAAGGTCTACGATGAATTGTGCAGAATAGCAGGATTTGAGACACAGAACAGAATATCAGAAGATC
The DNA here is from genome assembly GCF_003459085.1 of Holdemania filiformis. NCBI lineage: Bacteria > Bacillati > Bacillota > Erysipelotrichia > Erysipelotrichales > Erysipelotrichaceae > Holdemania > Holdemania filiformis. The sequence continues at coordinate 204,064 of NZ_QRUP01000003.1, read as the reverse complement.
TTGATAATGTTAAAACAAAAGAAAAGCTAACGCCCAAAAGTGTGATCAATTCCATGATGGGGGCGCTAAGCGGCAGTATTACGCCGATTTTGCCGATCTTTATCGCTGCTGGTATTTTCAAAATGATCGCGGTCTTGTTTGGCCCGAAAAACTTCGGTTTATTAACGGAAACAAGTCATTTATTTATGTTATGCAATATTGTCGGCAGCGCAGGGTATTACTTCCTGCCGTTCTACGCAGCATACAGCGCGGCGAAGAAATTTAATTGCAATCCGATTATGGCCCTGTTGTTTGCAGGAGTCATGCTGCATCCGGACATGTTGGCGATTGTGTCGTCAGGGGAAGCGTTCACCGTTTATGGAATTCCGATGAAGCTGGTCAGCTATGTGCAGGCAGTCATTCCAATGGTTCTGATTGTCTGGGCAATGTCTTATGTAGAAAAGTGGTTGAAAAAAGTCTTGCCGAATATGGTCAGAACGATTGGCTTACCAGTTCTGACAATGGCGATCATGCTGCCGGTTGGTTTATGTGTTTTAGGGCCTGTCTGTACGATCATCATGGGATGGATTGCAGACCTGATTGTTTGGCTGTCTTCGACGGTTGGAATTCTGGCAATGGTTGTTGTCGCGGTTCTATGGCCGCTGGTTATTTCGTTTGGGATGCATGTGCCGGTTATGACGGCATTATTGCCAGCCTGGATGGAAATGGGATTCGATGCGATTGTCAGTCCGGCGACGATTGCACAATCAATGGCCGCAATCGGAGCGGAATTAGGCTATGCTTTAAGAAGCGATGGTGTAGAAAACAGAAGTTTGGGCTGGAGCTGTTTTGTAACGAATGTCACGGCCAATATTGGTGAACCTTGGTTATATGGAATTTATCTGCGGGATAAAAAAGCGATGCTGTGGCATGCGATTGGTGCGGCTTCCGGAGCACTGACCATGGGACTGCTGGGCGCAAAGGTCGTTATGTTTTCCGGCGTAGGCTTTCCGTGGTTAAATCCACTGCGATTTGGCGAGGATATGATTTTAGGTGCGATTGGTTGTATTGTCGCTTTCGCGGTTTCCCTCACGCTGTCGTTGCTTTTCGGTTTCACAAAAAAAGACGCATAACTATGATGATACTCTACCCTGCGGTACGCCGCAGGGTAGGAATTTAACCAAAGGAGGAAAAATATGCCTTTACGAAAAGATTTCTTATGGGGCGGCGCATTAGCGGCAAACCAGTGTGAAGGAGCGTGGAATGAAGGCGGCCGGGGTCTTTCCAATGCAGATGTTCTGCCCTATGGACCTGATCGTATCGCTGTGATCAAAGGCGACCGGGCAATGCTGAAGCCTGATGCCGAACATGATTATCCGGCTCAGACCGCAATCGATTTTTATCATCATTATAAAGAAGATATCGCGATGTTTGCGGAGCTGGGTTTTAAAACTCTGCGGTTATCAATCAGCTGGGCGCGGATTTATCCCCATGGCGATGATGAACAACCCAACGAGGAAGGGCTGCGATTCTATGAAGATGTCTTTAAGGAATGCCTGCGGTATGGAATCGAGCCGCTGGTCACGATAACGCATTACGATATCCCGATGCATTTGGTTACCGCCTACGGCGGCTGGCGGAATCGTAAATGTGTTGAGTTTTATAAAAAGCTGGTGACGACGCTGTTCCAGCGCTATCGCGGTTTAGTGAAATACTGGCTGACCTTCAATGAGATCAACATCATGACCAGCGCCTGTTTTATGGCTGCGGGACTTATATTTGAAGAAAAGGAAGACCGTTATGCTTCTATCTATAATGCCGTGCATCATGTACTGGTCGCCAGTGCCTGGGCGGTGAAACTGGGTCATGAGCTCATGCCGGACGCTAAAATCGGCTGTATGCTGAACGCCGGAATCTATTATCCGAAAACCTGTAATCCTAAAGACGTTTTAGCGGCACAGCAGGAGAATCGTAAACACTATATGTTCAGCGATGTGCAGGTCCGCGGCGCGTATCCGGAATATGTTCTTAAAGAATTTGAACGTCAGGGTTACGAATTACCTTGGCAGGAAGAGGACGAAGCAATTTTGAAGAACACTGTTGATTTTGTCTCTTTCTCGTATTATTCTACGCGCGTCGTCGAAGCGAACGCGAAGGGAAAATATGATTCTAATCTGTTGAAATCCGCGGATAATCCCTATCTGGAACGGGAACCTTGGGGCAGGTTCATGGATCCGACAGGCTTAAGAATTACGATGAATGAAATTTATGACCGCTATCAGCTGCCGTTATTTATTGTGGAAAACGGATTGGGTGCGGTAGATGAACCTGATGAAAACGGAACTGTTGAAGACGACTACCGCATCCGTTATCTGCGCAGCCATATTGAAGAAATGAAAAAAGCGGTTGAACTGGACGGCGTACCGCTGCTTGGTTATACCTGCTGGGGCCCGATCGATCTGGTCTCCGTAGCCACCGGCGAGATGCGCAAACGGTATGGCTTTATCTATGTGGATAAGAATGATCAGGGAGAAGGAACGTTGAAACGCACAAAGAAAAAATCCTTCGCCTGGTATCAGAAAGTGATCGCGTCCAATGGCGAGAATCTGGATTAAGAAAGCGAGGTGCAGGGATGAAACTATTGATGCAGTCCGACGATTACGGTATAACACCGGCCGTCGCCCGGGGAATTGTTGACGGGATTGAAAAAGGAATTCTCCGCAATACCGGGATGTTCATGAATATGCCCTGGGCTGAAACCTGCGCTGATTGGATTAAGCCCTGTTTAAACGAGATTGCGCTGGGCGTCGATCTGAATTTGACAACCGGAGCGCCGCTGAGCGCGCCGTCAGATCTGCCATCGCTGGTTAATGCGCAGGGACGTTTTTACACAAGCTGGGAAAGCCGGAGAATGGACAGCGAACAAAATCGCGATCACGCGCGGATCGACGAGGTCCGCAGAGAACTTAATGCTCAGATTCAGAAATATATTGAACTGTTTGGAAAAAAGCCTGACTATCTGCATTCCCACGCCTATGAAACGGAAGCGATCTTACAGGTTCATCATGAATTGGCGAAGCAGTACGACGTGCCTTACTGCTCGGATATCATGAAGACGCTGACGGGGAAGACGATTCAGGAATACCGGATCGGCTGGTATAAAAAGCCGGCGACGCTGGAGAATCAGGCGGCTTCTTCACTGAAGGATTATATTTTGGAGCACAGCGCGGAATTGCTGAGTCAGGAATATTGTCTGTTGATCGGTCACATGGGGTATGTCGATAAAGCGCTGATGGAGCTCTCCACCTATTCGCTTTACCGCCTCAACGATCTCGATGCCGTGGTCAGCCCGGAGATGATCGACTGGATTAATACAAACAAGGTAGAACTGATCACCTATAAGGACCTGGCGGGACTGCATAAGAAATGATGACCTTAACGCTTCTCAATTTACAGGTGACCCTGCTTACCTATATGGGAATTGGAGTCGTGTTAAGCAAAACCGGAATGATCCGCGACGGCGATCAACATTTTCTCTCAGAGTTGGTTTTAAACGTCCTGCTGCCGATCAGCGTTTTTGTTTCCTTTGTGGAAAACATATCGTTTTCTCTGCTGAAAAGTCTGGCCGGCGTTTTATTCGCGGCGATTTTGCTGGAAATGCTGATCTATCTGTTTACAAAACTTCCGCTTCAGAAAGATTTAACGCCGGGGCAACGTTCAGTTGTGCGCTACAGCTATCTTGTTTCCAACGGCGGTTTGATCGGCACTCCAGTGATTGAAGGGCTTTATGGCTCGGTCGGCGTGATGATCTGCAATGTCTTTTTGATTCCGACACGGATTCTGGCATTTGCTGCCGGCGAAAGTTTGTTTAATCCGGAAATTCATAAGAGTAAAAAAGCAATTTGTTATTCGATTCTGACCAACAAGGTGATCGTCGCGATTGCGCTGGCTCTTTTAGCGAGCGTCAGTCCTGTAGCGGTACCTGTTCCTGTTTTTACAGCGCTGAAAGCCGTGGGAAAATGCTTATCCCCGTTTTCACTGATTGTGATCGGCAGTCTGCTTGCCCAGAAAATAACGTGGGACCGGGGTATCATGAAAAAACTGGCAATCCTGTGTTTCTACCGGTTGTTCGGGATCGCCTTCGCGGCCTTGTTTCTTTGCAAGGGAATCGGCCTGGATGCACAATGCACCACGATTGCGACGTTATTGCTGGGGATGCCGGCGGGCAGCACGGGCGCGATCTTTGCGAAGAAATACGGCGGAGACTCCATGTTTGCCGCAGCCGCGGTTTTTGTGACAACGATCGTATCCACAGGTTCACTGGTGATTTTAATGGCAGTGATTGAACGAGTACTTTAATCCGAAATGGTAAGAAGGAGTGGAAATTAGGATCATGAAAGATATTTGCTTGTTTATTTCAGATCAACATGCGGGTCAGGTGCAGGGCTACGCTGGTGATCAATGGATCAGGACGCCGAATCTGGATCGGATCGCGGCAGAAGGCACGGCGATGATGAATGCATACACGCCGTTTCCGATCTGTGTGCCGGCGCGAATGGCGATGATGAGCGGGCAGTATGCCAGCCGGGCGCATGTGCTCAATAACAAATGTGCGCTCGATTCCAACCGGGCGACTTTTGTCCATTGCCTGAGCGCCAGCGGTTATGCGACGACACTGTGCGGAAGGATGCATTTTGTCGGACCGGATCAGCGGCATGGATTTCAAAAGCGGATCGCCGGAGATATTACGCAGATTTATCACAACCGTCCGGCGGCCATTGCGGAAGAACGCGGTGTGCATGACAAGACGCTGCAGGGCAGTCCAACGTGTTTGCAGCTGATCGGCGGCGGAAATTCGCCAACCTTAGAATTTGACCGTTATGTTGTCGAACATGCGCTGGAGTATTTGGCGCATTCGTATGAACAACCGCAGTTCCTGTGCGTCGGCACCTATGGTCCGCATCATCCCTACGTTGCGCCGAAAGATTTGTTTGAGTACTATTATAATAAGATTGACGTCCCGGTGAAGAGCTTCGATTATCCGCCGCACCCCGCGGTAATCAAGAAAATTCTGGAAGATCGGGATCCGGAAATTGTCAGGGCTGTGCGTGCAGCCTATTATGGCATGGTGGAATTTGAGGACGAACAGGTCGGCAAAGTGTACGATGCATTTCAGGCGTATTTAAAAAGAAATCATCGCGAAGGGCTGTTTATCTATGTGTCGGACCATGGCGATCATGCCGGCTACCGCGGATATTATGGAAAGAATACGTTTTATGAACCTTCGGCACATATCCCCATGCTTTTTGCGGGGGACGGCCTATCCGCCGGACGCAGAATCCAGGGTTCAGCTTCCCTGCTGGATATTGGTCCGACCGTCTGTGAAGCGGCAGAGGCAATGAGTTTGCCAGAAGCGGACGGCGTCAGCTTGTGGAAAACTTTATGCGGAGAACCGGACGATCTGGAACGCACGATCGTCAGCGAGGTCTGTGATAGGATTGGCGGGGCGGAAGGTCTGATAAGCGGGAAAATGGCCAAATGGAAAAATTATAAATTGATTCATTATGTCAATTATGATGCAGACGATGTCCTTTACGACGTGGCTGCGGATCCTGACGAATCGACCAATATCATCGCTGAACATCCTGATATTGCGGCGCAGCTGCGCCGTCGGATGGATCAGCTTTGCGACGTGCCGCTGGATGAAATCAAAGCGGCGCTGAGAAGACAGAAAGCTAGTGAGTCGATTTTGGCCCGCTGCGATTTTGACAATGCCGAAGAACGCTGGCATGCGACGGAAGCGGCGCGGCAGGCTCCCGATCCCTGTTTCTCCAGTCAATTGACGCTGGAAGCCTGGAAAACGCAGCTGGCGGAACGAGTAAAAAAAGATTAGCTGAAGGAGGTTTATGATGATCAGTTTTCTTAAAGACAGAGGCTGTAAGCTCTATGCACCGGTGAATGGCGAACGGATTCCGCTGGAAGACGTGCCGGATCCGGTTTTCTCACAAAAGATGATGGAAGAAGGTGTCGGTTTTGTATTTGAAAGCGACGTGGTATGCGCTCCCTGCGACGGTGAGATCATGGTGCTGATGCCGACGAAACATGCGTTTGGCATCAAAGCGAAGAATGGCGCGGAAGTGCTTGTGCATATCGGCCTGGATACGGTGAATCTGCAGGGCGAAGGATTCACTGCGCTGGCGAAGGTCAACGAAAAAGTAAAGGCACATCAGCCGATCATCCAAATTGACCGGGAGTTTATGAAGGCGCATAATGTAAACTTAACGACGCCGATGGTGGTGTCAAATAAAGATCAATTCGAAGTTCAGCTGACAGGCCCGCAGCAGGTCTCAACGGAGGATGAAGTCCTGATCGTGAAAAAGAAATAGGAATATTTTTGCGAAGGATACAAAATCGACTTATTGATGACCAAAATTCAAAAACAGAAGGAGTTTAAGAAATGACCGAACTAGGTGTAATGGCTTATCCTGATTTAAGTCCAATGTCAGAAATAAAAAAATATCTAAGACTGGCTTCAAAGTACGGTTTCACCCGGGTTACTTCCAGTATGCTTTCAGTGGAGGGAACCAATCAGGAAATCATTACTTATTTCACAGAATTAAATCAAGCTGCGCATGAACTAGGCATGAAGGTATCTCTAGATGTCAATACGAATTTTCTAAAACGTTTCAATCAATCTTATGATAATCTATCTTTATTTCATGAAATCAAATGTGACATTCTTCGTTTGGATGGCTCTTACGGAGCTGAAGATGACTACATTATGACGCAGAATCCTTATGGAATTCAAATTGAGATGAATGCCACTTCATCGAATGTGGAAAAGGAAATTGCCTATTTCCATGAAAAAAAGGTCAGGGCTAATCAGTTATGCTTATGTCATAACGCTTATCCACAGCGATATACCGGCCTTAAATGGGCAGATTTTCTTGAGAAAAATCATCGGCTTAAACAGTACGGCTATAAAATCGCAGCGATCGTGAGCTCCCAAGCTCCGAACACGCATGGAATTTGGGGAGCTGAGGATGGACTTCCTACGGTCGAACGATTGCGCGATCTTCCGATTGATTTACAGATGCGAATGATCTTGGCAACAGGTGATGTCGATGATATTTTGATCGGCAACGCTTATGCCGCGGAAGAAGAATTGAAAGCGATGGCGGAAGCAGTCCGGCCTCCACGTCTGATTGAAGATTCGCCAGTATTTGCTCAGATTAAAGCTTACGGTCCCCTACTTCCAAAATTTGGACCATGCAAACGTTTAAAAGTAATCCTGGAGAAAGGCATAACGCCAATCGAAAGAGAGAATTTATTAGATCTTATACCGCAATTGGATAATGGGGACTCTTCTGAGTGGATTTGGCGTTCACGGAGCGGCCGGCTTATCAATAAAAACAGGCCGATTCCTCCAAGAAGCTATGCTGGAGAATATTTTCCAATAGGGAGCGTTGTTATCGTGAATGATGCGAATCGTCACTATTCAGGTGAAATACAGATCGTTAAGATTCCAATTCTTAATGATGGGAAACGAAATTTAATTGCCAAATTAGCACCTTATGAGGAACAGATGCTTGAGTTAATCAACAATGGTGATTTGGTCGAATTCCTTGAATATTCAGAATATTAACGTAATAAGAGTAGATCTTCCCTTGTTTTCGCAAGCTCTTTTAAATCTTCTGTAAATCCATTAATGCTGAATAAGACATACCAAACTTTACGATTATGCTTATGCCAATCTACAAATTTTGCTTTTTGCTCCAAAGCGGTCAGCACATTCAAACCGACAGTTTGGTTCCAATACTTACATTCACCTAAGATCAAGTTATTGTCGTCAGGGTCTAAGGCAACGATGTCAATTTCATTATTTTCATTATCCCACCAACGCCCAACTTTACTGAAATAAAACGGCCAGTTCTGAGAATGATTAAGTTGCCACATTTTTTCTCGGCAGATATCCTCATAGACATAACTAATCTGGCGATCAACAAGGTGCTGATGAATTTTTGATAGAACGAGATCAGTATGTCCTGATTCAAGATAACTTAAGTTAGGATAAAGAAAACGAAACCAAAATGAAATAAAGTTATCCTTTATTTTATAAAGACCCCGTTTACTTCTTTCGGGATTTTCCTCGGTTACCGGAACTTCGCGTTCTAGGATATCTAAACCGATCAAGGTTTTTAGATATTTTGTTAACCCGGTTTGCTTACATTCAAGGGAAGCGGCAATTTTAGACATCTTTTGATTTCCTGCAGCGATTGTTTTAATCAGAGAAAAATAACTGCCAATCTCGGTTACTTCCCGCTGTAAAAGGAAATTTGGTTCATCATACAAAAAGCTTGACCGATTTAAAATGTTCTTTTGGATTGCCTGATAAATGTCGTCATATTCCTGGAAAAGCTCAATGTATTTCGGGACACCGCCAGTTACACTGTAGTATTCAACTAATTCTTTATAAGATTTGTCCGGATAAAATTGATGATAAAATTGAAAAGGAATCTGTTCTAAACGAATTTGTGCTGTTCGTCTGCCGTAAAGCGGGCTGGTGTAATTTAATGTCTGAGTTTCCATCATGGATACAAGTGAGCCGCATAAGATGACCATGACTCCGGCATCTTTTAAAATTGTATCCCAGATTTTTTGAAAAATGGAAGGGAAGGCCGCGTTGGATTTGCCTAAATATTGAAACTCATCGATAACGATTACTTTTTTTTCTGACGAGGGAAAAGAAACTAATTCCTGGAAAAGGATATCCCAGTTTTCTACTGAGGCGTTTTTTAAAAGTGAACTGCCGATAAAATCCGCAACCATGTTTTTAAAGTTATTTCGGTTCTGCGTTTCCTGTTCTTCTGTAACTAAATAATAAAGGGCGTTTTTATCTTGAATAAACTCAGAAATCAACGTGGTTTTTCCGACTCTGCGTCTTCCATAGAGAATGACCATAGCCGATTCTTTACGTTGAAATTCTTGTTCTAAAGTGTTCATTTCTTCATTCCGGTCTACGAAGAGTTTCATCAATTTTACCTCGCTTTCTTTTATTATACTTCAAATTATTATAATTTCAATTATATAAACGATACAGGAATAAGCTTCTTGTCGGATTTTTATTTTCATTCTCTATCTCATTGATCGGATCTTCAAGAAAATAATAAAAAAAGCTTGACCTGGAGTCAGCTCTAAGAGTTACGATAGAGGAAGAGAAAAATAGTGGAAAACAGGAGGGCTTGAAGATGATCTATCGAGCGTTGGGCAACACCGGTTTACAGGTCAGTGAAATCGGACTGGGCTGCGAAGGATTTACGGAACAGGAAGGGATGGGAACCTATGCGTTAGTCGACGCGGCAGCGGATGCGGGAATCAATTATTTTGATCTGTATTCGCCGGATCCTAATCTGCGTCTGCATTTAGGCAAAGCGCTGGCGGGCCGGCGCGATCAGTTTATTATCCAGGCCCATTTATGCTCGGTGTGGAAAGATGGTCAGTATAAGCGCACGCGTATACTGGAAGAAGTCCAGGCCGGCTTTGAGGATTTGTTACATCAGCTGCATACCGATCATGTGGAAATCGGCATGATTCATTACGTGGATTCGCTGAAGGATTGGCAGGCGGTGGCGGAAGGGCCGGTGATGCGCTATGCGCAGCAGTTAAAGCAGGAAGGCCGGATTGGATACATCGGGTTGAGCAGTCATAATCCCCAGGTGGCGATTCAGGCGGTGGAAAGCGGTCTGATCGAGGTGTTGATGTTCAGTGTCAATCCATGCTATGATCTGCAGCCCGGCGATGAGGATCTGGAAAAGCTGTGGGCAGACGAAAGCTACGCCCAGCCGTTAGTCAATATGGATCCCCAACGGGAAGCCTTATATGAATTATGCCAGCGTCGAGGTGTCGGCATCACGGTCATGAAGCCGTTTGGCGGCGGCGATCTGTTGGATGAGAAACTGTCGCCGGCAGGCAAAGCGCTGACGCCGGTTCAATGTCTGCATTACGCTCTGACCCGGCCAGGTGTCGCCACCGTCTTGCCGGGTGCGCATTCCGTTGAGGAGCTGCGGCAGAGCGTAGCCTATGAAACGGCGAGCGCAGCGGAGCGGGACTATGCTTCAGCGCTGGCTTCCTTCCCGAAGATCAGCTGGAAGGGACATTGCATGTATTGCGGCCACTGCGCGCCGTGCCCGATGGGCATTGATATCGCGACGGTGACGAAGTTCTTGAATCTGGTGAAGGCGCAGGGGGAAATGCCGGAGACGGTACGGGAACATTACGCAGTCTTGGAACATACGGCTTCCGAGTGCATCCGCTGCCATGCCTGTGAAAATCGCTGCCCCTTTGACGTGGAAGTCACTGAGAATATGCGGCAGGCGGTCAACGTGTTCGGTAAATAAGATTCCGGCTTTCATCATGAAAGAAAAGTTGGGGTTAAGCTGAATAAAGAGGAAAGGAGATTCAAGATGAACATTGCTGAAGTCAGTAAGAAATATGATTTAACCCAGGATACGCTGCGTTATTATGAGCGCGTCGGTCTGCTTCCCCGGGTGAACCGCACGTCCAGCGGAATCCGCGATTACACCGAGGAGGACTGCCGCTGGGTAGAGTTCATTAAATGTATGCGGCAGGCGGGCCTTCCGATCGAGGTCTTGATCGAGTATGTCGCTTTATATCAGAAGGGCGATGAAACAATCCAGGCCCGCAAACAGCTGTTAATCGAACAGCGGGAACAGCTGATCGAACGCATCCGCGAGATGAATGAAACATTGGAACGGCTGAATTACAAAATTGACGCGTATGAGCGAAACGCCGAATGCCGGCCTTAAGGGGCATAGGCAGGAAATTAATTTAAAAGGCGACAAGCGTAAAAACCAGTGAAGCGTTCAGATCAAGGAATCTGAGGCCGCCGCTGGTTTTCTTTTAGGTATAAAACCGAACATGCAGCGCAGATTTAATCCTTAATGGATTGACATGTTCTGCATCGGTTAGTCTGATGACAAGATCTCCTTTGACTTTATGATCTTTGCGTGCCCAGTGAAATCAATCTCTCTAAGACAAGAAAAAGAGGCTCGATCCAAAAAGCAGATAACTGACCAAGGAATCTCCCTATCGTGGCTCTGCTATCTTCTGATTGCGGAGGTTTAAGATCGCCGTTTTTTTGTCTGCCATAAGAGTGCATCTTACTAGCCATTGGAAGCGAAGTACAGATTTTTATACAAAAGTGCCAAAATTTGAAAAATCGTTCACAAGCTGATATGTTATATTTTTAGCATATCAGGGAGGAAACTTATGAAGAAATGTTTAGCTTTACTTATGGCGGGTTTGCTTTGTCTATCGCTGGCTGCTTGCGGTAATCAGAATTCAACTTCGTCGCCGGATCCGGCTGTAACGTCACTGACCGATGGGACATACACTGGAACCGCTGCAGGTCACAATGGAAAAATCAATGTGGAAGTCACGGTGGAGGAGGGAAAACTCAACACTATCCGTGTTCTGGAGGAGGATGAAACTGCCGGAATTGGCGATCTGGCTATTCAGACTCTTGTGGAAAAGATGAACCAGTCGCAGAGCACTCAGGTCGATTTGGTATCAGCCGCCACAATTTCCAGCGCGGGCGTAGTAAACGCGGTTCGCAATGCTTTGAAAGAAGCTGGCGCCGATGACGCCTATTTCAAAAACGAGTCAAAGGTATCGCTGGATAAAGCAGAAATGGAAGACAACTACGATTATGATGTCGTAATCGTCGGCGGTGGCGGAGCCGGTCTGACCGCGGCAATTGAAGCCGCGAATAACGGCGCCCACGTTGCCGTGTTGGAAAAGACGCCGGCTGTCGGCGGCAATACGCTGGTTTCCGGCGGCGGCCTTAACGCGCCGGGAACGCAGCATCAGTTAGCCAAGGGAATTGAGGACAGTGTCGAAAAATTTGCCGAGGATACCTACAATTCCGGCGACCAAGAAGCCAACCGCGAACTCGTGGAAGTCATGGCGGAAAACGCGCTGGACGCGACAAACTGGCTGATCGACGATATCCATGTCGAATTTATGCCAGACCGTCTTCAGCAGTTCGGCGGCCATTCTGTCCCGCGGGCGCTGATCCCGGTGGGGAACCATGGCGACGAGCTGATCTTTAAGCTGCGCGATGCGGCGGAAGCGGCTGGTGTCGATATTTTGTGCAATGTCAAAGGCGAAGAAATTCTGATGAATGAAGGCCGGGCCAGTGGCATCCGGGCAGCTTACGATGGTCAGCAAATCACCTTCAATGCGGCTAAGGGCGTAATCCTGGCGACCGGCGGCTTCGCGTCCAATGTCGAAATGCGCAAGCAGTACAACGCGAACTATGATGAACGCTTTAAGACGACAGCTCGTGCGATCAGCACTGGCGATGGGATCAGAATGGCCGAAGAAGTCGGGGCTTCGCTAGTTGATATGGAGTTCATCCAGGTTTATCCGACCTGCAATCCAATCACCGGAATTATTTCATATGTCGCCAACTCCCGGATGGACGGTGGCCTGCTTCTGAATAAGGAAGGCGTCCGCTTCGTTGACGAAATGGGTCGTCGCGATGTGATTTCCAATGCGATTCTTGACCAGACAGATCAGATCGGTTATCTGGTCTGGGGGCAGGAAATTGAGAATATCGGTCATATGACGGAGGTTCATGCGGTTGAGTTCCAGAATTGGATCGATAATGATCTGTTGTATGTGGCGGATACGCTGGAAGAGGCTGCCAACCATTTTGGGCTGGATGCGCAGGCAATGATTAAAACGATCGAAGCTTATAACGAATCCATCCGGGATGGTCTGGATGAAGATTTCAACAAGACATCCTCGCTGCAGCCAGTAGCGGTAGGACCGTTCTATATTCAGAAAGTCGTACCTTCTTCCCATCACACGATGGGCGGTGTGCAGATCAACACGAGGACTGAAGTGATCAGCGCTGAAGGTCAGGTCATTCCTGGTTTGTACGCTGCCGGGGAAGTCGTCGGTGATATCCACGGTACAAACCGCTTAGGGGGCAACGCGATTACTGACTGTGTCGTCTTTGGCCGGATCGCCGGACAAAACGCGTCGGCAGAATAAAATAAAAACTAAGGGCAGCACCGAAATGGACCGTACAGCCCTGCCAGACTGAAGGAACAGCTCAAAGTCTTCTCCTGCTTTGCCTGATAGGGCAAGTCTGGGGATGCTGGGCTGTTCTTTTCGCTTGTGATATAATGAAAAAAAGCTGGCCACGATTTCGGGGCTTCTATGCAGCTGCGGCCAGGCATGATTACTTCAGCCATCACTTTCCGGCAGAATCCTATACCGGAATTCGATTCAAAGGAGGGCGTTTTGAATATGAAAACACTATCCCAGCAGATTATCCGACCAACAGTGATCTTGCTGGTCAGCGCCGTGATTGGTCTGATGCTGGTCACAACTGCCTGCGTTCAGTGGATTCTGAGCGGAGATATGGACAAGCTCAGTCAGGATATCGTTCAGTCCAAAAGTAGTGAGATCGATTATTTCCTGGACTCGCGCAGCCGCCAGTTGGCTTCAATGGTGCAACTGATCGATCCTCAGAAAAGTCTGGAAGAAAATTTGCAGGGAATTCGGATTTTTGCGCAAGTAGAAAATACATTTGAATCGCTGGGAATCGTCGATGATCAAGGCACAAAGACCGTCACAACCGGGGCCCGCTTCTCAATTGTGGAACGTGACTATTATCAACAATTGAAACAAAGTACGTCGGCGACATTTGTCAGCGAACCGGTGGAATCCAAGGATGATCAGCGCAATATCATCATTTTGTTAACGGCAATTCCGGATCCGCAGGGACAGCTTGCGTATCTCAGCGGTGCGATTCCTGTCGATTACATTCAGAACGTATTGGAGAACTCCAATTCTTTTCAGTTTTTTACACGGATACTCAATGCTGAGCAGCAGGAAATCTTGCATGCCGGAACATCAGGACAGGCTTCGCGGAAGACGGTCAGCGCACCGTTAGCGAGCGTACCCGGCTGGCGTCTGGAGGTCCAGATCCCCGATGCTTTCTATTACCGACATCTCGTTACGGCTAATCTGGCGCTGATTCTGATGTTTCTGATCCTGCTGGCGTTACTGGTTTATTCTATCCGCCGTTTGATTGCGCATAATCTGGCGCCTGTGCATCAGTTAGCGGCAGCAATGACGCAGGTCACCCTGGAAAATCTCAAACAGGTGGAGATCAGTGAGGAAAATCAGGAAATGCATGACCTGAGCTCCAGTTATAACCAGATGATGCTGAAGATTGATGAGCTGGTGCAGGAGCTGGAACACACGGAAAAAGCAAAAAAGGATACCGAATACCGGGCCTTAATCCAACAGATTAAACCTCATTTTCTCTACAATACGCTGGAAACAATCCAGTCGATGTGTCTGGATTATGATGATGACAAGGTTGAAAACGCAATTGGTTTGTTAGCCCGCTTTTTTAGGATCTCCTTGAGTGCCGATGCGGTTTTTATTCCACTGGAGCAGGAATTGGAGCAGGTAGAAAGCTATTTAAAAATTCAGCTGCTGCGCTATGCCGGACAGTTTACTTATCAAATTGAAAATCAGGCGGAACCGGGCGCGCTGTTTCTGCGTTTCACGCTTCAACCAATTGTGGAAAACGCTATATATCACGGCGTGAAGGGCTTGGCGCATCAGGGGATCATCTCCATTCTGGTAAAGCGTCAGGGTGGGGATTTAATCGTTGAAGTCCGCAATGAAACCAATCAGGACGTGTCCCGGCCGATTGCTGAACTGAACCAGCTGTTTCAGAGCGATCATCCGGCAGCGGATTATCCCGGCTATGGACTTTACAACATCAATGAAAGACTGAAGCTGAATTTCGGCAACGCGTATGCGCTGACGATGAAGCAGGAGGGCCGGTGGGTCAGCGTGATCTGCCGTCATCCTCTGCACAAAGGAGAAAATAAGCAATGAACGTTTGCATTGTCGATGATGAATTACTGATCCGGGAGGGGATTGAAAAACGTTTGGTAAAATACGGGTACCCCTGTGAAAAAATATGGAAAGCCGCCGATGCTCACAGCGCCGCTGAAATTCTGGAGCGGGAACCGATTGATCTCGTATTTGCCGATATTAACATGCCATTTATGAACGGCCTGCAGATGATTGAGACATATCGGCGGCCGGATCTTCATTTTGTGATTGTCAGCGGCTACGACCGGTTTGATTATGCGAAAAAAGCGATTGAGCTGGGTGTTGAGGCCTATTTATTAAAACCGATAGAGAAGGCGGAATTTCAGAAAGTTATGGATCAGATGATGGAGAAGATCGAGATTCCCCGACAGGTTGCGGAAATGGGCAGTGGTCTGCGTCGGGTCATGGACTGTATTCGCGAACATTGGCAGGATCCGGCCTTCTGCCTGCAGGACTGCGCGGTAGTAATGGGTTTGTCAGAGAGCTATATCAATAAGCTGCTGAAGAAGGAGGGCGGGGCGAGCTTCGTCGATCTTCTGAACCAATATCGCATCGATCAGGCTGTCAAACAGCTGCAAAAAAGCGAGGGCCGGATTCAGATGAAGGAACTGGCACAGCAGTGTGGATTTACGACGCCGCAGTATTTCAGCACCGTTTTCCGCAAGCATACCGGGATAACGCCTTCCCAGATGAAGGAGAAACAACGCTGACCCGTCGCTTTTCCAGGGCTGTCGCCAATCCAGCTAAAGAAGTTAGGCGTGAAGAAATTCAAGAAGTAAAATGATAAATTTCAGGAGGAAATCCATGGTGCATTTAACGAGAGGTACAGTCCGGATGATCTGTCTGGACTTAGACGGCACACTGTTTACGCCCCGCAAAGAGATCAGCGGGCGCAGCCGGAAAGCCATTAAGGGATGTCTGGATTTGGGGATGGAAGTCGTGCTGGTGACCGGACGGCCCTATTTGTTCGCAAAAGGGGTGGCGGCGTCGATCGATCCGCGCGTAGACGCGATTGGGTATGTCGGCAATTACCGTCGCATTCAAGGCGTGGCGCAGGGAACCCCGATCCCGCAGGAAACGGCCTTGGAGATTCTTCGGCTGCTTCAGCGTGAGCATGTGTGGATGCAGGCGAAAACATTTCATCACGTCTATGGCAATTCGCTGAATCTGATCCAACCGGATTATCAGAAGGTCACGCGGCATAATCCGCCTGAGGAACAGATTGAGGTTCACTCTTGGACCCAGCCGCTGCGGCAGATCGAGACGTCGAAAGAGCCGGTATATAAAATCATCGCGCTGGGCGGTCTTAAGATTAAAAAGCTGAACCGTCTGCTTGCGCCGATCCCGGGCATTAAAGTTTACAGTTACGCGAAAACCAATTTGGAAATCACTTCAGATCAAAATGATAAAGGCACAGCGATCCAAGCCGCTGCGGCACAGTTAGGAATTTCATTGGAACAGGTGCTCGGCGTCGGCGACAGTCTGAATGATATGGAAATGTTTAACGTCTGCGGCATTAAAGCGGCAATGGGCAACGCGTCTTCCGCGTTGAAAGCCCAGGCAGATCTGATCACGGACACCAACGCTCAGGAAGGCGTCGCCAAGCTGTTGGAATCCTTGCTTTGAGATTGGCTTTCCTGACGGAATAATAAGAAAGAAAAAGAGGGAGGAATGAAGATGAAGTTTTCAGAATTAGCGGCTCTGCGGTATTCTGTCCGCCGCTTCGACAGCCGGCCGGTCGAGCAGGACGTCTTAGATCAAATCTTGGAAACAGGCCGTTTAGCGCCAACTGCGAAAAACCTGCAGCCGCAGCGGATTTATGTTGTCCGCAGCAAGGCTCTGTTAGCGAAGCTCAGAGCCATTACGACGATGACCTTTGACGCACCGCAGGTCTTGATCATTTGTGCGGATCCGGGCGAAGCTTGGGTTAATCCATTCAACGGCCGCAGTTCAGCGGAGATGGACGCGTCGATCGTTGCCGCACACATGATGCTGCAGATGCAGGAGCTGGGGATCGGCAGCACGTGGGTCTGTTGGTTTGATCCGGAGAAGGTAAAACAGGCGCTGGCCCTGCCGGAAAGCGTTGAGCCGTATTGTCTGCTTCCTTTCGGTTATCCCAGCACTGACTGCCGGCCTTCCCGGCAACATGATCAGCGCAAACCGCTGGATCAGACAGTGCGGTATCTCTAATTTAATCCTTTCGCTGCGCAGGTCTGAAACGCAGTGTTTGTTGATCATTTAATTCGGAATGAAAAGCATTCAAAGTAATTCTTGGAATATTTTTTCAGCTTGCGTAAAGACTGATCTTTTACCTGGGTCTATTGTTGTAAACCTCACACCATGCTATAATACAGTCAAGGAAAAATCCAGGAGATACATAAAATTGAATGGGGGAACTTGTATGAAATTCAGAAACGTACGAAGGCTCGGGATTAGCCTTTGTTGGCTGATCAGCTTAATCAGCTTAACCAGCTGTCAAACGGATCCGGCGAAAGGCTCAAATGAAAAATGGCTGAGCCAGAACGATTCACAGGCCGTCATCGTCGGAGAAAACTATTACATGCCGGATTTTGATCAGAATCAAATTATGATCTGGAATTTTTCAGATCAGTCGCTGAAAAACTGGGATTTCTTCCAGGACGCGCAGATGCCGTCGGGAAAGATCCGGAGGGTTACTTCGCCGGATGCCAGCCGGCTGGCAATCTGGACACAGAATGAGGAAGAAAACACCGATATTTATGAACGTAATCCAATAACCGTAAATCTCTGGAATCTGAAAGAAAAACGGGTGGAAAAGCAGATCATGGCGACCGGCTCGGGGCAGATGCAGGGGCAGGACCTATATTGGATCAAGGATAACCAGCTGTGGCATCAATCTGTGGATGAGGATTCAGCGGAAATGATCGCCGATCTCAGCGCGGAAGCGACGGATGCGAATAGTATGTCAGTAGAAGCGATTCTTGAACATACCGTAATTGTCTCTGCGGATTATTCTGTCGAAGAGTCTTCCCGGACTTACTTTAAAATTGACCGCGATGAGAATACGCTGAGTTCTTTTGAGGCGGAACCGGGAGATTGGGGCGAGTATTATTCCGTTGCTTATTTAATCGGCGCAAATGAAGAAAAACTCTATTTTCAAATCTACGGATCCATGAAAATCTATTACTTCTCAACGGATCATGAGGGCAAAAACGCAGAGCTGATTCAGAGTACAAATGAAGGAACGCTCATCCGCCCCCAGCCGGCGTTATCGCAGAAGGGATTTTACACCATTGTCACCAACCGTGAAATCGGTAATTTTGATGAACCGCGGCAATGTCAGGTCATCCGTCAGAATGGTTATGATAAGGAAAGCGTTGCTACGCTGAAATGCCTGGAAGAACTACGCTGCACACCGGTGGGTGGCTGGTTAAAAATTCAGGGATATTCAGGCGACGGCGTAAATCATGTTTTTCTTGTCCAGCCGCAAACCGGGAAAATGTTCACGGTCGCCGAGGCGAAGAACGAATACTATCAAAGTTTGGAAGAGGCGGCGATGCAGGGGATCGATCAGCCTGTGGCGTTTGATAACGAAGTGCGCGAAGCCCGGGGTTCATCCAAGGATCCGGGCGCATCGTTAACCCATTTTGGAACTGCGCTGGAAATTCAGGGGAATGCCGTCATGATCAGCGCCAATGGAAAACAGATCCAGCAGCTGAATCCGGAAACCGGTTTGATCGAAGAGCGCTATGCTTTATCACGGTCGCGTTATCCGGAAGGCAGGATTGTTAAGATTCAAAATAACGGCGGACGGTTGTTTGCGGATATCTCCTGGCGGAAAGAAGACAGAATGACTTCAACAACGCTGATTTTAGATTCTGCGACATTCGAAGTGACGGCGGAATTCAACGACGTCGGCAACTATACCGTTAATCAAGATCAGATGATCGTCGCGCAAAGGTCCGATTGGAGTGTGCCGGAAGAATACTGGCTGATCCATTTAGCGACGCAAAACAAAGTGAAATTGTTTGACAGCGCATCGTTGAATCCTAAAGGAAATTATAACTTTTATGTAAGCAGTCTGGCTTATGATGAAACCAAGAATTGTCTGTGGCTGACCGCAGGTTACGCGAACGAAAGCTATTTATATCAGTATTCTCTTGATGACCAAACGTTGCTGCTGCGGGCGCGGCCAGATCAGCTGAATACCTGGAACGAACAAAGCTTTATGCTTTTTCCGACCGCGGATT
Source organism: Holdemania filiformis (assembly GCF_003459085.1). Lineage (NCBI taxonomy): Bacteria > Bacillati > Bacillota > Erysipelotrichia > Erysipelotrichales > Erysipelotrichaceae > Holdemania > Holdemania filiformis. The sequence goes on along the minus strand of NZ_QRUP01000003.1, from coordinate 184,907 downwards.
CCCAATTTGTGCTGGGGTTGTGGCAGGCTGAGGATATGGTAGGGGATAATTTCGACATTTATGAATTTGACGGAAATCATGCGGAATTGATCGCCAAGGACCTGCCATCCTGGGGGGATATCCACTTAACCGAAAATGGCGCGTTCACCGCGGAATATTCGCAATGGGATTGGAATCAGCCGTATCAGGATATCAATTCAGCGTCATATCGGGAATATTCGACAATTTATTACCGCAGCGGCGAGGAAAAGGAAGAACTGTTGCAGCTGGACAGCTCGTCCGTTCAGATGGCCTATCTCCCTGCTTCGCGGAAGCTGTGGCTGCGGGCGCGGGAAGAGTCGGCAGAATATCCGCAGGAATTGTGGATTACGTATCTATATGATTTAGATTCCAGCGAATTGCGGAAAGTAAACGAGGAAAGCTTTAATATCTATGAGTAGGCAGAAAGGAATGAGATCTATTCTTTAAGCTTCCCTGACGTCATAAAAATCAGAGAACGTGTTGGAAGGTCTCATCCCGAAAAGCGGAAGCTTTCTCAAGGAAATCATTTTCAGCTCAGCTAAAATACGCTATAATCTTTACCAGAGAGTGGAAAGAGGTGATCGCGATGCTAAGTTTTGAGAAGGTATTGGAAGCCATTCCCGAGCGGGTGCGGATGCGGCTGGCTCCCGTCACGTTTGAACCCGGCGAGACGATCATTGAAAAAGGCGCGCCGGTAACCTGCGGCTACATCTTCACGGAGGGAGTACTCGACGTTCAAAGCGTCAATACGCGCGGGATCGCTTATACCTATGTCACGAATTATGAAGCCCGTTTTGTCGGTCTGATGGAAATTTTCTCTGATCACCATCGCTACTGCTGTACGCTGAAAGTCGATGAGCGCTGCCGCGGCTATCGCATCACCAGGGAAGATTTATTTATTCTGTTATCCGACTGCGATCCCTTCAAAGAATATCTTATTTGTTATTGGGCGAATCAGTTTTATGAATCCTCGATCAATGAATCTCGATATCCGACCAACTCGATGAACATTAAGCTGATCGACTATCTGCTGCGGCTGTGCGACGCGTTGAAACCCAGCGGCGACGTGATCCGGATCAAGATCAAGCGGGAGGAACTGGCGGCCTTTATGGGCTGTTCCCGCCGGACGGTTTACCGGCTTTTAAGCCAGTTCAAGAATGAAGGGCTGATCGGCAAGGAAGGCAATACGCTGACGATCACGGCCGACCAGCGGAAAAAGCTGCAAAAGAAACGTGAAGAATAAGAAAAACCTTCCTGCAAGGGAATTTGAATGAGAAGATTCGATCTCAGACAATCAAAGCGGGAAGGTTTTAATTTATTCAGTTAATACTTATTTTTCAGTAAGCGAGGCGGCTGCGTGAATGCCGGCCAGACGCCCGGAAGTAAAGGCAAAGCCCTGATCGACACCGCCGTAAGTGACGTAAGGCTTCTTTTCTGAATACAACACGCCGGATGCATCCAATCCGGCCGCGTATAAGCCGCTCATCACGGAACCATCGGTCTTCAGAACCTCAAGGTTTGTGTTGACGTTCAGCGCCGCGCAGGTACTGTATGGATAATTTGCCATTTTAATTGCGTAGAAGGGACCTTCCCCCGCTAACGGATCCAGATTTTCGGCATTTTTGCCAAATTCCTCATCGACGCCGGCGGCACAGGCAGCATTGTATTTTTCAACGGTCTGTTTCAAGGTTTCAGGCTCCATCCCCAACTGAACAGCCAACTCTTCCACCGTGTCCGCTTTGTAGGCAAAGCCGGCGGCGACCGCCGCCTCCATGACCTCATGAGCGTTCGGAATCGGCGTACCGTCCGGGGCCCAGCCGTTAGCGCCCAGATTGACGGTTGTCATATAAGCCGGAGCCGTGCGCAGACCACGTTCCTCAACGGCGCTGATCTGCGTGTCGCTGTAAAGCGAATAGAAGTTCGGACCAGAAACCCAGGCGTTGAAGCCAAGCTGCTTTTCATTGGTGAAACGCTCACCCTGCATGTTGACGGCCAGAGAATCCGGTGCGACACCCAGATAATGCGGCAGATCGCCTTCTGTCCATTTTGTCGGCTTCATCGTTTGCATACACAGTTTATCTTCCAACGTGTGATACTCAAAATTACTCAGGAAACCAGCTGCGCCGATGATGTGGACAGCCGGGCACATTCCGATATTGTAGGTGGCGGCCCCCTCTGCAATTGAGGCTTCAAGCATCTTGCCGTCATTCTGTTTCATGCCGACCATATCCCAGCTGCCGGAAAGCGGATAAAACGTGTTCGATAAATATTTCTGAGTCATCGCGGAATTGGATAAGAAACCTCCGGTTCCCAGGATGACTTTCCTGGCGTGAATCAGAATTTCCTGACCGTTGGCAGTATTGCGGGCTTTTACACCGGTAACCTGACCATTTTCCACAATCAGATCATAGGCTTCCGTTTCCAACATGATCTTGCCGCCCATTTTCGTGAATTCCGCCATGCAGTTGTCGTAGAACTGAATGTTGTGCTGCCGTCTGACGGTCATGCCGTCCTTGCTTGGGGCATAAGAGAACAATACGATATTGGAATCGCCTTCGGTTAATCCTGTCTGGGGTTTTTCCAGTTCCAGGCCGTAATCGTCAACTAACCAGTCGATTGTGTCTCCGGAATGATCGAGCAGCAATTCGATCATTTCCGGCTTTGCATCACCTTCGACATACGTCAGCCAGTCCGCTAACAGCGCGTCGCGGTCAGTGAAATCTTTTCCATCATTGTATTTGTCCGCCAGCCCCTGCGGATTCACTGCGAAGACGCCTGAGCATAAAGAGGATGCTCCGCCATACCGGCCGGCCTTGTCAATGGCCAGCACGCTGACGCCGTCGGGATTTTCCTCGGCCAGGGTTTCCGCAGCGCTCAAGGCGGCGGTAGTGCCGGCTGCCCCCAGTCCGACAACCAGAATATCTGTCGTTAATTCCTCCGTTGCCGGCACCTCATCCGGAATGGTTTCAAAGGCGGATATGGCTGCGGCGTCAGTACCGGCTGCCTCCAAAGCCTGAACGATGGCTTTTTTCGCAGCACTTTTAATCGCGTTGCTGGAAACCGTCGCGCCGCAGATCGCTTCGACCGCAACGGATTGATGTTCAACCATTCGCTGCGGAAGCAGATTGGCCGCGCTTTGGAAGATCCCGACCGTGTCTGCGGAATCCGGATTGACCTGGACTGAAAGCAGCTGTGTTTCGTCCACGGTAACGCTGACTTCAATATCCCAGGCGGAACGGAAACCCGGGGCTGAGGCTGTATAGGTTCCGGCTTTCATCTTGACGTCGGGTTTTGCCGTTTCAACTCCGTTTAACGTGTTCCACGCCTGACGGGCTGCGCTGAGGACCGCTTCGCTGGTAAGGGTCGCCCCGCTGACCGCTTCCACGTCGATGGATTGACTGTCTTTCATCGCTTTCTGTAAAGTCTGGATGGCCTGGCCGCCAACTGCTTCTGTCTCTTTGTCTCCCTGGATAACGACCTCGGCGAGCGTGCCGTTTTGGGTGGTCAGCGTGACGGAAACTTCGCCGCCGAATCCCTGGGCGGTCGCGGTTTCCGATCGAGTTCCGGCTTCGCCGTCCGGTGTTTTTGAACACCCGGAAAAGAACAAGGCGCAGGCCAGAAGCAGTGTGGTGAATCGTAGAACTTGCTTTTTCATTATTTTCCCTCCGTTTGATAATAATTTATCATAGCCTGCGCTGATGCGGAGAGGAGCGTTCGTTTGCATTGGATGCAACAAAAGTTACACTCTTATGTTACAATGGTAAAAAGGAGTGAGATCATGGATGTGATCCAATTGCATTATTTCCGGACTATTGTGGAGCAGGGGAGTCTGAACAAGGCGGCGGAAGTACTCTACATATCCAGACAAGGATTAACGAAAATCATCCGGAAAATGGAACAGGAGCTGGGGGCGCAGCTGTTTGATGTCACAGGCGCCGGCGTTGTTCCGACGTTATTTGCGGAAGCTCTGTATGAACGTTCGGAGGACTATATCCAATTTCATCAGAATTTTCTAAGTGAAGTCCACAAACTGAAGCAGAAACGGACAAATGAGCTGATTATTGGTTTACAATCCGGTTTCTCAGAGGGGTTTGGCAAAGATTTTCTAGCGAATTTTATCATTCAAAATCAGGATCTGACGATCCGTGTTCGTTCAGTTACGAAGCCGCGGCTGGCGGAAGCCATGGAACAAAAGGAGATCCCGGTCTGGATCGCGACAGGAAATTATAATGAAGCGGTTTTCCATTCCCTGCATTCCAAAAAAAACAAGCTGTTTCTGCTTGCCGCGGAAGATCACCCGCTGACGCTGCTGGACGAAGTCCGGCTTGCGGATCTGAATCCTTATTCGCTGATCGGCCTGACTCATGATATCGGCCAGGCGGGGCGGACCAATGCTGAAATCAGTAAAAACCGGCTGAAAGCGCCGGATTATTATCTGAATTCATCCGACCGGGATTTGATTATGAAATTAGTCCAGAGCGGACTGGCCGTCAGCTTTAACGCCGGATGGCAATATACGAAATATCCGGGGATCGTCGCGCTGCCCTTAGCGGATATGCACGTAGAAGTACAGCTGCATGTGCTGCTGCGCAACGATGTGGCAGTCACCCCGTCGATCCGGCGGTTGATCCGCTACATAGAGAATTTCAGCGGTTAAACAATGAGGCCGGCGTTAATTCAGATTTGTGCACGAGCAGGAAATGCAGGAGGCCGCGCTGGATTCGCGAAGCAATAACGTTGCATTTCAGACGTTGCCGTGTAAAAATAAAAACAACCACTCAAACTTTGAAATGAGTAAAAAAACAGGATTCCGCGGACTGTTCCGCCCGGGATAGACGCCGAGGCTGAGGGAGATCAGTTCAGAACACAGAAAACGCTTACAAAAGAAACGCGAAGATTAATATGAAATATATCGAAAGTGACATTTGTCACTTTTTTTGTAGGCTTTTCCATGATATAAAACTACTGTATTTGTAAGCGTTATGCTTACCAGGAGGGAAAAGATGAAAAAGTTAGGACTTCTCTGTACCGCCGCACTGCTGACTTTGTCGCTGGCAGCCTGCTCAGGCAACGGTGGCAAACAAGGCGGCACAGACAACAACGGAGGCGCAGCCAATACCGGCGACAAGCAGCTGAAAGTGGCGATCGTTCTGTCCACCGGGGGACTGGGCGATAAGAACTTCAACGACATGTCATACGACGGTCTGACCCAGGCTAAAGCTGATTTCGGAATTGATTTCCAGTATGTTGAACCAGAATCAGCCAGTGATTTTGAAGCAGGCTACCGCCAGTTTGCGGATGCCGGCGTCTATGATTTAATCATCGGACTGGCGACGGATCAGAACGACGCTTTGACTGCGGTTCAGGCGGATTATCCGGATCAGAAATTCTCGATCATCGATTCGTCTCTGGAACTGCCGAACGTCAGTGCCGTTTCCACGAAGTGGCAGGAACAGACATTCCTGTGCGGCGTTTATGCGGGCTTAGGCACGCTGTCTGAAATGCCGAAAGCCAATGCGGACAACGTTGTCGGCGTTATCCTGGGCATGGACAACCCGAATCTGCGGTCCGGCGTCGTCGGCTTTGAAGCAGGCGTAAAGTATGTGAATCCGGAATGCGAAGTCCTGACGGCAACCGTCGGCAGCTTCAACGATTCCGATAAGGGAAAGAACATCGCGATGTCGATGTACAACAAGGGCGCGGATTTCATCCAGCACATTGCCGGAGCTTCCGGACTGGGCGTCTTCAATGCCGCGAAAGAAGCTGACCGCTATGCGTTCGGCGTCGGCGGAAACCAGAACGCGATCGAACCGGATTATATCCCGGCAACCTCGATCCGCAACGTCAACGAAATGGTCTACAATGAAGTCAAGGCTTTAGTTGAAGGCACATGGACCGAAGGCGTCAAGATCAGCGGCTTAAAGGAAGAAGCGGTCGGCTATTCCAATGAATTCTCCAACGTTGAAGTCCCTGAAGACATCGCGGCGGTGATTGCGGATATCAAAGCCAAGATTCAGAGCGGCGAACTGGTCATCTGTGAAACAGAAGATGAACTGGACAGCTGGGTATCTTCCAATCAGTATACAAAATAAGCTGAAAGCAAGTTAATTTTGTAAAAAGAAAAAGGAGGAAACAATGAACAGTGTAGAAATGATCGATATTGTTAAGCAATATCCATTAGTGCGAGCTGTTGATCATGTTTCCTTTTCTTTAGGTCAGGGAGAGATTCATTCCCTGCTGGGAGAAAATGGAGCCGGCAAATCGACGCTGATGAAAATCCTCTACGGCATGACTCTGCCGGATGAGGGCGAGATCCGTGTTAACGGCGAGCCGGTCAAGATCAAGAGCCCGAAAGACGCGATCCGGCTGGGGATCGGCATGGTGCACCAGCACTTCATGCTTTCCCCGGTGATGAGCGTTACTGAAAATATCATCGTCAACCACGAGCCGCGCAAAGGCTGGCTGATCGACGAGAAGAAGGCCGAGCAGGAGATTCAGGCACTGATCGACCGCTTTCACTTCAATATCAACGCCAAAGCCAAGGTTCAGGAACTGTCCGTCGGCGAGCAGCAGCGCGTTGAGATCCTCAAGGCGATCTACCGCGGCGCCAATATTTTAATCCTGGACGAACCGACGGCCGTGCTTACGCCGCAGGAAGTCGAAGAACTGTTCGTCATCATGCGGAATCTGAAAAAGGATAACAAGTCGATTATCATCATCACGCACAAGCTGAAGGAAACACTGGCGATCGCCGACCGGATTTCCGTTCTGCGCGATGGGAAAATGGTCGAATCCGGTCTGCCTCTGGACAACGTGACAACCAGCGATCTGGCTAAAATGATGGTCGGCCGTGACGTTGAACTGAACGTGCGCCGGGAAAATACGAACATGGGCGAGGAGTTTTTCCGGATTCAGGATTTAAAGCTGAGCGAGCGCGGCGTGCAGGTGCTTAAAGGGATCTCATTGTCAATCCGCAAGGGCGAAATTCTCGGCGTCGCCGGTATCGAAGGCAACGGCCAGACCGAACTGATCGAAGTCCTGACCGGTCTGCGCAAAGCCGATTCCGGGACGATGACGATGGGAACGGAAGCGATTCACGGGGATGCCCACGCCTTCTTAAAGCATAAGATCGGACACATTCCGGAGGATCGTCTGAGCCGTGGTTTAGTCGCGGAAATGTCCATTGAAGACAATCTGATTTTAGGCTATCATGACGAACCGCAGTTTCTCAAACAGGGACTGCTTCAGAAAAAGAATATCCAGAGCTACGCTGAGGAAGCAGTCGGCGAATACATGATCAAGACGCCGAATGCGCGTGAATTTGTTTCCTCGCTTTCCGGCGGCAACCAGCAGAAAGTGGTTATCGCCCGGGTGTTCAAGCAAAACCCGGACGTGCTGATCGTCGCCCAGCCGACCCGCGGAGTCGACGTCGGTGCGATGGAGTATATTCACCATCAGTTGCTGCGCTTACGCGACGAGGGTAAAGCGATTCTGTTAATTTCAGCGGATCTCGATGAAGTCCGCTCGCTGTCCGACCGGATCGCCGTGATTTACGACGGCCGGATCGTCAGCGTTCAGCAGGCCGAGGATACCGACGAGCTGTCGCTGGGCCTGTTGATGACCGGAGGGAAGGAGGAGCACCATGAGCAAGCTGTCTAACCGGCTGATGAAAACCAGTCCGATCGTGATCTCGCTGGTGTCCTTCGTCCTGGCGATTCTGGTCAGCTGCGTGATCATGCTGCTGTGCGGCTATGATCCGATCTTCGCCTATTCTGTCATTATCGAAGGCTCGCTCGGTTCCGTACGTTCCTTGACCAACACCTTGATCCAGGCGACGCCGCTGATCTTTACCGGTCTGGCGTTTATGGTCGGCAAGAAAGCGACGCTGATCAACCTCGGCGTCGAAGGCCAGATGTATACAGGCGCGATGGTCGCGGCGTTGGTCGGCATGACGCCGCTGCCGCTGCCGGGCATCCTGCATCTTTTACTGGCGCTGGTCTGCGGTGTGATTGGCGGCGGTCTGGCCGGCGCGCTGATCGGCTTTTTGAAAGTCCGGTTCGGATCGAACGAAGTTATTACGACGACGATGACCAATTTCATCATCATCAATTTCTGCGATTATTTAGTCAATTATCCGTTAAAAGCCGAAGGGGCGGTCGCGCAGACGAATAAAATCGTCGACGGCGCGCTGTTAGGCAAAATGATTCCGGGTTATCAGCTGACCTGGGCGATCGTGATCGCGGTGCTCGCGGCCCTGATTGTGAAATTCGTGCTGGAAAAGACCCGCTTCGGTTATGAAGTCCGGGCGGTCGGCTTAAACATGAAGGCTGCGGAAACGGCCGGCATCAAGGTCGGCGGCGTCATGATGAAAGCGATGCTGTTCAGCGGCGCGCTGGCCGGTCTGTGCGGCGCGGTGCATGTCACCAGCGTCGGCAAGCGCTTCATCAGCGGCTTTTCGCCGGGATACGGCTTCAGCGGCATCTCCGTCGCGGCGCTGGCCAGCGACTCACCGCTGGGCATCATCCTGGCGGGCATCATCTTCGGCGCTTTAAAAACCGGTGCGATGTATCTGAACATGATGAGCCAGATTCCGACGGAGTTTGTCAGCGTCATTCAGGCGCTGGTCGTTATCTTTGTTTCCGCGCCGCTTCTGATCCGGGCCTTGATCGGCGCGGACCGCAAACCGAAGAAGGGAGGACGCAGCCATGCTGAATAATATCACAGGCATTCTGAGCACGATGTTCTCCATGTCCATCCCGCTGATTCTGGCGGCGCTGGGCGGCGTGTATTCCGTGCGCAGCGGCATCATGGCGCTGGGCCTCGAAAGTATGATTCTGACCGGTGCGTTTACGGCTGCCGTCGGTTCGTTCTATTCCGGCAGTGCCTGGATCGGGCTGTTGTGCGGGATCTTGGGCGGTATGATCTTCGGATTATGCCACGGCCTTCTGTGCATCCGCTATAAGGTCAATCAGGTCATCAGCGGCATCGGCCTGAATCTGTTAGCCACGGCGGCGTCCACGCTGCTGATGCAGATCATCTGGGGTAACAAGGGCAATTCCGAAGCCGTCGCTTCTGTCAACACCAAGCTGACGTTCTTAAAGGACGTGCCGGTGCTCGGCGATATTTTCAGCCGCCAGTCAGTGCTGCTGATCTTCACGATCCTCGTGTGCATCGCCAGCTGGTTCATCTTATTTAAAACACCGTTCGGTCTGCGTTTGCGGATGGTCGGTGAAAATCCAAAGGCTGCCAGCAGCATGGGCATTCCGGTCCGGCGGATGAAGTATATCGGCGTATTGGTCTGCGGCGCGCTGGCCGGTCTGGCCGGGGCGTATCTGTCGATTGACAGCCTGAATATGTTCGTGCGCGATATGTCCGCCAGCCGCGGTTACATCGCGATCGCGATCGCCATCCTGTCGCGCTACAATCCGCTGAACGTTCTGTTATGCGGTTCGCTGTTCGCGCTGTGCGACGCGGTTCAGATTTATGTTCAGGGCTACGGCATTCCGTCGCAGCTGGTTCAAATGATCCCGTACATCGTCACCCTGCTGGTTCTGGCGTTTGGCGTCAAGAACATTCAGCCGCCTGCCGGTGTTGGTAAATATGAAGACGAATAAAGGAGGAACTATGGAACATTTCAAGAGTACGTCCGTTGAAATCACGGATATCTGGCAGAGCAGCTGCCAGTACCCGGACGTCACGGTCAACAGTAAGAACGAAGTCTTTGCGGTCTGGGAAAAATATCTCGATCACACCGAGGTTATCCGGTTCGCGCAGATGATTGATCATCATCCGCACAATGAAGTCCAGATCTCCGGCAGCGGCTTAGCGCTGCGGCCAAGCCTGCATACGTTCAACGACCGCGTGATCACCGCCTGGTCGGAATTTGAGAACGGCGTGTGGAAGCTGTGCGTCCGCGAATACCAGGACGGCGTGTTCGGCGCGATCCAGGTGATCGACGAGGGCGAAGCGCTGTTCTATCCTTCCGTTAAAGACGACGGAACCCATCCGGTCGTCGTATACAACCGTCAGGGCGTCGGCTTCAGCGATACGATCGTTGCCACGCTGGGCGAAACAGTGACGCTGGAAAAGGTCAACACCGCGGTGAAGACGTATCGTCCATGCTTTGATCATGACGGCAAAGGCCATTGCTTTGTCGCTTATGATCTGTATAACGGCGTGAACTATGACGTCGTCGTGCGCGCCAAGATCGACGGGCAGTGGAGCGAGGAAGTCAAGCTGAATCAGACGGCGATTTACAGCACGCATCCGGTTATGACCCGGGTCGGCCAGAAGGTCACGATCGCCTGGTATGAAAATGGCAAGCACTGTTATTTCAGCAACAACGTGATCGACGTAGAAGTAAAAGACGGCCAGATTGTCACGTCCCATTACGCCGTACTGACGGAAAACCGCAACTGGTACAACAACATCGACATCACAGCGAACACCCAGGGCTATACGGTGGTCACCTATACCTGGGGCAAATACAACGCGATCGTGCGCGTGCGTGATTTAGAAGGCGTCTGGTCGGAACCGGTCGTCATCACCTACAACGACAGCCAGTGCGCCGTGCGTCCGCATATCGCGCTGGACGAAAGCAATGTTCTGCATTATATCTGGCAGTTCGGCAACAAGAACGGTCACATGCACCGTTACGCGTCGATCGTCTACAACGAAGTCGCGCTGGACATCCTGCCGCAGTTCTATGATTTAGAGATCGAAAAGAAGATCGATCAGTTCGTGCAGCCGATCCCGGCGGAAAAAGCGCTGGACAGCCGCAGCGAGGAAGAAGTCGCGGCCTGGCTGAAGAAGAACGGCTATGAGAATCTGACGCTGACCTTCGGCGATATTCACGGCCAGTCCAACCTGTCCGACGCGCTGGGCGAGATCGATCAATATTATCATTATGCGATCAAGGACGCCAACATGGATTTCTGCGCACTGACCGATCATGACGATTATCCGGATATCGCGACGGATTCCGAATGGGAATGGAACCGCACGACGCGCAATCTGTTCAACGGAGAAAAGAACTTCGCTGTGCTGTTGGCCTATGAATGGACGTCCAACGAATACAAGCATGACTTTGGTCACAAGAACGTGTACTACCCGTCCAGCACCGGCGGTCTGTACCGCAGCACCGATCCGGAAGGCAACAACCCGACGGTTCTGTTCGAAAGCATCAAGAAGGACGGCGGCCAGTGCATTCCGCATCATCCGGCAGCCAACTGGGGTCTGGTATCCGCGGCGACCGACTGGGATTACCATGATCCGGAAGTGCAGCGCGTCGTTGAAATTTTCTCGCGCCACGCCGACTATGAGAAATTTGAAAACCAGTCGAAGTACACGAAGAACATTATGAAATTTGAACGCCACTGTGCTCAGGACGCACTGGCCCGGGGTTATCATTTGGGCTTTATCGCCGGTTCTGACTCGCACCAGATGGAGCATGGCATCGAAGGCGGCATCTTAGGCGCCTTCGTTCCGACGCTGACCAGCGAAAACGTCTGGAACGCGATCTACAACCGCTTCACTTACGGTACCAGCGGCGCCCGGATTCTGGCTTCGCTGAAGATCGGCAGTCATCACATGGGTGAAGAAATCATGATCCCGGCCGGGGAAGCGGTCAAATTGGACGTCAGCGTGCTGGCGGTCAACGAGATCCGCACGGTTCAGATTATCAAGAACAACGAAGTGTTGGTTGAGATGGAAGGCTGCGGCTGTGCGATGGACTTCACCGTAGAGGACAGCGAGCGCGGGGAAGAAGACTTCTATTACCTGCGCGTTGAACAGATCGACGATCACTGCGCCTGGTGTTCGCCAATCTGGGTTACCCGCGGATAATTGATGTACAAGTTAGCTTAAAATAAAAACGAGCAGGTCTGCCTAAAATGGCAGCGCAGCTCGTTTTTTTTTAGGGTAGAGAAGAAAAAGATAATCAGTTTTCCGAAGCGAGAAGCTTTCTCATCTTGATTTGTTTCAAAGTGCGTTCAACTTATTTGCAGTCGAAGCCATTGTCCCGGAAATTTTGGGTCACTGTTTCCAGCGTCATGTTAGTACTCACTAAATCCTGATCGACTTCTTTTAAGCTGATTTCGATCGTAATGGTCATGGTGTCCTTGATTTCAACGGAAATATTAACATCTTTCGTTTCACCCTGGGCAGCGTATAGCGACAACATCATTCTTCCAGCTGGTCTTTTTCCTCATCGTTCATTGAAAGAAAGATTATTTCAAACATTTTTGTAAAGCAAAGCTTTTTTTTGAAAAATAAATCCGCTGGGATAAGCCAGCGGATAATGGACATAAAATAGTAAAATTGGCTCAGCAGGCCTTCAGTTTAGCGTATAATGCCTCGTCCAGACAAGCACTGCCGGCTTCCGCGTTGGCCTTCGCCTGAGCCGGTGATTTCGCGCCGGGAATCACAACCGGACAAACCGGATGGGAAAGGATATAGCGCAGACTGGTCTGGATCAGGTTATCCTTCCCGGCCGCTTCGATTACGCGGTCCAGCCGGTCCATTTTCTGCAGATAGACTTCCCGCGCACTGCCGCCTTCGTTAAACGGCGTGCGGATAGTATCAGTGAAATGCGTATCGCGGGTGTAGTGTCCGGATAAAATTCCCTGCGCCAGCGGTCCCCGTACGAGCACACCGATGTTGTTTTCAAGACAGTAATCAAGCATGCCGTTGGTTTCCGGTGTTTTATTGATCAGCGAATAATCCAGCTCGACCACCTCGCAGGTACCGCGCCGGTTGAATTCTTTCAGTACGTCCAGATGATCGGTCGAGATGCCGTAATGCCGCACCAGCCCGCGCCGTTTCAGCTCCTCGAAACCATCCAGCCATGGATCCACCTCTTCCGGCTTTAAATCATTGAGATGGCACAGCGCGACGTCGAGATAGTTCGTCTGAAGACGGAATAAGGAAGCATGGCAGGCTTCGATCACGATATCGGCGCAGGTAAACTGCATTTCGCCGCCGAAACGTTTGGCCCAGTTGCCAAATTTTGAGATCAGCACGACGTTTTCGCGGATTCCGTTCAGCGCCCGGCCGAGCCGTTCTTCCGAGCATCCTCCGGGAATGCCGTAAGCGTCGGCGGTATCGAAGACAGTAATGCCGCTATGATAAGCGGCGAGGATCGTATCTAAAACTTGTTGATCGTCCAGTTCGCCCCATTGATTGCCAATGTTCCAGGTTCCCATGCCTACCGCGGAAACCTCCATGCCGGTTTTTCCAAATTTTCTTTTCAGCATTGTTATCCTCCTGTTTTTTCCTATTATATCATATCCCACGCCGTCCTCGACCGGCCGCTATTGAAATTAATCCGGGCTCCTTCCCCCAATTCAGGAGAGCGCCCAGCGAGGGTTGACGTTGTGATTTTCAAACACTTCCATGACAAGATAGAAGCAGAGGTTGGATCAGGCTGTCAAAATCACCGAGGATTCGCTCCTGTTCACCGTTAGAATAAAGCAGCCGGGAAAAAAATCAGAATTTCTTGCAGAAAGTCGCGAAGAAGTGTTGACAAAGAAGCTTGGCAGACTATAATAATAAGTGCTAGCACTGATGAGATAAGAGTGCTAAAACGAGCGATAAGGAGGAATTACGATGATTAGACCATGTAATGATTTTGTGCTCTTAGAGAAAGAAAAGGCAGAAGAAAAAACCGCCAGCGGAATTATCCTGACGGACAAAAACACTGAGAAACCAACCGTAGGCAAGGTTCTGGCAGTCAATAACGGCCATGAAGTCGACGGCAAGCATGTTGAATGCTGCGTCAAAGTCAACGACCGCGTTATTTATGAAAAGTACGGCGGAACCGAAGTCAAGATCGACGGACAGGAATATTTGTTAGTTCCGGAATCCAAGATCATGGCGGTTATTGAATAACAACAAACATTAAAAGGAGGAATGAGAATATGGCAAAGGAAGTCCGTTTTTCTAAAGATGCCCGCGTGGCGATGATGAAGGGCGTCGATACACTGGCCGATGCGGTCAAGATCACGCTGGGTCCGAAAGGCCGCAACGTCGTTCTGGAAAGAAGCTATGGTTCACCGTTAATCACGAACGACGGCGTAACGATCGCGAAGGAAATTGACTGCGAAGATAAGATTGAAAACATGGGCGCGAAGCTGGTGCTGGAAGTTGCTTCCAAGACCAACGACACCGCCGGCGACGGCACAACGACCGCGACGCTGCTGGCGCAGTCGATGATTCACAAAGGCATGAGCAGCGTGGAAAAGGGAACCAACCCGGTTCTGATGAGAAGCGGTATGGAAAAAGCGGCGAAGTTCATTGCGGACAAGCTGCTGGAACAGACGCATAAGGTAGAAACGAACCAGGATATCGCTCAGGTTGCCGCGATTTCTTCCGGTTCTCAGGAAGTCGGCGAAATCATTGCACAGGCGATGGAAAAGGTCGGCCGTGAGGGTGTTATCACCGTTGACGAATCAAACGGTTTTGAAACGGAACTGGAAACCGTTGAAGGCTTACAGTACGACAAGGGCTTCATCAGCCCGTACATGGTATCCAACCGTGAAAAGAACGAAGCAGTGCTGGATAACCCGTATATCTTAGTTACCGATCAGAAGATCAACACGATCCAGGAAGTCCTGCCGCTGTTGGAAAAGATCGTCCAGACCAACAAGCCGCTGCTGATCATCGCTGACGATATCGATCAGGAAGTCGTTGCAACGCTGGTTCTGAACAAACTGCGCGGCACGTTCAACGTTGTCTGCACGAAAGCGCCAAGCTTCGGCGACAACCAGAAGGCAATGCTGGAAGATATCGCGATCGTGACCGGCGCGAAGTATTTTGCCAAGGATCTGGCGATGGAGCTGAAAGATGGCGAGATCGAAGACCTCGGTCATGCGAACCGTGTTGTCGTCAAGAAGGATGACACGACAATTGTCGGCGGTACCGGCGATAAGGAAAAACTGAACGAACGGATCGCGGAACTGAAGCTGCAGATTGAAAACACGACTCAGGAATACGATAAGAAGCGTCTGAACGAACGGCTGGCGAAGCTGACGACGGGCGTGGCGATCGTCAAGGTCGGCGCAGCGACAGAAAGCGAAATGAAGGAAAAGAAACTGCGGATTGAAGACGCTTTGAACGCGACAAAAGCGGCAGTCGTTGAAGGCATCGTCATCGGCGGCGGCGCGGCTTTAGCTTCAATCTATCGTGAATACCGCGATGAGCTGAAGGGTGAAACTCCGGATGAACAGAAGGGCATCAGCGCTGTCTTTGAGGCAATCCTGAAGCCGCTGTATCAGATCGCGGAAAATGCCGGCTATGACGGTGATCAGATTGTTTCCCGTCAGCTGACAGAAGGCAAGAACGTCGGCTTCGACGCCAAGAAGGGCGAATGGGTCGATATGTTTGAAGCCGGAATCGTAGATCCGACTAAGGTTACCCGCAACGCACTGCTGAACGCGGCATCCATTTCGGCACTGTTTATCACGACAGAAGCAGCGGTCGCAGAATTACCGGAAAAGAACGCTCCGGCGGCTCCGGCAATGCCGGACGGCGGCATGTACTAAGCCGAAATTCTCAATCTTAACTCTGTGTTTTAAGGGCAGACAGCACAATCCCCCAGTGCTGTCTGTTTTTTTGTTTTTCAGCTTGACTGCGGCTTGAGCGTTCGTTCTGAATGAAAGCGATTTCTGCGCAGGATAGTTCATGGTATAATAAATAAAAATGGGGAGGACAGAACAGATGGCAGGGGGAAACGCACAGCTGGCTTTAGACCGTGTTGAAGCTGGCGAGAGCTTGGAAATATCAAAGAAACACACGGCGCTGCCGCCGGGATTGACGCGCGGCATGTTGATGAAGGATGTACTTCGGATCGCCGGCCCGTCGTTTGTCGAACTGACGCTGACGCAGCTGACGTCAATGGCGGATCTGATGATGGTCGGTCAGCTGGGGGCGTGGGCGATCACGGCAGTCGGCTTAACGACGCAGCCGAAATTTTTAATGATGACAATGTTCATGGCGATGAACGTCGGGGCGACGGCGCTCGTCGCCCGCTACAAAGGCGCGGAACAACCCGCAAAGGCGAATGAAGCGGTGCGGCAGGCGCTTATGCTGACGCTGGTGATGTCCGTTGCCGCTTCGGTTGTCGGTTTTCTTTTTTCGGAAACGATGGTCCGGTTTATGGGGGCTACGGAAGAACTAAGCTTGACCAACGGTACGGTTTACTTACAAATTCAAATGGCCGGCTTTGTGCTGATGGCGCTGACCACGACGATTACGGCGGTGCTGCGCGGCGTCGGCGATTCCAAGACGGCGATGAAATACAACGTCGCAGCCAACGTGATCAATATCATTCTCAACTGGATCTTAATTTACGGGAATCTCGGTTTTCCAAAAATGGGCGTTGCCGGCGCGTCGTTAGCGACGGTGATCGGCCAGACGGCGGCCTTCTTCATGGCGGGCTGGGCGTTGATGAAAAAAGGCGGCTATCTCGAATTCAATCTGCGTGAAAAGTTTAAGCCTGATCGGGAGATCCTCACGAATATCTTTGCGATCGGTCTGCCGGCGATGGTCGAGCAGCTGTTTATGCGCTTCGGCGTGATCCTGTATTCCAAAACGGTCGCTTCATTAGGCACGGTCGCGTTTGCGACACATAACGTGTGTATGAACATCCAGGCGCTGTCGTTTATGATCGGCCAGGGCTTCGCGGTGTCCTCGACATCGCTGGTCGGCCAGTCGTTAGGGAAAAAACGAACCGATATGGCGCACCACTACGGTAAGGTCAGCCAACAGATCGGGATTGGCTTTTCGCTGGTGCTGGCGCTGATCTTCTTTGTGATCGGCGGTCCGATTGTGTCCCTTTACAGCAACGAGCCGGAAGTCATTGAGCAGGGGACGCGGATTCTGATGTTTCTGGCGCTGATCCAGCCGTTTCAGGCCACGCAGTTTATTCTCGCCGGCGTCCTGCGCGGGGCGGGGGATACGAAAACCACCGCCGTGGTTATCTTTGTCACAACGCTGATCGTGCGCCCGCTGCTGGCAATGCTGACGGTGTACGAGCTGCATTGGGGCTTGTACGGCGCCTGGATCGCGCTGGTCGCGGATCAGCTGCTAAGAACGTTGTTAATCTGGCTGCGGTACCGCGGCGGCCAATGGCAGCTGATGAAGCTGAAAGGCGAAGCGGCATAAACTGGAAGAACGGAAAAAGGAGAAAACACATGGATAAAATTCAAATGGCAAAGGGAAAATTGGCGCGGGGACCGCTGCCGGCCATGTTCAATTCAAAACATTACCAACAGGTCGAGGCCTTTCATCAAACGTTGAAGCAATACGCCCCGACGCCGCTGATCAATTTGTCAAAGCTGGCGGAAAAACTGGGGATTCAGGCGATTCTGGTGAAAGACGAATCGCATCGTTTCGGCCTGAACGCTTTCAAGGCTCTGGGCGCGAGCTATGCGGTGCATCGATATCTTGAACAGCATCCTCACACCCAGCCGGTCTTTGTAACGACGACCGACGGCAATCATGGTAAAGGCGTAGCGTGGGCCGCGCTGCAGGCCGGCTGCCGGGCAGAAATCTTTATGCCTAAAGGCACGGTCGCCAGCCGCGTGCAGGCGATCGAGGCGCTGGGCAACGCCAAAGTCACCGTGACCGAATGGGGTTATGACGATACCGTGCGCTGGACACGCGATTACGCACAGCGCAACGGCTATGTTTTAGTGCAGGATACCGTGCTGGAGGATTATCATGAAATTCCCCAGAACATTGTATTAGGCTACACGACGATGATCCGCGAGGTTGTTCAACAGATTGAGGAACAGGCGCTCGCCAAGCCGACACACGTCTTTTTACAGGCCGGTGTCGGGTCGATGGCCGGGGGCGTGCTGGGCTGGCTGGCGGATACGTTAAAAGCGGAAATGCCGGTCGCCTCGATCATCGAAGCGACAGATTCCGCCTGTGTCTTCGCTTCCTGTCCGCAGGGAAAGCTGGTCTCGAAAGCCGGCATCACGCCGACGATCATGGCCGGGCTGAACTGCGGAGAAGTCAATCCGGATCTCTTTCCGGTGCTGCGCGATTACGCAGCGTTTTACTTCGCCTGCGTGGATGAAGTCACGGAGGCTGGGATGCGGCAGTACGCCGATCCGCTGGCCGGGGATACCGCGATTGTCGCGGGCGAATCCGGGGCTGTCGGACTGGGACTTCTGTTAAGCTTGTGCCAGGATGACCAATATCAAACGATGAAGCAGGCGTTAGGATTGGATGAACATTCCGTTGTGCTGCTTCTGAATACGGAAGGCGCAACGGATCCTGACGATTACCGGCGTGTTGTCGGCCGCGATCCGCAGACGGTCGGAAAATGAACGGGGAGCGGGGGCGGTCGGTTTCAACCGGAGTGATCGCCGCAATTTTGATTGCGATTGTAGCTTTGAGTATCTTCTTTCAAAACCTGGACATTTTCTTTCCGCAGCTGTTGGAGCCGGATCCGCAGATTCCGCCGCCGGTCGTGCTGGAGCTGCCTTCATTTCTCGAAGGCTGTCTGCGCAATGAAGAAAATACCCTGACGATTTATGAGGAAGACGGAATCGTGCATGGGGATCAATTTTATCAATGCGAAATCAACGAGCTGAGCGAAGCGGATGAGATTTTAAAGAAACAAGGACTGGCTTCCATCAACTCACAGGAAATCCATTTTTCAATGTCAATTCAGATCATCCGCGATCCCATTCGAAGACAACAAGCACTAACCAGGGAAATGATGGACTGGCAGCGGCTTCTGCAATTTGTCGGTTGTTTTTATCATTGCATCCGGCTGACGGAGATTGAAATCACGGAAGACAACATTTTGGATTATGCGGTACCGTTGGATGCCGGGGACTGGCAGGTTGATCAGATCTATCAGATCGATCAGGAAGTTTTCGGTACCATCGGCGACCGCCTGTTTATGTTTCATATCGCGAACGTGCTGATCCCGCACGAACCTTCGGATGAAGTTGTGCTGCTGGACGTTACAGATCCCCTCATCATCAATAAGATTCGTCCGTTGATCGACATCGAAATTCCGCAGCCATGAGAAAGGACAAAGAGAACCTGAAATTTAGAGTCAGAGCAGGATAGAAAGCGGGTGAGTTATGCACAAAATAGAAATCGTTAACGCGCATGAGGGGAATTTGAGAAACGTGTCGCTGACGTTGCCGAAGGAGAAATTGATCGTTCTGACCGGGGTGTCGGGGTCCGGCAAGTCGACGTTTCTGATCGACGTCTTGTTCAACGAATGTCAGCGTCAATATCTGGAAGCCATGGGAATGCAGGGAATTCCCAAGCCGAAGGTCGACAAAGTCCGCGGGGCGAGTCCGGCGATCGTGATCACCCAGTCCATGGCTAATAAAAACCCGCGCTCCACGGTGGGGACGCAAAGCGATATTTATACGGATCTGCGGATGCTCTATGAGAAATTGCACAGACGGACGTGTCCGCATTGCGGCGCGGTGATCGACGCGGCGGCCTGCAAGGAAGAAACGGAAAAGCACGGCGGGGATTTTCATGTTTACATGCGCTGTTCCCATTGCGGTGAACGGATGGATAAATTGACCCGCACTGATTTCTCGTTCAATACGAAAGAAGGCGCCTGCCCGGTTTGCGAGGGATTGGGGAAAATTCATACGGTCGATGAAGACCGGATCCTGGATCCGGCGCTTTCTTTAGAGGGAGGCGCCGTCCGCTTCTGGGAAAAACGGTATGGCGAATATGAAATATCGCTGTATTACGCCGCCTGCCGGGCTTATGGTTTGGATGAACCGCGGCATGTGCCGGTTTGTCAATTCACCGAGCCGCAGCGGATTTTACTAATGGAAGGCAGCGGCAGTCCGCAGTTCTCATCCGCGCTGTCAAAGAATGGCCTGCCGGAACCGGCTGATTCAGGAAAGTTTGAAGGCGTGATGACCAATCTGCGGCGGCGTTGGGCAGAAAAAGGGGGACAGGCTTGCGCGCTGGACGCATATTTTCAGGTCGTGGACTGTCCGGCCTGTCATGGCGAACGTCTGAATCCGCTGAGCGCTCAGGTAACGGTGAAGGGAACCCGGCTGCCGGAATTATCCGGCCTTTCCTTAATCCGCCTGCAGAGCTGGATTGAGGCGCTGGACTTCACGTTGACCGGCGAGGCGCGCCGTCTGGCCGAGGATTATCTGCGCGATATCCGGACGAAGCTGAACCGGCTGATCCGGGTCGGTCTGGGCTATCTGACGCTCGACCGGCAAATCATCACGCTTTCCGGCGGGGAAAGTCAGCGGCTGGCGGCGGCGCTGGATCTGGAAATGTCCGGCCTTTTGATCATGTTGGACGAACCGACAGCGGGCCTGCATCCGCAGGATACCGAAGGGCTGATCGCCATTCTGAAACATCTGCGTGATTTGGGGAATACCGTGCTGGTCATCGAACATGATCCGGATGTGATGCGGGCTGCGGATTACCTGGTCGAATTCGGACCGGGAGCCGGTATTCATGGCGGAAAACTCGTCGCCTTCGAAACGCCTGAACAGCTTCAGTCTGATCCGGCGTCCCTGACCGGGCTTTGGCTGGCTGAACCGGCGAAAATCACTTCGCGGCCGAAAACCGCGCAGGGCTGGATCACCATCAAAAATGCCAGTCTGTATAATCTGCGGTATTTTACCGCCGCTTTTCCAACCGGGTGCCTGACCGCGGTAACCGGGCCTTCCGGATCAGGAAAATCCACCCTGGTATTCGAGGTGCTTGCGGATCGCCGCGGCGGTGCTGAAATTGCGGGATTGGAACAATTTGAACGAGTGGTAACGATCGAACAAGCCGCGATCACGCGGATGAAGCGCTCCAATGTTGCGACATACAGCGGCGTCTATGCACTGATCCGCAATCTCTTTGCGAAGACCGAGGCGGCCCGTGCCGCGCATTGTCCGGCTTCTCATTTCTCATTCAACACGCCGGGCGGCCGGTGTGAAAACTGTCAGGGCATGGGGGTTGTGGAGAACAACATGTTGTTTTTCGCCAACGTTGAAGTCGTCTGTCCGGTTTGTCATGGCCAGCGCTTTAACGAAACGGTGCTGAACGTCAAATACAACGGCCGCTCGATCAAGGAAGTCTTGGATCTGACGGTGGAAGAAGCCGTGCAATTCTTTGCCGGACAGGTTAAATTGATCCGGATGCTGGAGGTGCTGATGGAAGCGGGCTTAGGCTATCTGCCGCTGGGGCAGCCGCTGACGACGCTTTCCGGCGGAGAAGCACAGCGCTTGAAGCTGGCTGCGGAATTGATTGAAAATCACGGTGGGAAGAACCAGCTGTATTTAATGGATGAGCCGACGACCGGTCTGCATCCGGCGGATATCGGACACTTCCTGAAGCTGCTTCTGCGCTTGCGGGATGCCGGTCATACCGTGATTGTCGTGGAACACAACCCGCAGCTGATCCGGGCCTGCGACTGGGTGATCGACCTGGGGCCGCAGGGCGGCGATCAAGGCGGCCAGCTGATGTTTGCCGGGACTCCGCAGGCTTTAAAAGCGCAGGGGGAAAGCGTTACGGCCCGGTATTTATAACGCAGACAGCACTTATTTTATTATTTCTTTCTGATTCAGAAACGGCGGGACTCGCTCAGACCGCCGTTTTTCTTTCTGTCATGCAGAAAGCAAAGCCTGTCAATTCCGCTGTAAGTTCCTCTTTTATACTGGGGTCAAATGAATTTGCGGGGATAGGAACCAGCCGGTCAGGAAAAGAATAGAGATAGGGGAAAAGAGAGCTTGACTTGCGGCTGATCCGGAGTATACTTAGGAATGATCGTATACAAGTAAACTAATCGAGGAGGAAAAACGCCGATGAGTAAGATACGGATACCCATCTCCAACGTGGAACAGATGCTGAAAGGCTACGCCCGTCTACGCGAGGCGTACAGCCGCTTCTGCGCTCATTCCGTTGCCGGCGAAGCGTTTTCGCCCAACGAAATGAACGTTCTGATCTTTCTGTCGAACAATCCGTCGATCAACACAGCCAAGGAACTGACCGTGACCCTGGGCGTTTCCAAAGGCTTAGTCTGCCGCAGCGTGGACACGCTGGTGCGCCGGGGTTATCTGACCAGTGAGGAAGACGCGAAGGATCACCGGATCCTGCATCTGCGGCTGACGCAGAAAGCGGCTCCGGTAATCGGTCAGATGCGTGTCAGTATGGACCATTTCTCACAAACCGTGACCCGCGGTATCTCGGAAGAAGAACTGGCGGTGTATACCCGGGTTCAGCATCAGATTTACGCCAACATCGAAGCGATGACCAATCGGAAAGGGGATTAACTATGATTCAATCGAAAGAAACAAATTTAGGGAAGGACCGTGTCGGACGCTTATTCTTTGCGCTGGCGGTGCCGGCGATCACTTCTCAGGTCGTAAACGCACTCTACAACATGGTCGACCGGATGTACATCGGCCATATTCCAGGCTCGGGGGCGTCGGCATTAACCGGCGTCGGCGTCGCGTTTCCCTTAATCATGATTATTTCCGCGTTTGCGGCGCTTGTCAGCATGGGCGGCGCCCCGCGGGCGTCCATCATGATGGGCAAGGGCGATAACGAACAGGCCAATAAGATTTTAGGCAACTGCTTCACCGCGCTGGTCATCACCTCCGTCGTTCTGACGGCGGTCACGATGATTTTCTGCGAGCCGCTGTTAATGATGTTCGGGGCCAGTGAAAACACGATCGTTTACGCAAAGGCGTACATGATGATCTATGCCGCGGGCACGATTTTTGTTCAGCTGACGCTGGGCATGAACGCGTTCATTTCCGCCCAGGGGTTCTCCCGCGTCAGTATGTTAACGGTCATCATCGGCGCGATTACCAACATTGTGCTTGATCCGATCCTGATCTTCGGCTTCAATATGGGCGTGCGCGGAGCGGCGTTGGCGACAGTGCTGTCGCAGGCGGTTTCGACGGTCTGGGTGCTGCAGTTTTTAAGCGGAAAGAAGAGTCAGCTCAAGCTGCATCCGAAATATTTCAACATCAACGCCAAGATCCTGTTCCCGGCTCTGGCCTTGGGCGTTGCGCCATTTATCATGCAGTCGACGGAAAGTTTGTTGGTGCTGTGTTTTAATTCCTCCCTGCTGAAATACGGCGGCGATCTGGCGGTTGGCGCGATGACGATCCTGTCCAGCGTCATGCAGTTCTCGATGCTGCCGCTGCAGGGCTTAACCCAGGGCGCGCAGCCGATCATCAGCTTCAATTACGGCGCGGGGAATATCGACCGCGTGAAGAAAGCGTTCCATCTGTTATTGGCGAGCTGCCTGATCTATTCGACGGTTATGTGGGGATTGTGTATGTTGTTCCCGCAGATGTTCGCGGCGATCTTCACCAGCGATCCGGCTCTGACGCAGATTACGGTCTGGGCGCTGCGGATTTATATCGCGGCGGTGTTCTTAATGGGCGCACAGCTGGCTTGCCAACAGACGTTCATCGCGCTGGGCAACGCCAAGATTTCAACTTTTCTGGCGTTATTGCGGAAGATTATCCTGTTGATTCCGCTGATTTATATTCTGCCGAATTTCATTGAAAACAAAGTGTTTGCGGTCTTCGTGGCGGAACCGATCGCCGATACGATCTCGGTGCTGGTCACGATCACACTGTTCTTCCGCTTCTTCCGGGCGGTCGAGCATGAACAGGTTCACGCTTGATTCTCGGTTCCATTCATCAGATAAAATAAAAAACAACGTGCTGCGGGTGGTCAGGGATTTCCCTGAAGGCGAGAAGCTGGATACTGATATCCAGTTTTCCGGCCTGCCCGGCACGTTTTTTTTGGAAAAACTGCAATAGGGAAGGTAAATAAGAAAGCAATTTGCTTGTTTAAATTGCCGCGCAGAAAATCAAATTGGGTTCATTCTCGGCCAGTGCATTCGGGAATAAAATGAAAAAGGACGCTTAAATCAGCGTCCCTGCCGAGATTATAGCACGTTTGCTTTTATCCGTATGCTTGCTTATTTACTTATGAACCGCGGTTATCAGCTGACGCTGAATTTCTTTGCGCAGCGCGTTCATATTTAGCGGCTTGGCCAGATGCCCGTTCATGCCGGCGTCCCGGGCCAACTGGATATCTTCAGCAAACGCATCGGCAGTCAGCGCTAAAATCGGGATCTGCCGGGCATCGTCCCGCGGCAGTTCGCGGATCCGGCGAGCTGCATCATATCCATTCATGACAGGCATTTGAATGTCCATTAAGATTAAATCATACCAGCGGTCGGCGGCGTGTTTCATTTTCCATATGCCTTCCATGCCATTTTCAGCAATCTCTACTTCTGCTCCGTCCTGTTCCAGCAGTTCTACCGCAATTTCACGATTCAGGGCGTTATCCTCGACTAAAAGAAACCGCCGTCCGGCAAAAATCCGGTTTGGTTGTTCATCGTTAAGTTTGTTTGGGGTATCCTTCAGAACATAGATTTGCAGCGCACGGCAAAGCGTTGAAGCGAAGAGCGGTTTGGAAATAAAACCATCGATTCCCGCCTGCGTCGCTTCTTCCTCTATATCGCTCCAATCGTAAGCGGAAACGATCAAGATCGGAGTGGTGCCGGAGATTTTCCTGCGCAGCCGACGAGCGGTTTCCGGGCCATCCATCCCCGGCATTTTCCAATCCAGAAAGACGGCGTCGAATTGGACTCCCTGAGATTTTGCTTGATCCGCCAGCGTCAGCGCTTCCAGGCCCCCTGTGGCCAACGTCACACGCACGCCCAACTGCATTAGGGAGGCAGTCATCGTTTCACCCATAATTGTATCGTCGTCGACGACCAGTACGCGCAGATCTGGAAAATGCACCGGCGTTTTATCAGCTTCAATCTGAATCTGCAGCGGCAGTGTGACGGTAAAGGTCGTACCTTGTCCGATCTGACTTTCCACCGCAATCGTCCCGTTCATCAAATCGACAAGCCGGCGTGTGATTGCCATACCCAGTCCGCTGCCTTCCGTTTTATCGACGCGGCTGTCTGCTTGGCGCGAAAACGGCTCGAACAGTTTAGACAGAAACTCCGGGCGGATGCCGATGCCGGTATCCTGAAATGTAAAACGGTAATCAGCATAATCAGGACCCGATTCTGGAAGTTCTTCGATGACAAAGGTAATTTCCCCAGCTTCCGGTGTAAATTTGGAAGCGTTGGATAAGATATTGATGAAGATCTGACGCAGCCGCAGCGGATCCGACCACAGCCGTTCATGCCGCACATGGCGCAGATGGATCGCAAACTTCTGACGTTTGGCCTTGAGCATCGGCTGCATGATCGCCACAATGTTCTCCAATGTTTCCGGCAGCGTGACGGGTTCACCGGTCAGCGTCATTTTTCCGCTTTCGATCCGGCTCATGTCCAGGACATCGTTAATTAACCCCAGCAGATGTTCGCTGGACAACGCGATTTTACGCAGGCAGTCGCGCAGCTTACCTTCGTCGTGAAGATGCCGGACCGCCGGATCGGTCATGCCCATGATCGCGTTCATCGGCGTGCGGATATCGTGCGACATGTTCGAAAGAAAATCGGATTTTGCGCGGCTGGCCTGACGGGCCGTTTCCAGCGCCGCTTTCAGCTCGGCGGCCTGCTGCTCAAGACGGGTCTGCATCTGCCGCAGCTCGGTTTCGTCGGTCACATCCAGATAAATGACGAGATAGACCGGCTCCCCGTCTTTGACGCCGATCTGTTCAGCATTGATCTGCAGCCATGCGTCATTTCCATACTGATCGCTCATCTGGGCGGTAAAGTGCACCGGCAATCCGCTAAGCAGCCGTTCACGGTTGGCCTCCAGCTGCTCACTGTTGCGTTCAACGTTGCGGGCAAAAACGATGTATTCTTCATTTTTCCAGCTGTCGTCGCCGAAAAATTCCAGGAATTTGCGGTTGGCGTCCAGAAGCTTCAGCTGCAGCTGAGGACCGACCTGATATTTAGCGACAAAACCGGGTAGATTATCGTAGGTTACGCTCTGTTCCGCCCGCATCTGCATGACGTCGTCAATGTTGTTCATGACCGTATAGGCAACCTGAACACCGTTGATTCGTTCCTCAACAAACGTTGCGGCCAGCTGGACCCAGACGTATTCCCCACTCTTCCGGCGCATCCGCGTGACGGTCGTATAACCCGGCTTGCCGGCGATGATCGCATCAACAACGACGTGCTGGATGGCTTGCCAGTCTTCGAGATTCTCAGCATAGTATAAATCCGGGCGGTTGTGATACAGTACCTCATACTCTGCCTGAGGATAACCGATCAGATCGTAATAGAAATCGTTGGCCCAGATTAAAGTAAAATGTTCGTCAAGCAGATGCTTGCTGACGCTGACGTGAAGCATGTTCATCAGTAATGTATAATCCTGGTTCTGACGCTGGACGGCTTGCGCGCTGATCGTATTCATAAGGTTTCCTCCCTGAAATTGAAAGCTGATCACGGCAGGAGAAGACCTGTCGTTTTGATAGAGAAGAAGATCGGAAGATAATATCTTTATCTATTTAGCTATCAGATGGATCAGCTTCATTGTAGCTCAAGCGAAGCCTCTTGGCAAGCGTCGTTTCCTTTCAAATCGGTGCATGCTATAATATTAAAAACGAAGTGTAACAAGTAAGGAATATGATTTGTTATGCGGAAGGAGGCGTACGTGCTGAAGGAAATTTCTCTTTACGACTATCTCTATCAGTCGGTTCTGACGCAGCTTGCCTGCGGCGCGCTGCGCCAGGGGGACCGGCTGCCGTCGCAGACCGAGCTATGCCGGCAATACAACGTTGGAATCACAACCGTGAGGCGAGTGTACCGAATGCTTCAGGCAGAGGGGGTGATCGATTGCGAGGCTCGAACGAAAGCCGTAATCCGCTGTGATCTGACCAACGCGGAGATCACCCGCATGATCCAGAATCGGAAGCTTTATATTCTTGATATCTACCGCAGTCTGGCGCCGCTTTATCCTTTTCTGCAGGCTCAGGGGGCGTTCCGTATCAAGGAGCTTGAGCCGCTGCGCAATCTTTTGCGTCAATCGGTGCAGGCCGAGGAACAGCGCGGCAGGCTGCATTGTTATTCTCAGCTGCTGGAAACGTTATTCTCGCCCTTTAATAATCAGCTTTTAAAGGACTGGCATCAGGAGGTCAGTCATGTGACCTATGTTCCGCTGTACGCGACGCTGCAGCTGGATCCGCGGGTTGCGCTGCCGCTAGAAGAATTCCAACAGTTGTTCAATGAGCTGTTGGAAGCGATGGCGAATTCGGAGATTTCCGCCTGTGAAGCCCGGCTGCGGCAGATTTATGACAAGGGCTGGATGCGTGCGGAGAAAATTCTGGACGCGCTGGCTCCTGAATCGGAAGGCCAACGAAAAGTACCGGCTTATTCCTGGGCTGCCCTTGCCAGCCGGACGCCTAAATATACCGCAATCGCATGCTCCTTGCTGGAGCGGATCCGGGCTGGAGAATTTGACGATCAGCGCTATATCCCGTCGATTCCCCAGCTGATGCAGGAATATTCGGCGTCGTTGGCGACGATCCGAAGCGCGGTGGCCGTGCTGAACGATATTGGCGTGATCCGTACGGCCGCCAAAAAAGGTTCAGTCATCGTCAGTCCTTCTGATTTTTCGCTCGCCCCAATGAAGCTGGATAAAGCGATCGTGGAAGAAAATATTGTGACTTTTCTAGATGCGCTGCAGCTGCTGACACTCTGTTGGACGCCATTAGTCCGCGTACTTTTTCCAAAATGGACAAGCGCATTCCGTCAGGCGTTGGCGGAGCGTTTGGAAGCACTGCCTTCATCCGCCGGAATTCTGGCAGGGGAACTGCTGCGGCAGCTGCGCGAGGGTGCGTTATATGCAGGTCAGCGCCAATTTCTCACTCAGCTGGAAGATCTGTTGCTATGGGGGCATTATCTCAAACGCCTGCCCAATCTGAAACTGCCGGACGCCTTGCTGCCGGAAAGGCTGTGTGATGACCAGCGGCGAATCGTTCAGGCGCTCAAAGAATCAGAAGAAGCTATTTTTATCACGCTGACGCAGCGATTGTTTGATGAAGCCTATGCAATAGCCAGAGATCTTGCACGCCAGACCGAAGCTGAAATTTCCCGATTCCCTGCCGCGCTGGAAAAAGCCTGAGCTAGAGAAGACAACATCCCTTGGCTTACCTTAAATAATGATCTCTTAAATTTCAGAATTCATGTAAACTTGTTAAAATCGGGAAAGTGCGGCGATGTGGCTGCTTTCCAGAAATTTCCCAGCATCACCAAACGATCAATTTGTCGGATTTTGGTAAAAAATATGATATGCTTATTATAAAGAAAATCCGGAATCAGGGAATCCGGACAGAAAGGAAATAAAATGAAAAAGAAGTTGTTTTTGAGCTTTGCGCTCCTTGCGAGTCTTCTGCTTGGCGGCTGCGGAAAAACGGAAACCGCAGCGGAGATCATGTCCAAGGTTCAGGCTAATCAGCAAAAAAACGAGGCGGTCCAGACCTATAAAATGGACGGAAAAATTAAAATGGCTGCTGAGGGTATGACGCTGGATTTTCCCATCATCATGACCATTCAGAGTCAGCCGGCCGACAAACAGGGAGAACCCGTTCTTTATTTTGATCTGTCGCTGTCGTTTATGGGGCAGTCGATGAACATGAAGTCCTGTGTTCAGGATCAGATGCTTTATACGGAAAGCGACGGCGAGCGCAGCCGCGAACCGATCGATTACAATCCGGAGTCCGTCGCCGAGCTGCAGCAGGAAATGGATCTGAAGAAATTATATTCCGTGTTTACCGTTAAGAAAACCGACAACGGATATGATTTAAATTTTGAAGCGAAAGACTATGGCGAACTGGCGGAGTTGATCAGTCTGCTGGGAAATGCGGAGACCGACGTCGAAGCTCTGGAACAGATGAAGGAACAGTTTCAGACGCTCGAGGAGACGACGACCTTAGAACAATGCAAGGTAAATTTTCAGATTTCAAAAAACTATCAGATGACTGGCGGCGTGATTTTGATCGAAACATCCGCTGTCGAAGAGGGCATGACCATGAACCTCAGCTTTGAGCTGAATCTGACCGTCAGCACTGACTTGCCGATGACGGAGATGGATTTATCGAACTGGGTTATTTGAACGAATTCGGAAACGACAAGGAATTCCGGATTAAGAAAAGGTCGGTAGGTATATGCGGTGGAAAAAATTAGAGATCACGTTGATCGCGCTGATGATCCTGTCAGGCGCAGGCTTCTGGACGTTTAAAACGCTGCGTCACCAGCCGTATTCGCTGACGCCGGTGACGATGACGCGCGAACAGCTGAGCGAACAAGTGGATCTCGATATCACTTTGATCAACGAGCTGTTCCGCGATGAACTCAACCGTGAAATCGCCCCGGCCGTCGCGGAGGTGGATTTCCGGGGCGAGTGCTTTACGATCGGCTACGCAGCCCATTTTACAGAAACACCTGTACCGATCGGTCTTCTGTATGAAGGCAAGGGGAATAGTCCGCTTGGCCGCGGGATCTCATTGGAGCTTTACGTCAGCGACCGTGATTTGAGTTCGGTGATGCCCCTGTCAAAAAGGATCACCTGGCTGGGCCCTGAACGACAGCTGGGCATGCTCGGCTCAACGGCGGCGATCCTGGAATATCATCAGAAAGGAAAAAACGTCTGCGGGCAGTTTCATGTCAAACACGGCGATCTCTTTTATCTGGGTGAGCTGAAATATTACGATTCCGCCATGACCGGGGAATGGGAACACGATCAAAAGATCTGGGAAGCCGCGCTGGACCAGCTGCTTCCGTTTCTTGCCGAATAAACAAAAAGGATTGCTTTATGGCGATGATCTCATCCCTAAACGCAATCCTTTCTTATTGTTCAATTTTGATGATCGTCGGCTTTTCTCTACAAGCCGCATTTCAGCTGCGCGTTGCAGTTGGTGCAGGTATTGCAGCCGCCGATTTCCTCGACGATGCCTTCCAGACAGATCGGGCAGATGTCGCCGACTTCCACGCCGATGTTGCGGTCCTGCCGGTCTGCGCGCAGATCGGTTTTCTTTTCCGCTTCCTGCGTCTTTTTAACCGGAACGCCGAAGTCGCGCTCAATATCCATCTGATCCCAGCTGTTTTCTTCTTCGTTGCTTAACGTCAGTACCTGGGAATCACGGGAACCGTCGACATACACGGTGCCGCCTTTCGCGCCGCCCGCATACAGCCGTTCATAGATGTGCTGAACCTGGCGGACGGAGAAGCCGCGCGGAGCGTTGACGGTTTTGGAAATGGAGGAATCGATCCAGCGCTGGATCGCGCATTGGGTATCGGCATGTTCTTCCGGCGTCAGTTCCATCGCGCTGACGAAGAACTCCGGCAGCGTGTCGCGGGTGTAGCCCGGGTTGAGCGCCAGCCACTGATCGACGATCGCGGCATTGACCTCAATGAATTTGCCCAGCCGGCCGGAACGGAAATAGGAGAAGCTGAAGTACGGTTCCAGGCCTGTGGATACGCCGACCATGGTGCCGGTGGATCCGGTCGGAGCGATCGTTAACAGATGGGAATTCCGGATGCCGTATTTCAGGACGTCCTGGCGGATATCCTCGTCCATCTGCTTCATGTAGCCGGTATTGATAAATGCTTCGCCGCTGGTGAAGAACGGGAAGCTGCCTTTTTCCTTTGCCAGCTCGACGGAGGTCTGATAGGCCGCGCGGGCGATGCAGTGGAACACCTGATCGATGGTATCCAACGCTTCCGGCGATCCGTAGCGCTTGCGGTTCCAGATTAACATGTCGTGCAGGCCCATAACACCCAGGCCGACGCGCCGTTCGCCCAGGGCCTGATCTTCGTTGGCCTTGAGGAAATACGGCGTGCTGTTGATGACGTTGTCCTGCATCCGGACGGTCAGCGCAACGGTTTCCGCCAATTCATCAAAGAGAATCCGGCCGTCTTTCTTGTCAACAAAGTTAGCGAGGTTGACGGCGGCGAGATTGCAGACGGAATACGGCGCCAGCGGCTGTTCCCCGCACGGATTGGTCGCGACGACTTTCTGACCGTAGGCTTTGGCGTTGGTCATCTTATTCGCGTTGTCAATGAAGAAGATCCCCGGTTCCGCGGAATAGGTCGCGCAGAAGCAGATCAGATCCCACAGGTCGCGGGCGCGGATCGTGCGGTAGATCTTGATCGGATAACCCAGGGCCTCCCATTCGCGGACGTCGCCGATCTTATGCCAGTGGGTGTCGTAGGCTTCTTTCTGCTGCGGAGTATAATTGGCGATGTCCGGGAAGCGCAGATCAAAGGTGCCGTCCCGTTCTACCGCCTCCATGAATTCGTCGGTCAGCGTCACGGAAATGTTGGCGCCGCTTAAAAATTCCGGATTGACGACCTCCAGCCGGCCGCCTTCCAGCAGCGTCTGCTGAGCATAGTCCAGCACGTCCGCCGGCGTGTTCTTATTTTCGATCAGAGTTTCCAGCATCTGCCGTTCCAGCCGCGAAAGCGGGATGAATTTCAACTTGCGCTGGGCCAGCTCGCGGACCTGTTCGTCCTTATTATTTTCACTCAGCCATTTCAGGACCCGCGGATTCTGCATTTTAGAAATGATAAATTCGATAATATCCGGATGCCAGTCCGCTAACATGATCATCTGTGCGCCGCGCCGAGAGCCGCCCTGTTCGACCAGGTTGGTCAGGTTGGCGATGTCGTTCAGCCAGCTGACAGCGCCGCTGCTGCGTCCGCCGACGCCTTTGGCCGGGGCATGCTTAGGCCGCAGCGTCGATCCATTGGTGCCGACGCCGCCTCCGCGCGACATGATTTCCATGACTTCCTTGCGATGTTCCGCAATGCCGCCGCGGGAATCCTCGACAAACGGCATAACGAAGCAGTTGAAATAAGTGACCTGCGTGCCGCTGCCTGCGCCGAACAAAACCCGCCCGGCCGGAATGACGTTGAGCTTCTTTAACTGTTCGGTAAATAATCCGGCGTATTTTTTCCGCTGAGCCACATCGGTCTCCGGCTCGGCCAGCGCTGTGCCGACACGGCGGGCGATCTGTTCATAGCAGATCTCCATCGGCTTGTCGATTTCCGCGAACGGCCGGCGGATTATCCCGGTGATCGACTCCTGCTCGTCTTCCAGTGTGCCGCGGAATTCTTCTTCAATTTCGATCGTTACGCTCTCTTTTTCCCAGTCGATCGCTTTGACGACGCCGACGCCCCGGGCCGGATATTTCGGATCCTCTTTGATGACGGTCAATACGATGTCGCCGATACCCAGCGTTCTGAGCTCCCGATCCTTCTGAGCGTAGCGGTCAAGCATGACCAGCCGTGAAACACCGGCGTGAATCGTATGATCCTCCGGTTGGATTTCAGTTAAATACGGAAAAAATTCCCGGATGTCCTGATTGAGTTTAACGATTGTTTCCTTGCGATATCCCATAATCTAAATGCTTCCTCCTATATTTAAATTTCCGAACCTGCCGCACTCTGAATCTGCAGCGCATAAAAATAATCGCTGATCCGGTTCAGATAGACGCCCAGGGACGGATCGGTCTTTCGAGTTTCCTGCAGCTTCCACCAATGCCGCTCAACCCGCCGGCTGATTGTCCGCAGGCGGTTGAGCGCCGCGCTCTCGGGATTGTCGAATGGATAATGAAATCTGAATTCGCCGGCCGCTTTGACTTTGGATTCAATTTCGATTTCCAGCATCCGGATAAAACTTTCCAGATCGGCTTCGCCATAACCGCTCAGCATCGCGCTGGCGGCGCTGAGCTGGGTTACGATCTGCTTCATTGATTTCCGGTATCCGGAAAATCCGCTGGCTAGCACCAGGCATTCGGCGCTCAGCTCGTCCAGATCGCCCAGGACTTCAATTAACGGATCCGCTTTGGAAATCCGTCCCCCCTGAATTTCAGTTGTTCCCTGATCCCCGGTTTTCGTGGTAACGATCATGTTTTCACCTCGCTTCGCCTCTGCCGTTTACGGGCCATTGCTTCCATTATAAAATGTTTTTGTCCAGAAGTCATAAAGAAATCGCGATTGGAACGATTTTCATGATTTCTTCGAAAAAAAGCGAGGTAAGCTTACCGGGTTTCATTTCATTTTCATAGTTCCTCGGTCCTCCGGCAGGCGGGAAGGCAAAAGATCCGGGCATAAGTTTCTCTCTTGGCGGATAAACTGAAATGAAGCATGTTGAAGACGCCAGGAGGAAATCCTAAAAATTGGAACAGACAGCCGCGGTGTAGTGATCTTGACCCGGGGCAATACTATCACTGAACTTGAACTGGGAAGTTCAACGGTTTGGAAGGAGGAATCGCGAGGATGAAAACCAATTTTGATCCTCAGGCTCAGAAGGCGATCCAGTCCGCCCGCACAGTGGCGCGGCAGATGAAAAACACCTTCATCGGAACGGAGCATTTATTGATCGGCATTCTGCAGACAGATCATTCCGCATTGCAGAAACTGCTGAGCGAACGCGGGATTACCGCCGAACAGCTGAAAGAGGATATTCAGGTGCTGTTCGGTTTTAACGAGGAAGAAACACGGCAGACCGAGTACACGCAGACCGTCCAGGAAATTCTGGAGAAATGTCTGGTTGAAGCGGCTCGTTCCACACCGCCGGTCATCACGCTGAAAATGCTGACACGGACGCTGCTGGAAACGCCCAATAACGTCGCCTCGGAGCTGTTAAGGCGGTATGATGTGGATATCGCCGGATTGATCGCGGAACTGAACCGGCAGGATATCGATAGCCTGAATTCGATCCGGGAGCTGCGCAACCTGAACCAGTGGATGGCCAACCGGCCTTCCAATATCGTTGAACGGCAGGCGCAGATGAATTCGATCATCCGGATTCTGTGCCGGAAAGAAAAAGCCAATCCGCTGCTTTTGGGCGATCCGGGCGTGGGGAAGACGGCGCTGGTGGAACAGCTGGCTAAAAGTATTGACGAGGGAGAGGTTCCCGACTGCCTGCGCGGCAGCGTCATCTTTGAACTCAGCGTCAACGGTCTGGTGGCGGGGACCAAGTACCGCGGCGAGTTTGAGGAAAAGATTCAGAAAATTCTGGATGCCCTGCGGCAGTTCCCCCAGGTCATTCTTTTTATTGATGAAATCCATCAGATCATCGGCGCGGGTAAAGCCGAAGGTTCAATCGACGTGGCCGGCGTGCTGAAACCGGTCTTGGCCCGCGGGGAAATCCGCTGCATCGGCGCGACGACGTATGATGAATATCTCAAATTTATTGAAAAGGACCGGGCTTTGCAGCGGCGCTTCCAGCCGGTTATGATCGAGGAGCCGGATCTGGATTCCGCCCGGCGGATGATCGAGGCGAAGATTCCGGAATATGAGCAGCATCATCAGATCCAGTTTCCCATGGAGCTGGTCGGTCCGCTGATGGAAAGCACGCAGTATTTCATGCCTTCGCGCAAGCTGCCGGACAAGGCGCTGGACGTTATTGATCTGGCCTGTGCCAGCGCGCGGATGGATCATCGCGGCACAGTCGCGCAGCGGGATGTCGATCAGATTCTGGAGCAGCTGACTGACGTGCCGCTGCAGGACCGCCGCCGAAAGGATCGGGTGATGCAGCGGCTGCGCAGGGAACTGATCGGGCAGGAAGGCGTTCTGACGCAGATCGATCAACAGCTGCAGTGGATGGAGCTGGGGGTTGTGCAGGATCGGCCTTTAGGGGTGTGGCTGCTTTGCGGCAAACAGGTTTCTTTGAAGCAGCGGCTGGCAAAGGTGCTGGCGCAGCTGTACTTCGGGCAGAACGACCGGCGGATTGAAGTGGATATGATGGATTATCAAGACAGTCAGGCAGGTTATCGGTTCGTGCATGGTCCGGATCAACAGTATTCGTTGTGGCTGGAAAAACTGCGGCGTTCTCCCTACTCGCTGTTGTTTATCCGTAATCTGGACGCTGCCCGGCCGGAATGCGCGGCTATTTTGCGCAAGGGCATCGAGCAGGGACTGATCGAGGAAGAAGCGGGACGGAAGGTGGATTTGCGGCATTGTCTGATTCTGCTGGACACGGAACAGAGCCGGACGGTATCCGGACTTGGATTTCAGGCCGTTTCTGTGAAAACGGAGAATGAGGGCTGGGATGAAATCGCTGATGCAATTCTGGATTTCCGGACGCTGGACAGTGCGGAAATGGAAACGCTGGCACGCCGGCGGCTTCAGGAAATCACCCGCCAAATGCCGCAGCTGGCCTTTGAGCTGGGCGAGGACACGCCGTTTGATATCGAAGGGGAAGATCCGGAA
This sequence comes from Holdemania filiformis, assembly GCF_003459085.1. Classification (NCBI taxonomy): domain Bacteria; kingdom Bacillati; phylum Bacillota; class Erysipelotrichia; order Erysipelotrichales; family Erysipelotrichaceae; genus Holdemania; species Holdemania filiformis. Next base: position 149,725 of record NZ_QRUP01000003.1, on the reverse strand, counting down.
AAGATCGATCGTCAAATCCGCTCTTATCTGACGAAGCGTTTTAAGAAATCCGCTGGCTGAATTGCGTAAAAATGCGTCAGGAATTGTGAAAAACCGCGCTGTCCATTGCCGGACTGAACGGGGTGTGATAAAATAAGCACTACCAAAAGGACGAAAAAGAGGGAAAAGGATGGAATATTCAGCGTTAATCGTGGCTGCCGGACAGGGGCGTCGGATGAATCTTGGCTACAACAAGGTGTTCTACACCTTTGCGGACGGAAAGAACGTATTGGAAAAGACGATGAGCATTTTCGAAGCCGATCCGCGGTGCAGGCAGATCGTCATCGTAACGCAGCGTGAGGACTACGTGCGCTGTATGCGCAACCGGACACAACGGGGGAACGTCGTGTTTGTCGAAGGCGGAGCAACCCGTCAGGAGAGTGTGTTTAACGGATTAATGGCGGTCAGCGAGGACTATGTGCTGATCCACGACGGCGCGCGGCCGTTTCTGGAACAGGAATGTCTGGACCGGATCTGCCAGTGCTTAAGCGAGCATGACGCGTGCTTGTTAACGGTGCCGTGCAAGGATACGATCAAGGTCATTGAAGATGGAAAGATCAAGGAAACACCGAACCGCAGCCAGCTGGTGCAGGCGCAGACGCCGCAGGCGTTTAGGACGTCGCTGATTCTGCGGGCGTACCGCAAGGCGCGTCAGGAAAAGGTACAGGCGACCGACGACGCGCAGGTCGTAGAACTGTTGACCGGCGAAGCGGTGTACGCGGTGCTGGGATCGTATAAAAATATCAAGATTACGACGCAGGAAGATCTGCGTTAAGCAGGAATTATCCCGGTCAGTGACATTGACCGGTTTTTTTGGAGTGAAGTGTCTGAAAATGAAAATTATGAAAATAACCGCACGCCCTTGAAATAACTCAGGAACGGAATATACTAAGGGTGTAGGGACGCTTGAAAAAGCGATACCCGTCAGACACTATCTCTTATTCGAGAAGTGGTGGACAGATAAGTGCCGGTTTTCTTTGCTACGGATTGCGGCACTTTTTCTTTCGAATTCTATAATTCTGATTCTGCATTCAATGATCATGATCGTTGTTTGAATCATCAACATCCATTCAGAAAAAGAGAGAGAAAACAAAAGTTCCATGAAAGATTTCATAGAAAGCCCCTCCTTTCCAGAGCTGAAAAACAAGCTCGAAAAACAAATGAATCCAAAGAAAGATCCATCCGGACGGGCAGCCGCTTCATCAAAGACCCTACACTATTAATATTGTGCAAAAGTAGAAATAGCCTTGCTGGAAACAGAAGAAAGTTAAGATTATCCGCGATCTTTTATGAAAGCTAATGAAACCAGACAAAAAAGAACTAATACACTTAATTACAAAAATAATTGCGCGTTTGTAATGACTGAATCTGAATAGGCGGCTTTCTGAATTTCATTTAAATACAGGAAAGAAATAAATGGAAAAGCTGTATAAAAATTTATTTACTAGAGAAATGAAGAAAATGAAAATTGTTACTATTCACTGAGAAGGAAGAAACAGGAAAGCATAAGATGGCCGTGCTGAGTGTGCTTCAAATGGCAACGAAACAAAAACAGAATACCTTGGAAACCCTCGAGAACATCCTGAATTTCGGATGGTCACAGAGTCAACCGGCAGTTTTAAGCTGATCCGATTTTCTTTTCCCTCACTTCTCGGTGAATAGTTACTGAAAATTGTGAAAATAAGCAGCAACCCTTGAAATAACTCAAGAATGACGTATACTATAAGTGCAGGGCCGCATGAAAAAGCGGTACCCGTCATAAGCTATCTCTTCATCGAAGGGAAGCTGTGGACAGATAAACGCCGGTGATCTTTGCTACGGATGACGGCGTTTTTTCTTTTGAATTCTATAATTCTGATTCTGCATTCAATGATCATGATCGTTGTTTGAATCATCAACATCCATTCAGAAAAAGAGAGAGAAAACAAAAGTTCCATGAAAAATTTCATAGAAAGCCCCTCCTTTCCAGAGCTGAACAATCCAGCTCGAAAAACAAGTGAATCCAAAGAAAGATCCATCCGGACGGGCAGCCGCTTCATCAAAGACCCTACACTATTAATATTGCGCAAAAGTAGAAATAGCCTTGCTGGAAACAGAAGAAAGTTAAGATTATCCGCGATCTTTTATGAAAACGAATGAAACTCAGCAAAAAAGCGAGTTGATATGTTTAATTATATAAACATGGCACGTTTTTGTTGACTGAACCTGAACAGGTTGCTTTCAGAATTTCTTTTGAATCCGGAGAAGAAACAAAGGGAAAAGATATACAAAAATTTATTTACTAGAGAAATGAAGATTGTGAAAATAATCACGGACATGAAATAACTCGGGAACGGAATAGACTAAGGGTGCAGGGAAGCTTGAAAGAGCGATCCCCGTCAGACACTCTCTCTTATTCAAAAAGTGGCGGACAGATCAGCACCGGTTTTCTTTAGGACGGATTGCGGCACTTTTTTTGGACAACTCAATTAAGAAAAAAAACTGAAAATAGCAAACGAACGTTGAGTTTCTCAACGTTCGTTTGCGGTAGTGAATAAATAATTTATGAAATCCTGTCCTGTTATTTTAATATTCTTTTCAACATATCAGGGGTAAGCAAATTCACCGTTTCAAATTTACCCTTGTAGAAACAGGCCCAGTTGTTGAAAACGCAGGGCAGCGCTTTGGCTTTTTCCAATGAATCAACATGCTTAAGGATCAGCGGAATGGCCTGAGTTTCACACTCTTTCTTCACCCTTTCAATATATTGCGCGATAAACGGGCACTGATCGTCATAGAAGAGTGTTAATTCCTGATTCTCAATTCGCATTTGCTTTGCGTTTTCTGTAAATTGCGGTTTTGTGCCGTCCCACGATAAAGCCAGAAGCTCATAGCCGTTTTCGGTTTGATCGACGACTTCAAAGCCCTGTTTCTTAGCGAACGCCTGGTCGGACAGCCAGGATTTTTGTTTGTGCGAACCCAGCATGCAGACGCCGGCTTTCCCCTGACGTTTAGCGTCAGCCAGACAGGAATCCATCAAAGCTTGGCCAATTCCTTTCCCTTTGAAGCTGCCGGTAACCCAGAGGCAGTAAAGATAGAGATAATTGTCACCGGTGATCGGAACCCAGGCAGTTTCTAACGGAGCGTATTCAATGAAGGCTGTTTCTTTTTCTTTCGCATCCAGTTTGCGGAAAATATGGCCCTCCGGAAGCCGCTCAGCCAGCCACCGGCGTTTGGCTTCCACTCCCGGATGTGCTTTTTTCGTGCGGATAATGCAGCTGAGATGCTCGGAGGCAAGATTATCCGGTGTTAAGGTTACAAATTTGAATTCCATTACGGCTCCTCATTTCTTTTAAGGGAATTATATAAGATTTTATGACAGAAACATAGAGCGCCGCGGATTTTGTAAGAAAGTGATGCAATAATAATGGATATATAATATGAAATCAGAGAGAACATTGAAAAAAATACAATAGAGTCAAATTGATAAGACCGGACACTTGATTTCGGCTTATAATGAAAACATGGGAGGTTTGTTTATGCAAATACAAACAATAATTGATCATATTCAAAGTCATACGCCCTGGGTGGATTACCGCAAAACCCGGGATTTTATCCTGATTGACGGAGGGAGTTCCGAGGTCAGTCAAGTGGCTGTCTGCTGGGTTGCGACAATGAAAGTGATCGAGGAATGCATCCGGCAGGATATTCATTTTATCATTTCGCACGAAAATTGCCTTTATGTGGAAACAACCGCGCCGTATAAGACGATGAAAGACCTGCGCGATCAAAAGATCAAGCTCTGCCAAAAACATCAGATTACGATATACCGCTGTCATGACGGCTGGGATCAGTTCCCCGTCTACGGCGTGGCGGATTCGCTGGCGCGCAGCACCGGAATCCCGTTTGACGAGCGTCCGGTTTCCTCTTTTTATCATTACGCGGCGATTGAAAAGGAAACCGTTTCCGAACTGGCGGAAAAACTGGCGAAAGCCTTGAAGCCGCATGGCTGCGGTTATGTCGAGATCCTGGGGGATCCGGATCAGCGGGTAACGAAATTAGGTATGGGTGTCGGCGCGGCGATGAATTCCCAAATCATGATGATGGAGAATGTGGATTGCATGATCCTGGCTGACGATGGCTTCACCAACTGGATCGATCTGCAATGGTGTCTGGATGCGAAGGTGCCGTGTATTCTCTGCCATCATTCCACCAATGAAATGGAAGGGATGACCGGCATGGTTCACTATTTAAGCAAAGTATTTCCCGATTGCCGGTTCGTTAAACTGGACGAGGGATTCCAGTTCACTCTGGTGGAAGCAGGAGAGTAACGAATTGAGCTGATTTTCTCTTAGCGAATATTTAATAATCGTAAAGTAAACTGGTTTTCCGAGGAAGACAGGTTTTCTATATCGTTAAACTGTATATTTTCTGAGAGTATTCTGATCAATGCTTGTAAAACGAAGGCTAAATTATGTCCTAAATCTAAAGTTTTAAGATTGATTACACTTAAGCTTAATAAAAGAAAACTGAAGAACTTATTTTTTAATTTCATGTAAAAATAAGAAAAGAAAAAGAAATGACTATTATAAAAACTTATGGATAAGAAATATTTGCTTATATAGAAATACTTCTTATTGGCCAAAAGGGAACATGTTGTTTATAATAAACTTGTAAACGTTTACACACAAAATGAAAAGTGAATTGTCATCCGATAAAATGCAGAAAAGGGAATAGGGAGGAAATATGCGCAAAGGATTGTTTGCTGGTGGGAAGTTTTCCATTGTTGTGTGTATGATCGTATCCTTTATGGGATCCGATATCAGAGTGCTGGCTTTTGACATACAAAAAGCTAACAAAAAAGACAGAGAAATAATGAATGAGATTCCTTTTGAAGATAAGCTGGAAAATGAGAAAAGTGGGGAAGATAATCAAGAGGAAGAAACAAATCAACAGAAAGAATACGAAAATTCTGAGGAATCGGTAGATTTCGAAGAGTTGCTTCCGACAGGGGAACCGGTAATTATCGAATCCGAAGCAGTTGTTTCTCCACTGCCTGCGGAAGCGAGTCAAGTTTTGGCAGAATCAACTGTCTCTCAGTCGGTTGAGTCGGCTTTTACTGCGCTTGCGGCCGGAGTGATAAACGGAAGCTTTGAAGATACTGAAATTGCTGAGGGCAGCGGTTGGCAGGAGAACAGGCAGCCAGTAGGCTGGACATTTAAAAATCCTAATGATGGAGTTGCCAGCCTCAGCACAGAGCCTGGGACTTTTGTCGAAGGTACGCAATCGGCGAAATTAACGTATACGAATTCAGATAAGCCGCGGTTTATCCAGTTTGTTACGCCGGAAGGCGGCGTACAGGAAGGGCATGAATATGAGCTGACCTTCTGGATGAAAAATGACGTTTCGGTTTATGTTGCTTTCCAACAGGCTTATACGGTCGCTCCGGAAAAGATGGCCGCCTGGACGCCGAAAGAAATAGCAGCAGATGGAACAGGTAAATATTATTCAGTGCAACTGACAGGCTTGGCTGGGATTGAAGCCTTTAAGCTCATATTTTATCCACATCCTAACGCGAAGACTGGAACATTTTATGTGGATGATGTTCAAGTAAAAGATAAATCGCGGGAACAAACACCATTGGAAACTTTGCGGTTTAGCGATGATAAAATAACATTATACGTTGGGGAAACCTATACTCCTGAGCTTTTGTATACGCCGGAAGAAACGGATGATAAAGAAGTGAGTTATCGTGTGGAAGATCCGGAAATCGTATCGATGAACGAAAAAGGCGAAATAACTGCGTTGAAATCAGGGATGACAAAGTTAGTTGCTGCGAGTCTTGGCAGTCCGCAGATAACCGCTGAACTTTTGATTACGGTCATTGGCAACGCTGTCGTTAACGGAGGCTTTGAAGAGAGTGAAATCGTTGCGGGCAGCGGCTGGCAGGAGAATAGACAACCGATAGGGTGGACGTTGAAAAATGCCAGCGCTAACGGCGTAGGAAGTCTGAGTCAGGAACCTGGGACTTTTATTGAAGGGAATCAGTCGGCTAAATTAACCTATACCAATACGACCTCGCCGCGGTTTATCCAGTTTGTTACGCCGGAAGGCGGCGTACAGGAAGGGCACGAATATGAGCTGACCTTCTGGATGAAAAATGACGTCAAGGTTAACGTTGCTTTCCAACAAGCCTATACCGTGTCTCCGGAAAAGATGGCGGACTGGACGCCGACGGAAATCACAGCGAATGAGACAGGTAAGTATTATTCGATTCCATTGACAGGCTTGGCGGGAATCGAAGCTTTTAAGCTTATATTCTATCCGCATCCAGACGCAAAGACTGGAACATTTTATGTGGATGACGTGAGGATTGCTGAAAAGCTAAACGTCGGAAAATTAGAGAAATTAAGTTTTGCCGAGGCGAGCTTGACTTTGAAAAAAGGCCAAAGCACGCTTCCGGTATTGCAATATGCGCCGCAGAACGCAGTAAATAAAGAAGTGGATTTCACCATTGCGGATGAAACCATTGCCAGCGTCGATCAAAGCGGAAGGGTTACTGCATTAGCACAAGGTAAGACAACATTAACTGCCATCGGTAAGGAAAATCCATCGATCACAGCCACGCTGCCGATTCAAGTGACCGACAGCGCGGTGGTTAACGGTGGATTTGAAGAGACGATCATCACTTCCGGCAGCGGCTGGAAAGATGATCTTCAGGCTGTGGGCTGGACGATGAAAAATGCCAGTGCCAACGGTGTGGGAAGTCTGAGCCAGGAACCTGGAACTTTTATTGAAGGGAATCAGTCGGCTAAATTAACCTATACCAATACAACTTCGCCGCGGTTTATCCAGTTTGTCACACCGGAAGGTGGCGTGCAGGAAGGCCATGAATATGAGCTGAGCTTTTGGATGAAAAATGACGCCAAGGTCAACGTTGCATTTCAACAAGCCTATACCGTATCTCCGGAAAAGATGGCGGACTGGACGCCGACGGAAATTGCAGCAAATGAAGCGGGGAAGTATTATTCGATTAAACTGAACGGACTGGCGGGGATTGAGGCGTTTAAGATTATCTTTTATCCGAATGCGAACACAGGTACTTTCTATCTGGACGACGTTCAGATTAAAGAGAATATCATCACTCTTGAAGGTTTGGAATTTCCACAGGAACGGATTACGCTTCAACTTAATCAACCGCAGGAAATTCCGCTGCGCTATCTGCCGTCTAACGCATCGGACAAAGCAGTCACGGTTAAAATTGCAAATGAATCCATCGCGAAAGTAAAGGATGACGGTGAAATTACAGGGTTGAAAACTGGCGAAACGCTGATCCAGGTCATCAGTAAAAACCATCCTGAAATCAGCGCGGAAGCTCAGCTGCGGGTCATTGATGGTTTTGCGATCGACTGCGGCAGCCTTCATCTTTCGCAGGGCCGAAGACTGTTGCTGCACTGTCTGAATGCGGAAGACGACTTGGTTGAGTGGACAAGCAGCAATCCGGACATTGCTTTTATCCACAATGGATTTCTGTTTGCCGAGCAGGCGGGGATCGTTGAAATCAGCGCGGAGTACGAAGGCATGCGTGATCAGATCACGTTAACCATCGAACCGGTTGTCGCAGATAAATATGATCAGATGCGGCACAATTACGCAGAACTGATCGGCGATCTGGATCCAGATTATACTGATCCCAATACACAGGCTTATATGTCCCGTCTGTTTGATCAGGCAAAAGAATACTGGGATCTGATGAAGCCCAATTTAAATGAAGACGGATCAAAGAAACTGTGGCCTGACGAATATACCGGAGGAGTTGCCTCAAAACCTTATCTTCGTAATATCTATTTCCTGAAGATCATGGCACAGGCTTTTCTGACAGAAGGTTCACCGTATCAATATGATCGTGATTTGTATCAGGACATCATGAGCGCCATCGAATGGTGGACTAACTATGTCTATACGGGGCCGCAGGGAACTCCGAAACCCAAATATGTTATCGAAGGGGGAATGGGACCGGAAATTGAAGGCGGGGCACAGCTGAATAATTTTGTTACTCTGATGTATGATTTTCTTACGCAGGAACAAATTGAAAAATATGCCGGCCGGGTCAATATCTTTATTCCGGATCCCGCCAAGAACGCCCAGCAGGGCGGCGCAAACATGACCGGATCAAACCGTTTGGATTTCTGTAAAAATCACATGGTTGCCAATGTAATTCTGAAAGATGAGGCGAAGATCCAGGAGTCCATGAGCAAAGCGTTTGCCGCCAGTGGAAAAGTCATAGAAATTGTAAAAAGCGGCGATGGTTTCTATTATGACGGATCCACAGTTTTCCATACAAATAAAGCTTATACCTCAGGTTATGGACGGGCATTGATTGCCGCCAGCGGTTATTATCTGCATGTACTGAACGGAATTGAGGATTATCAGAGCTTTGTGGAAGAAAAAGTAGATCTTTTGTCAGAGGTGATTGAAGTTAATTATGTTCCGGTGGTCTGGCAGGGGTTATTATCCGACGTCACGGCTGGCCGCGGAATTTCCCGTCAGCTGCAAAGTCAGGAAGTCCGCGGATTATCCTTTATTAACGGGATGACTTTGATTGCGAGAATGGCCAAAGAAGATCAGCGCATTCAGCTGCAGGGACATTTGAAATACTGGATTCAGGAGAATCCGCGCATTGTGACCAATCTGCTGGATCCGACGAGTAAAGAACCAAACTATCCATTCGTGAAGTTCTATCATGAGGTTATGGCAGATGAAACGGTTACGCCGATTCGGATTACCGAGCAGACCTATGCGATGAACCGGATGGCAAAGTTTTTCCATAACCGTGAAGATTACTCATTCCAGATATCGATGTACAATCAGAGAATTTCCAATACGGAAGTTGGAAATAATGAGAATATGAAGGGCTTCCATCTGGGCGATGGATGGACCGTCTTGAATAATTCAGACCTTCATCAGTATCTTGACGATACCTGGGCTACGATCGACTGGAAACGCATTCCCGGGACTACCGTGGATACTCTTTCGATAGATAAGCTGCTGAACTTGGGGGATACAACATCGAAAGAAAACTGGGTTGGAGGCAGTGTCATCGACGAGCGTTACGGCGCAGCGGGAATGATTTTGAATAAATCAAATTCCATTCCGGGATCCAAAGGCATCCAAATGGATTTAACTGCGCGGAAATCCTGGTTTACCTTCGATCATGAAATTGTGGCGCTGGGCAGCGGAATTACGAGCAGTCAGGGGCGGAGTGTGGAAACGATTGTGGAAAATCGGAAAATTACGCAGGACAATCGGCTTGTGATTGACGGCCGGGAAATTGCCCAGGGAGAAGGCGCATTGATTGACCAGCCTCGTTACGCTCATCTCAGCGGCAGCACTCCGGGATCAGATCTTGGTTATTACTTCCCGTCCCCAGCGGCTGTACATATTCAAAAGCAGGAACATTCCGGATATTGGAAAGATATCAACGCGATGAAGAACGGATTTACAGTTGATGAAACGTTAAAAACAGACGATTACGCTACGCTCTGGTTCGATCATGGTGTTGATCCTCAACAAGCACAATATGCTTACGTTATACTCCCGTGCGCTTCTGAAGCAGAGACCAAAGCGTACGCAGAGAATCCACAGATTGAGATCATCGCACAGACTTCGGATGTTCATGCGGTATATCACCATGGGTTGAATATTCTGGCCATCAATAACTTCTCTGAGACGCCGGTTACCGTGAACGGGGTGACGGTCGATAAAGCCGGCAGTGTTATGATCCGTTTTTATGATGATGGAACAATAAGAATTGCGGCGATGTCGCCCTATAATGATGCCTCTCATGAAACGCTGACAGTTACGCTGGATCGCCCTCTGATTGAAGTTTTGCATCAGGACGCTAATGTCAAGAACACAGTCTTTGCCGACGGACAGTTCACGGCCCAGTTCCAGACGCGGGATAACGACAAGCCGCAGAATACGTGGTTGCTTCAAATTCGTTCGGAAGCGGATAAACGGGAGCTGAAACTGGAAATCGCTAAGACTGAAGGATTGAATGCTGGAAACTATACACGGGCCAGCTGGAATTCGCTGCAGGAGGCGCTTGCAGAGGCTGAGACGATTTTTGCGGATCGGGCAGCGAGTCAAACTCAGGTGGATTCCGTTGTAAAACGTTTGATAACGGCGGTGAGACAATTAGTTAAAGCTCCTGCTCAGCCAGACACGGATACATCGGGTTCAGCCTCTGAAATTCATCCGGAACCAATACAAACGAAGCAGCCGGAGAACGCAAGGTTAACTCAGAGCGGCACATTGTCGACAGATAAGAATGCGCATGAAAATGAGAAGCCGGATCAGCTGGCAACGGCTGTTCCAGAACCGTCGCCTGAAACCCGTCCGGATATTTCAACGCCGGAGGAAACGCCGAAGAGTGAGGCTGCGGAAAAAACGACAGGCGCCCTTGCCATTGTTAATCTTGTAATGATGATTCTGACAGTACTGGCAGCCGTTCTGGTTTATCTGAAACGAAAGCCGAAAACAGCAGCGGGTTACCGCTGGGCTGGCCTGGCTATCGCTGGGCTTTCCATAGCGATTTTCTTCATCACAGAAAGGTTCGGAAGCTGGACCTTCGTTGATTCCTGGACCTGGCTGATGCTTTTGCCTGCAGTCCTTAGCGCAGGTTTGCTCTGGAGCGTCAGATCTAACGGAAGGGATCGAGAATAAGCTTTTTGGGCTTTAAAGGATCAGAACGCTATCTATTTAATTCAAAGAATAAAAACAAAAAAGCACAGGTAGCGATATCTGCGCTTTTTTGGATCTAAGAAAAAGCTTATGAGAGCTGGAACTTCAGCGCTGCGGCATCGTGAAGGAAGCCAGCGCGCGGTTCAGGAATTCGTTGAACGGCCGCATACTTTCAGCCAGTCCTGTGATTTGATCGACCAGCTCCGACGGGGCCAGATTGCCCTGGGCGAAGCATTCCAGATACCATGACTTCATCTTTAAATAATCCGCCAGCGGATGATCGGCAGGAAACGGCTTAGGCACTCGTTTCAGACTTTCTCCCTTGATCGGCAGACAGACGGAAAATTCCGGGGCCTGGATCAGCGCGCTGAAAGCGTCAGCCTGATCGACAATCGCCTGGCGGACCAGCGCGGTCGCTTCCGCAAACTGGGAAGCAAACAAACCGCCCCCCACGATCAGGGTATCCGGTGTCAGCGCAAGGAACAAATCGCACGGAATCGGCTGAGGTCCCCAAGGGGAGAGATGAATCCGGAAGACTGGATTGTAAGGCGACTTATCGTTGGAAAACCGGGTGTCCCGGTTCAGGCGGCTGATCCGGCGGGCAATGTCGATATCCAGCCGCCGCGGGTTGTTCATCGCCAGCTGTTCGTTGACCGCCCGGGCCAGATCTTCAAATTGTTTTCGCGCCAGCTTGTATTCTGTCTGATGCGCGTGCATCCAATCCAGGTTGTTGTTGCGGGCCAGATCGCCAAGAAACTGCTGCGACAGGGCCAGATCAAAATTTAATTCTGACATACTTTCTCCATCCAGACGGAAGCGACCACATCCTGTAATGTCTGCCGCTTTTCTTCCGGCAGCGCATAGGCGGACAGGGTGTCGAACACCGTCATGTGTTCCTCAATTTTTTCCATCGCTTCTAAATGCTGATGTAAAACCTGCGGTTCGGCTGTCGGCAGCTTGGAATATTCCAGGTTGTCCGGATCCAGCCGGCGCGTGCCGATCGCAAAGTCGATCCGGCAGGTGCAGCGGCAGCCGCCGGAAGCCAGGTAACAATACTGCGACATGAAGTCTGCCATTTTCCGACGGGCGCGCGATAACCGCTGGCGGTAAGCTTCCGGCGTTAGATTCAGGATTTCCGCGGCCTGCCGGCTGTCGGCTTTAAACATCGTGCCCAGGATGAAGATGCAGCGGTCCTGCGGCTTCAGGCATTGAAGCATGACGTTGGTGCACGACAATTTCAGTTCCCGGGCCAGAATCTGCTTATCTTCCCGCTGCGATTCTTTCTGAAATGCCTGAATATCCTGGGCGTAGGCCTCGAAGCTCAGCGGATGCGTTGCGAACATCGAACGCTTTTCATCGATCAGCCGGTTGACCGCAAGCCGGTAGACCCAGGTAGTCAAGGCACTTTCCCCGCGGAAGCCCGGCAGCTTTTCCAAAACCAGAAGCAGGATTTCCTGGGTTGCGTCTTCGGCGTCGGCCACACTTCCAAGCATCCGCAGAGCCAGGTTAAAGACCGGCGTCTGCAGCTGTTGAACCAGTTCGGCCGCGGCCTGCGGCTTATGCGCCAGCACCTCCTTGATCAAAGCGGGGGATAGCGGTTGAGTTTGTTTGTCCATCTGAATTTCTCCTTTCAATGATTAGACGGAAGGCAATCCTCCGTGTGACATAGTTTCGCGATATTTTTGTAAAATTTTTAAATTGGCGGCTGCAGGCAAACGGAGCGCCAGGGCAGCGAACCTGCCCGGAGAAAGGATCATGCTCTTCAATCAGGATAACAAGGGGGGCGGCAATAATGGAGAAACCAGGAAAAATGCGGCTTTGCACCCTTCACTTTTCTCTAGCTTAACCACGCACGTCTTGCTTTATTCCCGGAATTATTTTTTTGCCAGCACGCACAGTGTCGTTCCGTCTTTATCCAGTGCGCCGCCCGCCACATCGCCATAAAATGTAACGGACCGAAAGCCGGCCGCAGTTAAATCCCGTTCTAATTCCGCGGCGGTAAATCCATGTTCCCAGACGTGATAGACCGTGTACGCGCCGGGCTTGATCGTGACATATTGATTACAATACGAAGCGTCCTGATCATACCGATAAAACGCATGCAGGACCAAGGACGGCTCCTCGCTCCAATAGCCCTGTTCCTCAACGAACCAACGCCGGCTTTCAGGCTTATCCTTATAGTTCAGCGGCGTGAACACATCGAACAGGAAAGCGCCGCCGGGAAGCAGGGAAGCGTAGATCTGTTTTAACAAGGCTGTACGGGCGGAAGGCGTCAGCACGCCGAAGTCACAATAAATCAAGGTAATCAAATGGAACGGACCGCCGAATTCAATCTGGGTGTAATCCCCCTGGCGATATTGGATCGCAAGGCCTTTCTCTGCCGCAGATTGCATCGCGTAATCCAGCGAGCGGACGGAAAAATCAATTCCCGAAACTTGATACCCCTGACGGGCAAAGAGCTCCGCGTAAATTCCCGGACCGCAGCCTAAATCGAGAAGCCGGGGATACTGCTGAGGCGGCAGCTGGGATGCGATCCAGGCTGCGGACTGCCTGACGAAATCTTTCCGGCGTGTCGCGCCGTCCGACGCTTCGTCCAGATGGGCTTCGAGCATTTTCTGCGACAGATAAGGATCGGTCCAGATATTTGCCTGACTTTGTTGATATAAGGCGGGTTTGGTTTGGATCTGAGCGATTAAGTTTTTCATGTATTTTGTCCTTTCTTTCCGGATTTTAAACCGGCTCTGGCAATGAACTTGAAGGAAACGAGAAATGATTTTTCATCAGGACCGCTTGGCGATTCAAGAAAATCGTCCTGAAAATCACGCGCCGAAAAAGTCTGCTTATAACAGACATTCCGGATGGGGGCCAACATGATATTTTCCTTTTCCACGTTTCCCGAGTTCCTGGTTCAGGGATGGGACGCCGGACAAAATCCACTCCTTTGCGAGCTTATGCTTTTATTGTAACGGGAACGCCGCCGGATGGCAATCGCGATCATCCCAATTTCCCCATTCTTCCAGCGTCCATTCTGGCTTTGGAGCCGTCCTGCTTCTTCGGAAGAAGTGCCCGGGGAAAAGGCTTTTCGCGCTTTTTTCTGGTAAAATGGTGGAAGTTGAGCTATACTATGTACCGTAAGTCCCATTTCTTGATGCATAATAAAGTTATGACATCCTGACAGTGCGCCGAAGCACTGTTTTTGAATTAGGAATAGAAAGAGTGAACCATGAAATTTAATGAATTACCTATCCATCCGTCGATCTTGAAAAATTGTCAGCGGATGGGATATACGACCCCGACCAAGATTCAGCAGAAAGCGATCCCGCCGGTCTTGGAGGGCCGCGATCTGTTGGGGCTGGCGCAGACCGGCACAGGCAAAACCGCGGCGTTCGCGCTGCCGATTCTCGACCAGATGATGAAACAGCCGCAGAAAGGCAAACGGGCGATCAAGGCGCTGGTGCTGACGCCGACTCGCGAGCTGGCGATCCAGATTGTGGATAACTTCCAGCTGTACGGCCAGGGCCTGCCGTTGAAGACCGTCGTGATTTTCGGCGGCGTCAAGCAAGGCGCGCAGGTTGATCAGCTGAAAAAAGGTGCGGATATTCTGATCGCGACACCGGGCCGTCTGCTCGATCTGGTGGGTCAGCGTCTGTTGGATCTGAGCCAGGTGGAAATCTTTGTGCTCGACGAAGCCGACCGGATGCTGGACATGGGTTTTATCCATGATGTAAAACGCGTCAGCGCATTGCTGGTGAACAAAAAGCAGACGCTGCTGTTCTCGGCGACGATGCCGAAGGAAATTGCCGGCCTGGCCGCTTCGCTGCTGAAGAATCCGGTCCGTGTGGAAGCAACGCCGGTATCCACGCCGATTGAGAAGATCGAACAACGTGTGTATTATGTGGAAAAAAGCGAAAAGAACGACCTGTTGCTGCGGGTCTTGAAGAAGGAGGAAGTCACCTCTGCGCTGGTCTTCACCCGGACTAAGCATGAAGCCGACCGCGTCGTCCGCTTTTTAACCAAGGGTCATGTCCAGGCGATGGCGATCCATGGCAACAAATCGCAGAACGCCCGGCAGAAAGCACTGGCGGCATTTAAGAATCATGAGATTCAGGTACTGGTGGCAACCGATATCGCAGCCCGCGGCATCGATATTGAGAAGCTTTCCCACGTCATCAATTACAACATTCCGAATATCAGTGAAACGTATGTTCACCGGATCGGCCGGACAGCCCGGGCGGGGCAGGAAGGAATTGCGATCTCCTTCTGCCAGAATGATGAACGCGCTTATTTGAAGGATATCGAAAAACTGATCCGGTATACAATTCCGGTCGTCAAGGATCCTAAGGCTAAAACCACAGCCCAGCCGCAGGCGGCGGAGTCCAAAACGGTGGTTTCCCCAGTACAGGCGTCAACCAGTCCGGCGAATAAACCTGCCGGTCACCGGCCAGCCCGCCGCAGACGTCCTGCGCATGCGCAGAAGTCGCGCGAAGCGGTGAAGTAAGGAAGAATCCGAGATCGAAAGCATTTCTGTTTTCGATCTTTTTTCTTGTTTCTTTTGTTCAGGGAAAGTTATGTCACAGCGAGGGATTCGCGCCGGCCCTGGGACTTTCACCGCGAATTTCTCCCTTTGCGAGTTGGCATTTGAGCTTTTCCCCTTTACAATAAAGAGGAGGAAAATAAAGGTTAAAAAACAAGGAGGGATAGGCGGATGATTCAGGCGGAACCGATCACAAAAACGACATGGTGGATAAGGGGCTGCGGCTGCGACTGTTATCTTGTGGACGGAGAGGTCCCGGCGCTGATCGACTGCGGCTGCGGGGAAGTGAAGATCCGTCGCTTCTGTGAAGCTTTAATTCAGAAACCGGTCAGGACGGTGATCTGCACCCACGCGCATATCGATCACACCGGTCAATGCGGCCTGTTTGATCAAGTGTATATGACGGAAAGAACGGCGGCGTCCAGCCGCAACGCGATGGACGAAGATCCCGCAAAGCTGCATTTGGATTATACGCCGGTATTTGTGCAGGACCATGAAATTCTTAAACTCGGACAACGGTGCTTGGAAATCCTGCGCTGCGATTGTCACGCTCCAGGCAACATCATGATTTTAGATCACACCGAAAGAATTCTTTATGCCGGCGATGAACTGGATGCGGATCAGGTGCTGCTTCTGCCGGGCTTTGCGGAGAAAGCGGGTCAGTTTCACAGCGCGCCGGCGGCGACCGTGAGCGATTATCGGAGGTTGTTGATCCAGCTTGATCAGCGGCGTGAAGAATTTGACTGGATCTGCACCGGTCATAACGGTTCACCGTTGAAACCGGAAGTCCTGACAATCATGATCGAACTCTGCGACCGGATTCTGGCCGGAGAAGAAGGTTGCCCCGACTGCAGCTCTGCGACGTACAGCGCCCGGGACCGGCATTTCCCCTATCCGCAAGCTCATTACCGGCGGGCATCATGGAAAGGCTTTTCGTTGGTGTACTGCGCCGACAGCCTGACTGACCGGGCGCAGAATTCCAGTGTCATTCCGGCCACGCCGCTGCATGCGATGTGCGAGCATAATGCGGCGATGGCGCAGGCCGTTTTACAGAAAAATATGAAATCCAACCGATAACGAGAGGAGGAAAGGCAGATGATCACAGCGGCGATCGTTGACGATGATCCGAATATCCGGGAAACGCTTCAGGCAGCCCTGATCAAGGATACGCAGAAACGCCGGATTCCGGTTCAGCTGAGCGTCTGCGCCAGCGGCAGCGAATTTCTGACGCTGCCCAAAGAAAAATGGGATCTGGTGCTGATGGACGTGGAAATGCCCGGACAAAACGGCATTGAAACAGCCCGGCAGCTGCGCCGGGTCAACGAACGGGCGACGATTATTTTCATCACGAATTATATCCAATACGCGCTGGAAGGCTATGAAGTCCAGGCCTTTCGATATTTGTTGAAACCGATCGACGCGGCTCAGTTTGAACAGGTTGTCGGGACCGCTCTGGATGAGATTCATCATCGGCAGACAGCCTATCTTCAGCTCAAGGGCCGCTCAGAAATCATTCGTCTGGCGATCGACGAGCTGATCTATGCCGAAACGGAGCGCGGCCACCTGCTTCTGCATACTCCGGCCAAGGTTCTGGAATGTTATTCGACGATGGAAAAACTCGAACAGGAACTGAAGCAGGAAGCGTTTTTCCGCTGTCACAGCTCGTTTCTGGTCGCGCTGGAAGCTGTCCGTCAGATAGAAAAACAGGACGTCGTCCTCAAGGACGGTACCCGCGTGCCAGTCAGTAAAAATCGTAAAAAAGGCATGAAGCAGGCGCTGACGAATTTCTGGGGAGGGAAATTCCTGTGAGCGGGCTGTTGATGATTCTCTTTCAGGGATTTGTTTTTTCGTTTTGTTTTGTCTGGCTGACGCTTCCGCTGCCGGTCCGGACAAACCGCCTCGCTGCGGCCGTGATTTTGTATCTGATGTTTACGCTGCTGTATGTGCCCTCGACTTCATCGCTGCTGGAAGCGGTGCTGCGCTATGGCAAGTTTATCCTTTTCTATTCTGTCTGGGGTCTTGTTTTTCTGAAGATCGACAAGAAATACGCTTTGTTTCTGGCGGTGTTCTGCACGGCGCTGATGGGCATCTGGTACAGTCTCTTTCAGATCTTTTTTCTGTTTTTCCAGCTGCATAATCATAATTTATTAGTCGTGTTAACCGGACTGGTTCGGATCAGCTCAGTGATTTTATTCCGCCGCGCGATTGTGCTGATCGATGAAAACCGCACGATTTCACTTCCGGAATTGTTCATCAGCACGTTTCCGGCAATGACGAGTTTCCTGGCCAACCTGGTGATTTACAGCCTGTTAGACGATCTCGAACAGCGAAGCCGGGGCGATACGCTCCTGATTTCCTTTCTTGTTCTGTTTTTCGGCTTGTCGACGTTGTTGATCCTCGCAGGGACTGAGGTGTATTTTAAATCCGCCCGCTACGCCCGGGAGGCGAAAGCCGCCGAGGATCAGCTGAATTTTCAGATGCAGCTGATGTTAAAAGAGAAAGAAAAAGATGAGGAATTAAAAGCGCTGCATCACGACTTGCGCAGGCATTTGAACACGCTCAACCGGCTCAGCGAAATCCAGCAGGTGCGCGATTACGTCGATCAGCTGAAAGCAGCGGCTGAGACGACGGTCTATATCGAAACGGGCAATCCGGTGCTGGACGTAATTCTGGAAGACAAGCGGCGGTTGTGCCAGACAAAAGGCATTGAACTGAAAGCGGGGATTCGGCTCGATCAGGCGCAGTTCCTCTCACCGATGGACCTCTGCACCGTGTTTGTCAACTGTCTGGACAATGCGGTCGAAGCTGCTGAACAGTGCGCGGAATCGGAACGGGTGATCGAGATCGCCGGAGGTTGGATTCATGAGAATCTTGTCGTGCGGATTCAGAATCCGTTTGTCCATGCGGCGAAGAACCAGAAGGGCGAATGGATGAGCACCAAGCTGGACGGCGGCGCGCACGGCTATGGGCTGAAGAACGCGCGCAAGGTTGTGGAAAAGCACGGCGGAACGCTGACGGCCGAGATTCAGGGAAAGGAATTTGTCGTCACCTGGATGATCCCCAAGCCGCAAAATGCCTGATTAACGCTCGAAAACGCCCAGTTATCTTTTCTATATTGCGTCTGTTTTCACAAGACGCTAGAATGAGGCTGATTCAGAAACAAGCTTCTGAAAACGGGAGGATAAAGAAATGAAGAAAATCATGAAACCGCTGATGGCGGGCTGGCTCGCGCTCAGTCTGGCAGGCTGCGGCACAAACACCCAAACGCCGGCAGCGACAACGACGCCTTCGTCAGAGCCGGCTGTCGAAACCGACGTACTGGTCATCGGCGCAGGCGGTGCGGGATTGGCAGCGGCGGCTGGCGCGGCGGAAAACGGCGCGCAGGTGCTGGTCTTGGAAGCCGGCAGCTTTACCGGCGGAGCGACGCGGATTTCCGGCGGCCACATGGCGATGCTCAATGAAGAAATGAACGCCGCAATGGACCGCAACGACGATCAGCTGGATGTGTATCTGACCTATACACCGGAAGAATTCGGAGAATGGGGCGAAGCTCTAACGACCCTGCAGGAACAAATCCATCAGTACCAGGCATCTGCAGAGGCGGGCCGGTTTGACAGCGTAGAAATGATGCTTGTCGATCACTATCTGGCCGGCCGGGGTAAGGATCTGGCCGGCGTTGAAGCGACGCAGGATTACACGTTGGTCAAGACGGCGCTGGATGCGAACTGGGATATTTTTGAATGGCTGGTCAGCGGCGGTATGGAGATCAAGGATACTTATTACAAATCAATGGCCGGCGCAATGCATGCGAATACGCCGGTCGACGGCGGAGCGGGGCTGATCAACGCGCTGCAGAAGTTGGCGGAGGATGCCGGGGCGCAGATTGTTTTTGAGACGCGGGCCACGGAACTGATTGAGGAAGACGGCCGGATCACCGGCGTCAAAGCGACGAATAAAGACGGCTCAGAAGTTTTATATAAAGCAAAATCAGGCGTGATTCTGGCAACCGGCGGCTTTGCCTCCAACGGCGAACTGTGCGCTAAGGTTCAGCGCGTCGGCACCGGACTGTGTGCCGAAAATGGCAGCACCAACCCGGCGACCAACATCGGCGACGGAATTTTGATGGCCGAAGCGGTCGGAGCTCAGACGCGCGACATGCAGTTTTTGACAACGGTCATTGAGGGCTATCATGGCTCCAGCAGCATCGCGCAGGCCGGCACCGTGACGGCGAACAAACAGCTGACGGTCAATGCGGATGCGAAACGTTATGGGGATGAAACTCAGGCCAGTCTCACCAAGCTGACCAACAATCAACCAAAGGGCGTGGGCTTCTATATCGGCGATCAGACGATGATCGACCAGATGAACGAAGCGAAAGAAGGCTTCGTTGAAGACATGCAGGACCGTGGGTTTATGTTTGTCGCAGATACGCTGGAAGAAGCGGCAACGATGGCCGGCCTGGATCCGCAGGCGCTGCGGGCAACGGTCGATCAATACAACAGTTATGTCGAAGCCGGGGAAGATCCGGATTTCGGGCGGAAAGAATTCAACGGCAAGGTAGAAACTGCACCGTTTGTCATCAGCAAGCTGGAAATGCACTATCACCTGACCTTCGGCGGGTTGGTCATCGATACGGATGCGCATGTCCTTGATGAAGCAGGCCAGCCGATTTCCGGCTTGTATGCGGCGGGCGACGTCACCAGTGGTTATGAAGGGGCAGCTCATCAGAGCGGAGACTGCTTGTCTGTAGTCGTTTATTATGGAAAGACAGCCGGCGTCAACGCGGCGTTGGGCAAATAACCGCGGTCAATTGGGTATCTGCGGATAGATAGGAAAGAGTCGGACTTTTGATGTCCGGCTTTTTTCTTTATTTGTGAATGAGAACTTTGGACAAACTTGTTATCCACAAGAATTGCTCCAGTCACCGCGGATGAAGATGGCAAGGGAATGTATAGAATAGAAGAAATAAGTGCATGATATGTATGAACATTGCATAAAATCTTAAAAATAAAAAGTTTTTGCATTTTAGTGCATAAAAAATATATATTCTGTGTTTTGTGCTATAATCATAATACAAGGAGGACGACATCATGATTAACAACCGCGAACTGAGAAAAAGAGATTTATATTTAAAAAAACTGATTGCTTTTCAGGATACGGAACCGGTCAAGGTTATTACCGGAATCCGCAGATGCGGTAAATCCAGTCTTTTAAAACTAATGATCGAGCACTTAAAAAAAACTGGAATTTCCGAAAAGCAAATTGTGGAAATGAATTTTGAATCTTACGCGTATAGAAAAATGAACTGTGATGATTTTTATGAATATGTCAGACAGCGTGTTCTCCCTGATCAAAGAATGTATCTTTTTTTCGATGAAGTTCAGCGGATACCGGCTTGGGAAGAAGCAGTCAACGCCTTCCGGATCGATTTTAACTGCGATCTCTATCTTACCGGCTCTAACGCTTATTTGTTGTCTTCGGAGTATGCTACATATTTATCCGGCCGGTGTATAGAAATAAAGATGCTGCCGCTTTCGTTTAAGGAATTTCTGACTTTTTATGATTTTGAAATCAAAGAGTCAATTAGTGCTCTGGGAGGAAAGCGAAAGCAGGCCTATGATAAAAATGGAGAACGATATGATCTGAGCGAAGTATTCAGCGCTTATGCACGATTTGGCGGAATGCCGGGGATTGCGGATGTAGGATTAGATCAGGAAAAGGCGTTAATTCTCTTAGACGGGATTTATTCAACGGTCATCGTTCGGGATATTCTGGAACGGCAAAATTGCCGCGGACAGAAACGGATCGCGGATCCAGTGCTGCTGAGAAAAATCGTGATGTTCCTCGCCGATAATATTGGCAGTAATATCTCGGTTTCGTCAATTGGCAATGTCCTTGTAAACGAGGGGCTGTTAGAGGGAGAAAACCAGAAAAGCGCACCCAGCGCCCATACCGTCCAAACGTATGTTAACGCTTTATTAGAAGCCTATTTCTTTTATGATATCAAACGTTTTGATATAAAAGGAAAAGATTTTCTGCGGACATTGGGCAAATACTATATCGTCGATATTGGATTGCGGAATTATCTGCTGGGATTTCGCGGCCGTGACAGCGGTCATGTTTTAGAAAATATCGTGTATTTTGAATTGCTCCGCCGTGATTTCGATGTTTCGATTGGAAAAGTGGATAACCTGGAGGTGGATTTTGTTGCCGTTCGGGCGGGGGATAAACAGTATATCCAAGTGACAGAGTCGATGACGGATGAAGCCGTCCGTGACCGGGAATTAGCTCCGCTGCAAAAAATTCATGATAATTATGAAAAGATAATTCTATCCCTGCATCCGGGACTGGATGCTTCTTATGAGGGAATAAAATCGGTGAATGTTGTGGACTGGCTGATTGCGGATGAAGCCTAAGATATTCCTTGTAAAATAGGAAAGCAAGAAAAACAGTAAATTAAAAAACAGAGTTTTTCAACATGCTCGGGAGTTTCTGAACTCCTCGTGACGAGATATGCTGATAGCTCTGTTTTTGTTTTGATGGACTTTGGTTATTAAAGATCTTGCCGGTCTTTTTCCTCAGCCTTCTCAATCTCCGCTTTGGCGTCAAGAATTCCCTGCTTCACCGCCCGCCGGATGAGTTCATAAACGAGGGTGAGCGCGAGCAGGAGAATGAAAAGCTGAAAAAGAATTCCCCACATCATCAGCTCAGGCTTCCTGCGGCTGATCGATCCGCGGCTGGTCGTCCAGCGAGACCGTTCCGGTTCTGCCTTCTGTTTCAAACAGGACAATCGTATTTTTACCTTTTTTTAATAACGGCGCTGGGATATACAGATAATGCGTCGGGCCCAGCTCCCAGAACCGCCCAAGATTTTCTCCGTTCAAAAACGCTGCGCCTTTGCCCCAGCCGTTCAGGTTCAGGAACGTATCCGCCGGATCATCAATTTCTACGGTAAATTGATAGAAAGCCGGAACGCCTTCCTGATAATCGCCGGTGAAATCAACCTGATCAACATTGTCCAGCTCCAGGCAATACTGCTGCCAGCCAGTGTGGAAGTGCAGGTCCAGCATGAAGCCGCCTTTGATGCCCTTACGCTGATGCGGAGAAACCAGACTTGCGCCGTAGTTGATGCGGCCAAGGTTTTCCACCAGAATGTCAATCACGTTATCGGTCGGATGATCGAGCGTAAGCGGGATGTTGCTTCCCATCGTTTCCTTGTATTGCGTGGCAATCAATTTCTGGTTGACGAACACCTGGGCGCGGTCGTCGCAATCCGCCAGCTTGGCTTTGGCCAGCTCGCGCGCTTTGCCGACATGCGCGCGGTACAGGATGTAGCCGTAGCCCTGCCCCAGCTTTTCCATCGGCTGAGGAATGTCGGTTTCGATCGGCTTCGCCAGGGAGGAAAGCGTATTAAATAAGGAAACTTGGTTCTCACAGCGCAGTTCGCCATAGCTTTTAAAGGTGATCGGCGTGGACAGCGGTACCGGAGTGATCGGATTATATTTGGCGATGACCTCGCGGAAGGCAGCGTATTTTTCCCCTTCCGTGCCCCACTCCGTCAGCGGAGCGGCATAGTCGTAAGAGGTGATCTGCGGATCCATGCCGTTGTGGTAGCTGCAGCCGTTATAAAATTCCGGATTGGTGCCGCCGTGGAACATGTAGATGTTGACGCTGCCCTGGCGCAGCATCGCGTCCAGCTCGTCCGCCGCGTCCTTCGCGTCGCGGGTTTTCAGCGGCGATCCCCAGTTGTTGAACCAGCCGATCCAGAATTCCATGCACATGAGCGGGCCATGGATGTCGTTGTCGCTCATGAACTGACGCAGCGCGCCGATCTGTTCGTCAGTGCGGGAACCGAAGTTGGCAGTCGGCAGCACGCCTTCATTGAGTAAGGTTCCGGCATCGAGCACTTCGCGCCATCCGCCGTCGGACGTAAACATCGGCACATCGCAGCCATGCTTTTCCATCAGGTGCTTGATCGCCTTGAGATATTGCTTGTCGTTGCCGAAGGAGCCGTATTCATTTTCAATCTGGCACATCAGCACCGGTCCGCCATGGGTGAAAAACAACGGCCGGATCACCTTGAACAGCTCGGCGTAGTAGGCGTCGATCGCGTCGAGATAAGGTTGATAGGTCGAACGCACGCGCATCGAATCGTCCGCTAACAGCCATGCCGGCAGTCCGCCGAATTCCCATTCCGCGCAGATGTAGGGCGTTGGCCGTAAAATGACCCATAAGCCTAAAGCCTGCGCTTCACGGACAAAACGCGCGACGTCCTTGCGTCCGCTGAAATCAAACTGGCCCTTTTTCGGTTCGTGGTAATTCCACGGAATGTAGGTTTCTACGCAGTTGCAGCCCATATTTTTTAACTTTTCCAGACGATCCTGCCAATACTCAGGAACAATCCGGAAGTAATGCAGCGCGCCGGAAATCAGCTTGACCGGCTGGCCGTCCAGCATAAAATCATCTTGAATCGTAAAGGTAGTCATGATCGGTTCCTCTTCTTTCTCTTTCCTTCATTGTAAAAAAGAAATCGTAAAAAATAAAGAAATTCTTCATTTCAGGCAGGCTTTTTCAAATTTTCCGCAATATTATAAGTGGGAGGTGAAATTATGCGTTGTCCGCGGTGTGGAAATGAGGATCCATCCTGGTTCTATCTTGGCAGCAAGGGCTGGTACTGCCGCCGCTGCGTCGGCTTTTCCCGGAGGCTGGCGTGCGAGGCGGAGGAACCGGCCGTGCCCGAGCTTAGTGAACCGCTGGATCCGCAGCTGCGGCTGGATTATCCCCTGACTCCGAATCAGAAGCAGATCTCCGATCAGCTGTGCGAATTGTCCGAGACCCACGACGTCCTGGTCGACGCGGTGTGCGGCGCGGGAAAAACGGAAATTGTAATGGATTGTCTGCGGAGGCGGCTGCAGCGGGGACAGCGGGCGGCGGTCGCGGTCGCCCGGCGGCAGGTGGTGCTGGAGTTGGCGCGGCGGCTGGCGGACGCGTTTCCAAACCTGTCGGTGATCCCGGTCTGTCAGGGTTATACCAAGAAGACCGAAGCGGATCTGATCGTCTGTACGACCCACCAGCTCTACCGCTATCCCCACCGGTTCGATCTGTTGATCCTGGATGAGCCGGACGCTTTTCCCTACAAGGGCGATCCGGTTCTGCATGGAATTGCGCGCACCAGCTGCCGCGGCCAGATCGTCTACACGACGGCGACGCCGGATGCGGAGCTGCAGGAACGGGTGAAGGCGGGGACGTTGATGCAGCTCAAGCTCAACCGCCGACCGCACGGTCATGATCTGACGGTGCCCCGGGTTCAGATCGGCTCTCAGTTTCTGTTGATCCTGCGGCTTTACCGCTGGCTGAAAAACAAACAAAAGGCGGACAAGCAGGCGCTGATCTTTGTGCCGACGATTCGCGGCTGTCATCGCTTGAAAGTTCTGTTTTCACTGGAATTTTCCTGCGGTGAGCTGACCAGTCAGTCGCCGGATCAGGATGAAACGCTGCGGAAGCTCCGGGCAAAGGAACTGCAGTTCTGCTTTGCGACGACGGTGCTGGAACGGGGCGTGACGATCGCGGGCGTCGACGTGTGCGTGATGGACGCCGATCACGGCGTGTTCGATGAAGCTTCGCTGACCCAGATGATCGGCCGGGTTGGGCGCAGCTTTGCCTGTCCGGATGGCGACGGATTGTTTCTGTGCCGCAGGCGCAGCGAACAGGTTGAACGCTGCGTGAAACGTCTGGAGGAAGCCAATGCCGGCGGCTGAGCGATGCCTGTGGTGCGGCGGCCCGTTGTTAAACGGATGCACGATCTCCGAAATGATGTTCGCCGACGATTCGCTGTGCGGCGTCTGCCGCAGTCAGCTGACGCCTGTTTCCCATCAAGTGAAGCTCGGCGGTCTGACCGTGCGGGGACTGGTTGTCTATGATGAGGCTTTTATGAAAATGCTTGTGCAGTACAAGGAATGCATGGATGAAGCACTGCAGGATGTTTTCCTTCAGCCTTGGTGCGCTGCACTGCGCCGGCGGTACCGTCATTTCACGCTGGTGCCGATGCCCTCATCCCGCGCTAAACGGGAAAAACGCGGCTTCGATACGATTCCCCAGCTGTTTTCCGGATTGGGGCTGCCGATCGTGGAGCTGTTGGAAAAGACGGAGGATTACGTGCAGCAGGGCAGCGCCTTCCAGCGGCGGCAGGCTGCTTCCCATATTCGCTTGATCCCCGGTGTCCAAATCCCGGATGGGAAGCTGTTGTTGATCGACGACGTGCTCACCACCGGCAGTACGCTCAACGCCGCCCATGCATTGCTTCCTGCCGCCGACCAAGCGCTGGTGCTGGCTGTCAACCAACGCTTCCTGCCGCCTTCTTTCGCTCCGTTCCGTAAGCTCCGTTGTCAAAAAAGCGCGGAATAAGACGAAGGAAAAGATTTGAGTTTGCGGCCGATCCTCTCTATACTCAAAGTAGACGGGAGCGGCGGAATTCCAGCGGCGGAAACCAGCGAAAACCAGGATCAGTCAAAACGGAATTCCCCGGGTTCAGCGAACGAAGGGGTGAAGCAGAAAAGCATCAAAACGACTGGCAGCGATCCCGGTTCCCGTCGAAACGACATGGCGGAGAAGACCGCCGCGGATAAACAAAGAAGAAAGGGTTAGGTTTAAGGCAGATGCAAGGTAAAGTAAAGATGTTTAATAAGGAAAAAGGTTACGGCTTCATCAAGCTCAGCGACGGCCGCGATGTTTTTTTCCACTATTCCCAACTGGTGATGGACGGCTTCAAGACGATCGAGGAAAACGCCGAGGTGGAATTCGATCTGATCGAGGGCGACCGCGGGTACCAGGCCCACAACGTCAAAAAACTGTAAAACAGCGATCAAAGGCCGGGTTTGACGGCCTTTTTCTTTGTGTTTTTCGCTCAATTACGATACAATAGGAGCGATGGAGGGACCACAATGGCAACTTTTTTAGACAAACTATTTAATTACGATAAAAAACGATTGAAAGAAATCGAGAAACGCGCTCATGAAGTCGATGCGCTGGCTTCCCGGATGGCAGGCTTGAGCGACGAGGAACTGAAAGCCAAGACCCCGGAATTTCAGGCTCGCTTGAAGAACGGTGAAACGCTGGATGACTTATTGCCGGAAGCGTTCGCGGTCGTTCGCGAAGCGGCGAAGCGGGTGATCGGCGAATATCCGTATCTCGTTCAGCTGATGGGCGGCATCGTTCTGCACGGCGGCGATATCGCGGAGATGAAAACCGGCGAAGGAAAAACGTTAACCTCCGTATTGCCGGTCTATCTGAACGCGCTGGACGGCCGCGGCGTGCACGTCGTCACCGTCAACGAATACCTGGCCGGCCGTGACGCCGACTGGATGGGGCAGATTCACCGCTTCCTGGGCCTGACGGTCGGCCTGAACCTGCGTCAGCTCACCCCGGCGCAGAAGCGCGCGGCGTATAACTGCGATATCACCTACACGACCAACGCGGAAGTCGGATTCGACTATCTGCGCGATAACATGGTCACCCGTGTAGAGGACCGCGTCCTGCGTCCGCTGAATTTCGCGCTGGTCGATGAAGTCGACTCGATCCTGGTCGACGAATCGCGGACGCCGTTGATCATCTCCGGCGGTCAGAAGCAGACGGCCAACCTGTATCTGCAGGCGGACCGCTTCGTCAAATCGCTGAAAGCGGACGAAGACTATGAGATCGACGTCAAAAGCAAGACGGTTCAGCTGACTGATTCCGGCGTGACCAAGGCGGAGAAAGCTTTCCGCGTCAAGAATCTGTACGAGCTGGATCACACTCAGCTGGTGCATCATATTTCGCAGGCGTTAAAAGCCAACTACATCATGATGAAGGACGTCGAGTACGTCGTGGACAACGACGAGATCGTCATCGTCGACCAGTTCACCGGCCGTCTGATGAAGGGCCGCGCGTATTCCGACGGTCTGCATCAGGCGATTGAAGCCAAGGAAGGCGTATCGATCAAACAGGAAACAACGACGCTGGCGACGATCACCTACCAGAACTTCTTCCGTCTTTACAACAAGCTGGCCGGCATGACCGGTACGGCCAAGACCGAGGAAGAAGAATTCTTAAGCATCTACAACATGCGCGTCATGGAAATTCCGACCAACCGTCCGGTTGCCCGGATCGATTATCCGGACGCGATCTTCGGCACAAAGAAAGCCAAGTTTGAAGCGCTGGTCAACGAGGTCAGGGAATGCCATGAGAAGGGCCAGCCGGTGTTAGTCGGTACGATCGCCGTTGAAACCAGTGAATTCATCGCGAAGATGCTGAAAGACCAAAAGATTCCGCACGAGGTCTTAAACGCGAAGAACCATGCGCGTGAAGCGGAGATCATCAAAAAGGCAGGTCAGAAGGGTTCGGTGACGATCGCGACCAACATGGCCGGCCGGGGTACCGATATCAAGCTGGGCGAGGGTGTCCGCGAACTGGGCGGTCTGGCCGTCATCGGTTCGGAACGGCATGAATCCCGCCGTATTGATAATCAGCTGCGCGGCCGTTCCGGCCGTCAGGGCGATCCGGGCTATTCCCGGTTCTATGTTTCCGTGCAGGACGACCTGATGGTGCGGTTCGGTTCGGAAAAAATGGAAAGCCTGTTCTCGCAGCTGGGCGATGTTCCGATTGAATCCAAGGTTGTAACGAAATCCATCGGCAGCGCGCAGAAGCGGGTCGAAGGCGTGAACTTCGACGTTCGTAAAACACTGCTGGAATATGACGACGTCCTGCGTCAGCAGCGCGAAATCATCTATGAACAGCGCAACTTCATCCTGGATCATGACGACGTTCACAGCATCGTCAAGGATATGTTCGACCGCGTTGTCAGCAATCTCGTTTCGGCGCATACCGAGCATGACGGCAAGGAAGAGCATGTCAATACAGCGGAGCTGCTGGAATCGTTAGGCAAGATGGGCTTCCATGAAAGCCTGACGGAAACCGATCTGGAAGGCAAGAGCATTCCGGAGATCAGCGAGCTGTGCTGCAAGGCGGCCTGGGATGTCTATGAAAGCAAGATCGAGCCGATCAAGGTGCATGTGCTGCCGATCGAAAAGACAATGGTGCTGAAGGTCATCGACCGCAACTGGGTCGATCACATCGATACCATGAGCAAGCTGCGCGACGGGATTCATCTGCGTTCGTATGCGCAGTCCAATCCGCTGCAGGCGTATGTGTCCGAAGGTTATCAGCTGTTTGAGGACATGATGGCGCGGATTGCGCAGGAGGTTGTCACCTTCTGCCTGAATGTCAGAATTGTAATAGAGGAGCGAAAGAAATAACTATGGAATTGTATGAGATCCGACAAGGCCTAACCGCTTCGGTAACGAAGTTAAAGCAGTTAGGCGACTCTCTTTGACTTAGCTGCGAAGCAAAAACAAATTGAAGGACTGGAAGCAAAGATGAACGAGGAGCATTTCTGGGATGATCCGAAAGCAGCCCAGAACGTGATCCGTCAGTGCAATGGGATGAAAGAGCTGGAAGCGAAGTACCATCAGATGGAACAGGCGCTGGCTTCGCTGCAGGAAACCGTTGACGAGCTGAACCAGAATTTCGATGAAGAACTGAAAGAGCTGCTGGATATGGAATATCAGGACACGCTGAATCAGTTCGAGGATTTCGAGGTGATGGTGCTGCTTTCCCATCCGTATGACAAAAACAACGCGATCCTGGAGCTGCATCCGGGCGCGGGCGGAACGGAAAGCCAGGACTGGGCGAGCATGCTTTACCGGATGTACTGCCGCTGGGCGGAACGGAAGGGCTACAAGGTTACGCTGCTGGACTATCAGGAGGGCGAAGAAGCGGGCATTAAGTCCGCCAGTATCCTGATCGAAGGCGACATGGCCTATGGCTATCTGAAGGCAGAGAAGGGGGTGCACCGGCTGGTGCGGATTTCCCCGTTTGATTCCTCCGGACGCCGGCATACCTCGTTTGCCTCGCTGGACGTCATGCCGCAGTTTTCCGATGAAATTGAAATCACGATCGACGAGAAAGACCTCGACGTCGTCACGATGCGGGCCAGCGGCGCCGGCGGCCAGCATATCAACAAGACCGACAGCGCTGTGCGGATGACGCATAAGCCGACCGGCATCGTCGTTTCCTGCCAGACGGAGCGCAGCCAGATCCAGAACCGCGAGCGCTGCATGAACATGTTGAAATCAAAGCTGTATCAGCGCATGATCGAGGAACAGGAAGCCAAGCTGGCTGCCATCCGCGGCGAACAGAAAAACATCGAATGGGGATCGCAGATCCGCTCGTATGTCTTCTGTCCGTATACGATGGTCAAGGACCACCGCACAGGCTATGAAATGGGCAGCGTACAGAACGTCATGGACGGCGATCTGGACGGGTTCATCTTCAGCTACCTGAAAAGTCAGATTCAGTAAAACAAGCAGGCGTTTTCCGAAGTCGGAGAGCGCTTGTTTTTTTGTATCTTTACCGCTGATTTTCAGCCCCGCTGACAAGTTTCTATTTGTTTCAATAATCCTTACTTCTGCCTTGGTTGTCCGGGTTTCGTTCATTCTGTCACTTCAGGCATTTTCGAGTATTCCTAAAAAATCAGGAAATGCTATAATGAGATTAAAGAAGAAAGCCAGGGAGGAAAAATCATGAAGGGCTTACGAACAATTTTAGCCGCGCTGCTGGCGCTGACCCTAGTGAGCGGATGCAGCCAGAAGGCAGAACCGACCAAGCCGGGGGAAGCGGCGGTGATCGCAGGAAAACTGAGCGACGGAACGACGTATGAAGCGAGCGTGAGGCTGACGGGCTATCTTAATCCGCTGCAAATAAAAACGTTGCAGAATTATGGGATGTACGTCGGTGCGGAAACCATCGGCGCGGTTCAGTTTGAAGTGCAGCTCAATCAACTTCAAGGTCAAGAAACGTTAGACATTACAGAAATTTGGCAGGCGGCTTATCAAGAAACAGCTGAGGAAGAAACAGAGGAATTAGAAACGCTGGCCATTCCCGCAGGCGAATGGTTAAAAGCAATAGAACCGCTTTCCGAAAATGAAAGTGCGCGCGGGTGGGCTTTAGTTAAGAAAACACGAAATCCGGAATTTATGAGCTTGAATTACCTCAATGAAAAGGGAAAACAAGCGGCTCTTGTGATGCAGATACCGGAATCTCAATCTACTTTATTGAATGAAGCTGGCGAACTCAAAGTGGGAGAATGGATGAGTGCTGGGGAAGTTGAGGTAAGCGTGGAAGAAATAAAAACCTCACAGGATGTTATCATGTACCGCAGTGATAATAAATGGTATTGGGAAGAGGGAGATCAGGTTGTTAATTTGCGGCTGAAGGTGAAGAACGGTGAAAATTACAACCTGAATGACAAGCTGTTTAATGTAATATTTGATTGTCCATCTTCTTCTTTTTCACGGGATTTGCTTGTAGAGGAAAATGACAAAGAGATGCGGCCTTATTCCTCTTTTGAACCCGGCGAGGAGAAGGTTCTGAGAATGGCTATTGATTTTAATGCCGATGCGGAATACTCTGGCCGTTTGAAACTGGCGGTTAACGGTTATTGTTTCGGCTTGGATTATACCCTGGGGGACGAGATCGATCATTATTTGTCATACCGGGAAGGCGACATCATTGAAGATTCAAAGGATCGATTGACAATTGAGAAGATCAGTACGGTTAAACGGCTGAATCCACCTAATACATCGGTTGATTATATGTATCTCTATGCCGATCCGGGAAAACAACTTTATGTTGTCGAAGGAACCTATGAAAATTTAAGCTTAGAAACCGTTGCGATAGAAGATCGGTTGGGGATTACTTGGCAGGACGGCGCAGAGTCAGCAGGCGGTGGTGTCTGGATTCCAATGGGGAATGATTTTCTTGAAAGCAAAACATTAGCTCCCAATGAAAAGATCAAGATTTGTTTGACTGTCGTGCTGACGGACGATCAGCTGCAGCGGCCGGATAAAATCCGGATCGGCGTCGGCGATGAGGTTGTCAAAGGTTCTGCAGCTTGATATTTATGCCTGAAAGGGATTTCTCATCAGGAATCCTTTTCTTTTTGTTACCGGAAGCAAAAATCATGGTTTAATTCAGAAAAAAACGAATGAAAACGCTTGCGATTAGTGTTTGGGAAAAGTTGGGTTCGTGTTAGAATAAGATAAGAAGGATTCCAATCTTAGGCAGGAGGCACTTAAGATGAAAATATGTTCATTTGGCGAAACATTGATCGATTTTACTCCGGTAGGCGTCAGCGAAAACGGAAATATCATATTTGAACGTAATCCCGGCGGAGCGCCGGCGAATTTAGCGGCAGCAGCGGTGAAGCATGGCGTTGAGGCTTGCTTTGTCGGCGAGGTCGGCGACGATATCTTCGGTCAGTTTTTACAGGAAAAGCTCCGCAATCAGGGGGTTGATACAGAATACATGATCGTGAATTCCCGCTACAAGACGACGTTGGCCTTCGTCCAGCTGGACGAAAAGGGAGAACGATCGTTCTGTTTTTACCGCAATCCCGGCGCGGACACGATGATCGAAAGTCAGGCGGTGAATCTGCGCGCGATTGACGAGTGCGATCTGTTCCA
Source organism: Holdemania filiformis (assembly GCF_003459085.1). Classification (NCBI taxonomy): domain Bacteria; kingdom Bacillati; phylum Bacillota; class Erysipelotrichia; order Erysipelotrichales; family Erysipelotrichaceae; genus Holdemania; species Holdemania filiformis. The sequence goes on along the minus strand of NZ_QRUP01000003.1, from coordinate 117,874 downwards.
TTACGGGTCTGTGTCGATGACGCACAATCCGGCGCGGATCACAACGTTTGAATTGGTCAAATATGCGCAGCAGAAAGGCAAGATTCTGTCGTTTGACCCGAATCTGCGGATGCCGCTGTGGAACAGCGAGGAAGAAGCCCGGCATGAGATCCGGCATGGGCTGCAATTCTGCGATATCCTCAAGGTTGCGGAAGACGAATTGATTTTTTTGACGGGCTGCGAAACGTTGGAAGAAGGCGCGCGGCAGCTCGCGAAGAAATACAAAACGCCGCTGATTTTAATCACGGAAGGGGAAAAAGGCAGTCATGCGCTGATCCACGGCTATTACATTAACGCTCCGACCTTCCCGGTTTCAGTCGTCGATACGACGGGGGCGGGCGATGGATTCTTAGGCTGTTTCCTGGCCAGCTTCTTAAAATCAGGAAAAACGCTGGAACAGCTTAACGGCGACGATGTCTATCAAATGCTGCGGCTGGCTAATGCGTCAGGGGCGCTGTCGGTGACCCGGAAAGGCGGAATGCCGTCGTTAGTCACGACGGAAGAAGCGCAGGCTCTGCTTGATTCGCAATCGGAGAGTTAGACATGGGCGGCAGCGAATTTTTACGGCGGCTTCAGCCTTTGAAAGCGGACATGGAGGCGGCCTACTTCCGCGTCTATCAGCCGTTTCACGTCCGGGAAGAAGACTTTGACGCGCTGCTGGCGCTGTTGGATGAACAAGCGCAGAAGCGAACTTTAAATTTACAGCGAACGGATCGGCAGACGCCGTGGTTTAAGCAGGAACCGGCGGGGATGCGGCTTGTTTATTCAGACGCACAGACCCCGGCGCAGGTTCATGCGCGGGCGCAGGAGCTGAAGGAGCTGGGCGTGGGCTGGGTGTTGTTCAGCGACGTGCCTTATCCTTACACGGAATCCCTGCGGCAAACGCTTCGGCAAAGGATCGGTCTGTGGCATAAGGAGGGACTGGCGGTCGGCGTGGATTTGGATGTTGCCAGCACGCCGGCAGAGGATCCCTGGGCGCTCGAAGCAATCCAGGGCAACAGCGCGATGCAGCAGCGCTACTGGATGATTTCCGACCCGAAGCTGGCGTCGTTGTTCAGTCCCTTTTCCAAGGAGAAAGAAAACGGCGACTTCCTGTGGCTGGAGGAAATTCAACAATATGTGTATTGTCATCCGCAAACTGGCGGATGGCTGCTCGACTATAAAAATCCGCAAGTGCTTGCGCTCATGTTGGAGCGTTTCTGTGAGCTTGTCAGTTCAGGTGCGGATGCGGTTGAGCTGAAACATCTGGATTCGATGTGGAAGGAATGCAAAGCTCAGCGGTTGTATCCGCAGGTGCCGGATTTGTTTGCGCTCTTTGCGGCGGCCGGGAAGCTGGTATGTCCGGAAGTTCTTGTATTGGGCCACAGCGAAGCCGGGGCGAAGGATTTACAGATTCTCTCTCAGCGAGCGCCAGCCGCCACCGGGTTGATCGATGCCGCGTCGATGATCAACGGCTGGAATTCCCTGGCAACCCGCGATACGAAAATGCTGCAGGGCGATCTTGTTTTCCATGCCTTGAATTCGTCAGCGATCGCGGTTCATCCGCTGGGCGCGGATCAGGGGGTAGTTTGGAATTTTAATGCGGAAGCGGCGCGGATGCGGGGCTGGGATCCAGACTGTCACCGGCAGTTTCTGATGGATTTTTATACGGGACAGGCGCTGGGCAGTTTTGCCGAAGGGGAAAGCGACCGGGAAAGTGGACGATGTTATGGGACACTGGCCAGCTGGGCTGGCTGCGGCCGGGCTTTGGACGGCCATGAACCCTATGAGCTGGAAAACAGCTGCCGGCGGATTTTACTTGTGCAGGGATTGAGCCTGGCTTTGCGGGGAATGCCGCTGCTTCAGGATGGGGATGAACTTGGCGCGCTCAATGACGCCAGCTTCCGGCTGGATCCAAAGAAGGAAGGCGACCGCCGCTGGCTGCAAAGACCGGTTTTTCTGGACGATCAAGCGCAGCGGCGCTATCAGCCGCTGACGGTGGAATATCGGATTTTCCAAAGTCTGAAAACGATGCTTCAAGTCCGGTCGGCGGATCCGGATTGGAACGAAGGTCAGGAACAGGTTGCGGATGTCGGCAACGACGCAGTGTTTGCGTTCGTTCGTGCCGTCGGTCAGCATCGTCTGTTGTTTCTATTCAATTTTACGGAATCGCCGCAATACTGCTCGCTTACTTCCTTATTTAATAAAGAGGAACAAGCGCGGGAACTGTTGACCGGCCGGCGGATCTGCGGCAGTCAGGAGAGCTTGGGCCTGAAGGCTTACGAATTTCTGTGGCTGATCGTCGAAGCCTAAATGAAACTTATTTTAAAGATAACCTCTTTTCTTGCTTAAGATTGAAAAGAGGTTTTTTTCTGCCTGCTCCTCATTGTACAAAAAGCGTTCCCGATTTCAAATCTGTGGCTGCACAGTTTAAAGGTAATCATTCTTCATGGATTTAAGCGAAGATATAAAGTGATTTTGAATACGGTTTAAGCGGGAATGTCAGATTTTGAATAATCAAATAAAAACGAGATTAATATTTTTTTATCCTTCGATATTCCAGTATTCCCTTCGTTTACAATGAAAGCATAAAGGAGGATGTAAAGAAATGGAATGGAGTCACAGACCCATCATCTTCGATCATAATCGAATTACCCGCTCCTACATCGGCGGAAAATTGCTGAATGCCTGGCGGGGAATGCCGGAGGCGGAAGATAATCATCAATGTGAAGAACTGTTAGTGACGTCGATCGGCGCGATCGCCGACGGCAAACCCAAGGACTACGCCGTCAGCCGGACGCTGGACGGAAAGTCCTTAGCTGAAATTATCCGTCAGGACCCAGAGGGAATTTTAGGCCGCGCTTATCAAGAATCAAATCCGAACCAGCTCTCCGTGCTGGCCCGGGCCGGGGATACCATCGTCCGGCTGGTCATGCAGTGCCATCCCCAGAAAAAAGATGCTTTCCGTTTTCATGAGCGTCATGGCAAGGCGGAAGCGTGGTATATTGCTAGAACGAGAACGGAAGACGGGGGTGCTCCCTGCGTCTATGCCGGCTTTAAGCCGCATGTAACGCCGGCCCTGTGGAAAAAGTGGGTGGAATCTCAAAACATAGAAGCGATGCTGGAGGGTTTGCATAAGATCGATGTAAAAACCGGCGACGTCATTCTTATTCCGGCCGGCATGCCGCACGCCGTAGGTCCGGGCTGCATCTTCTTGGAAATCCACGAGTGCAGCGACATCACGATCCGGGTGGAAAAACACATCAATGGGGTGGATTTGTCAGCCAGCGAGATGTACAACGGCTTAGATCAGGAGGAAGGACTGAAACTTTTCGACTACACCGTATATGACGAAGCAGAGATTCGAAAGACCTGCGTCATGGAACAGCGCGATCCGCTTTATCAAGGAAACTCTGTGATCACAACCGCGATTGATGAACGAAACACTGACGCTTTCGGCATGAAAATCCTGACGATCCAGCCGGAATTGCGGCTGCCGGCCTTCGACGGCCACCGGGTACTCATTCCCGTTGACGGCGATCTGATTCTGGAGTGCGATGGGGAACAATATAAACTGAAGCAAGGTTGGGGCTGTCTGCTTCCTGCGGCGTTGGGGACGTTGACCCTCAGAGCTGAAAAAGGAACAGCGAAAGCCGTATTGGGCCTTCCGGGGAAAATCAGCCATGAATAACTATACATTTCAGGCACCGATGAAAATTATTTTCGGACAGGATACGCTTGATCAGATCACTCAGGAGATTGAGGGGAGCCGGATTTTTATTGTTATGGATCGCTTTCTTTACGAAAGTCCATTGAAAACACGGATGGACACCATTTTGGCAGAGCAGGAAATCCGCTATTTCACTGCTTTTCAATCAAATCCCGATTTTGATTCCATTAACCAGGCATTGCGGGAAATTCAGGCCTTTGACGCAACGACGGTGATCGGGGTCGGCGGCGGCAGTACGCTGGACATCGCAAAGTTTCTGAGTGCGGCGATCAAAGAAGCGAAGCCGGCCGAAGTCATTAAAAAGGAAGGATTCCAAAAGAAAGCAAAGATCAGGACAATCTGTATCCCGACGACAGCCGGCACCGGCAGCGAAGTCACGAATGTTTCCGTTATTTCCGATTATGCGGCGCATACCAAATCACCGTTTGTCAACGATTTGTTGTTTGCGGACACGGCGCTGCTCGATTCCCGGTTAACGCATTCTCTGCCGCCGGCAGTGACTGCTTCCTGCGGTATGGACACATTCTGCCATGCGATCGAAGCGTATTGGAATATTCAGGCTCAGCCGATCAGCGATCTGCTGGCAGTCCAGGCGATGCGCCGGGTATTGACGTATCTCGAAGCGGCAGTGGAAAACGGTACGGACGCTGAAGCCCGGGATGAAATGCTGCAGGCCAGTCTGGAAGCCGGCCTGGCTTTCGCCCAGACGCGCACCACCATTCTGCACGCCGTCAGCTTCCCGCTGACCTCGAAGTTTAAAATTCCCCATGGTTTAGCGTGTGCGATGCTGCTGCCGTCATTTATCCGCTATTATGGTCAGGATCTGCTGAAAATGCAGACGCTGGCAAACCAACTGGGAATGAAAACGCCGGAGGATCTGGCGGTGGCGGTGGAGACGCTGATGCACGCTGTCCAGCTGCCGGTCAAACTTTCACAGCACGGAATCACGGCTGCGGATCTGCCGCAGATCGCTGCGGAGACTCTGCAGGAAAAGATTGCGCTGCTCGGTCCCAAGCCCGTGGATTCAAAATTGATCTGCACATTATTGGAGGGGATTTTGTCATGAATAAACTATTAGAAACCACTTTGAACTTTCCGCAGACCGAAATCTGGAATGATTCCTGTTCCTGCGCGGAATTACAGTATGCGCTGGACAACGGCGCGTGCGGGGCCACAACCAATCCCGTCATCGTCGGCAATGTTCTGAAAAAAGAACTTTCCCAGTGGGAGCCGATGATTGAGGAACTGATTCTCCGACATCCGGAAGCAACCGAGGATGATCTGGCATGGATGATGATTAAAGCGATGGGGCAAAAGGCCAGCCTGCTGCTAAAACCGGAATTTGAAAGAACACGGGGACAGCGCGGCCGGATTTCGTTCCAGACGAATGCAAAATATTATACTAATGCGGAATTGATGATCCGGCATGGGGAGGAACTGGCAGCGGTCTGCGAAAATTCGCAGATTAAAGCTCCGGCCTCGGCAGCCGGGATCGCGGCTTATGAAGAATTAACCTATCGCGGCATCAGTATCAATGCCACAGTGTCCTTCACGGTAGCGCAGGCGCTGGCAACAGCCGAAGCGGTGGAACGGGGCTTACGGCGGCGGGAGGCGGAAGGGCTGGATATTTCAGCGATGCATCCGGTCTGTACGATCATGGCCGGCCGCGTTGACGATCATCTGAAAAAACAGGTTGCTGACCAAAAGCTGCTATTTCCGCCGGAAGCGCTGGAATGGGCCGGTGTTGCAATTGTGAAAAAAGCGCTGAAGCTTTATGTACAGCGAGGTTATCGGACAAAGCTGATGATCGCTGCCTTCCGTAATCCTTATTCCTGGCACTGCTTTATCGGTGATCCGGTTATCCTGACGATTCCGCATGACTGGCAGCTGCGGATCAATCATTCTGATTTTCCGGTCGAGGATCACCATGAATTTCAGGTTGACGAAGCGACCATCAGACAACTGGAAACGCTGGAGGAATTCCGCAAGGCGTATGACGAACAAGGTCAGCGTCCGGAAGACTTCGAGCATTACGGCGCGTTTACGAAGACCATGCGTCAGTTCTTAGACGGTTATGACGATTTGGTCCGGCTTATCCGCGGTTATAAAGTGAAATAGAAAGGAGGGAGAACTGATGAAAATTGTTGGCGTCGCCGCCTGCACGGCAGGCATTGCCCATACCTACATCGCCCGGGAAAAGCTGATCAAAGCTTCCGAGCTGCGCGGTCATACGATCCATTGCGAAACACAGGGAACAATTGGTGTGGAAAATGAATTAGATCCGGCGGACATTAAAGCGGCGGATGTTGTCATCCTGGCGATTGACATCGCGATTACCGGTATGGAACGCTTCAAGGGGAAGAAAGTCGTAAAAATTGATACCGGCACGCTGATTCGCAATCCGATTGCTTTTATTCAGAAAGTCGAAAAGTACATTTCGAAAAATTAATGGAGGGTATATGAAACAGAAATTTAGGGAAATCAAAAGCTACATCCTGACCGGCATCAGTTACATGATTCCAGTCATCGTCGCGAGCGGTTTGTGTATGGGGATCGGCCGGGCCTTTATCGGTGCGGATCTGACCAACGCAGCCAGTGCCGGTGCGGCCTATTGGCTGTACCGGACAGGGCAGCTGGGCATGTCGATGATGGTGCCGGTGCTGTGCGCATACATCGCTTACGGTGTTGCCGGCCGCGCAGCTTTAGCCAGCGGCTTTGTCATCGGTATGGTTTCGATTGAAATCCAGGCAGGCTTTATCGGCGGCATGATCGGCGGTCTGGTCGTCGGCTATCTGGTTGTCCTGATTCGCAAATACATCAAGCTGCCGAAGACCTTACAGGGAATTATGCCGATTATTGTTATTCCATTCTTAGCCACAGCAATTGCCGCCGTCCTGATGTTCGGCGTGCTGGGTTATCCGATCGTCTTGCTTCAGCAGACGTTAACTAATTTCTTAACTCAGCTCTCCGGCGGCTCGAAGTTCTTGTACGGCGGAATCGTCGGTGCTTTATCTGCCTTTGATTTCGGCGGTCCGGTCAACAAGGTTGCTTCGGCTTTCTGCAACGCGATGCTGGCGGACGGCAATGGCTATCCGAAGGTCTGCCAAATTTTGGCAAGCATGATCCCGCCGTTCGGGATTGCAATTTCAGCCCTGATCGCTAAAAATAAATATACCAAGGCGGAAAAGGAAACCTTGAAATCCGCGGTGCCGATGGGCTGCGTCATGATTACCGAAGGTGTGATTCCGATCGCCGCGCGCGATCTGGTCCGGGTTGTGTTTGCGTGCGTCACCGGTTCCTTTGTGGCCGGTGGGCTGACGATGATCTGGGACATTTATTCCGAACTGCCAAACGGCGGCTTCCTGGCCTTTCCGTTCTTCAACGAGCCGATGATGGCGCTTCTGGCGCTGGCGATCGGCAGCGTGATCACTGGCGTGATTCTGGCAATTATTAAAAAGCCAGTTACCGAAGCGGATGAAGAATTTGACGATATCGGATTCGAGGTCGCGGACAGCGAGCTGGATGATCTGAATATCGTAGAGGTTGACTGACGTGCTGCTGAATTTGAAAGAGATGCTGCAAACTGCGGCGGATCAGCACTTTGCAGTCGGCGCCTTCAACTGTTCAGAGCTGTCGTTGGTCAGAGCGGTTGTGGAGGAAGCGGAGGCAGCTCAGGCACCCGCCATCATCCAGGCGGCGGTCGGCGAGTTTAACTTTGCGACGGAATATTTCTATACCTATGTTGTCAAACGCTTGGAGGCCAGCAGCGTTCCATTTGTTCTGCATCTGGATCATGGGAAAACGTTTGACGACTGCGTCCGGGCAGTTCGGGCAGGCTTTACCTCAGTGATGATTGACGGCAGTGAAGCAGCGTTTGAGGAGAATGCCGCACTGACCTCTAAGGTCGTGGAGATGGCTCATGCCGCCGGGGTTTCGGTGGAAGGAGAAATCGGTACGATCGGCAAAATGAGCACCAGCGACGAGGGCGGTGTGGATCATATTACTTACACAAATCCCGAGGATGTCGTGCGGTTTATTGAAGCGACGGGGGCGGATGCGCTGGCCATCGCGATCGGCACTGCCCATGGAATTTATCCGCGGGGATTTGTGCCGCACCTGCAGCTGGATCTGCTTCGGGAAATCGCCAAGATTACGCCGGTGCCGCTGGTTCTGCACGGCGGCAGCGATAATCCGGATGATGAAATCCGTCAAGCGTGTCAGATTGGTATCGCGAAGGTGAATATTTCCAGCGACATCAAGAAGGTTTTCTTTGACGAGGTTCAGCGGGTGATCACGGAAACCGGAGCATTTATGCCGCCCAAAGTTTTCAACGCCGCGATCGGTAAGACCCGAACCTGCGTCAGAACCAAAATGGAATTATTCAATTCCGTGGGAAAAGCCAAATTTTATAAGTAAGTCAGCGGATGATACACAGATGAATTAAAGGATGGGGAGGGATGATATGAGCAGAAAAAACGAATTGATTTTGAATCAATTGTCTTCAGCATTGATGAAAAATGACGACTTTCTTTCTGCTCTTTCTTTATCAAAAATGCTGAATGTTTCGGAAACGGTTATCCGGAAGAAAGTGGATGAAATGAACGAAATGCTGGTCCAGGCCCATCTTGGTTCAATAGAAAAGAAACCGCGGAAGGGTATCCGCTTGATCTATGATCCGCAAAACGCCCAGAAAATCGCGGAGCTGTTCAGCAATTATGAGTATATCGACATCACGGCCGGCGAAGAGCTGCTGTATGTCTACCTGCGGGTCTTGCTTTCCAGCAATGTTGAGCGGATTACTGTGACCCGTTTGAGCGAAATGGTTTATCAGTCGGTGCCGGTGTGTTCCCGGCATTTGGAAACCTGTGCGCAGTGGCTGAGTTTGTTCAATATTCAGCTTTCAATTAAACGAAATTACGGCATATCGCTGCAGGGAAGTGAAGAAAATAAACGTCTGGCGATCAAGCATCTGGTCATCAACGATCCGATTCATTCCGTAGAACAGTCCATTCAGCAGTTTGCCAAAGGCATTAACCTGGAACTTCTGAAATCGTGCATCGCGGATATCGAAAAGGAGTGGAATTTCACATTTGCCGAGGAATCATATAAAAGTATATTATTATATGCCGCGCTGGCGATCACCCGCTCCGACTTCAGTGTTCTGCATTTAAGCGAATCGGAAGAAGAAATCGTCGTTAAATACAATGAGTACAATTTAGCGCAGTCAATCTTCCGGATTATCAATAAGAAGTTTTATGTTAACATTCCGGAAAGCGAAGTGAAGTATTTTGCGATTCAGCTGCTTTGCAGCAAGATGATTCACACGCAGGAAATCCCGGCCAAGGAAGAACTGACAAGCTATGATAAGAAGCTGAAACAGTTTGTGCATAAAATTATTTCGGTCATCAGCGATATTATGAATGTCGATCTGATGGATGATAATGAATTGTATTACGGACTGCTGAATCATATCCGGCCGGCGATTTTCCGAATGAAATTTGAGAAACATTCGACGAAGGAGCTGACAAACTTTATCCAGCAGGAATACAAGCAGACCTACCGCGTTTCCTGGGCGCTGAGCGCGCTGTTTGAGGAATATTACGATATTAAAATCACATCGACGGAATTAAGCTACATCACTTTGTATATTCAGACGTCGCTGGAACGGCGGATGCGGCCGTTGAAAATTGCACTGGTAACCGAGCTGGGCATGGGATTGAATCAGATGTTCTGCAACAAGATCCGGATGTCGATCCCGAAGATTGATGAAATCGCTATTTTCAGCTATCACGAAGTGAAAATCGACGTCGTCGGCAAATACGATCTGATCGTGACGACCTCCAAGCTTGATTTTGATCAGGAAAAAGTTGTGCAGATTAAATCGCTATTAAGCAATACTGGGGTAGAAGAATTGAAACAGAAAATCGAGATCATCCGCACCCAGCAGCTGATGGATCAGCGGAAATTTGATCCGCGCTGCCACAATCTGTTCGATCCCAAACTGATTTTAATTCATCCGATGGTTAGCGATAAAGAAGAGCTGCTTCAGCGCATGAATCAGGTGCTGAATGCCGGCGGTTATGTGACGGAGCATTATATTAAAACTGTGCTGGATCGGGAAAAGACGGTGTCGACCTATATCGGCAACGGAGTTGCGATCCCGCATGGCTTTCAGACGTATGTTAATGAATCCAAGGTGGTGATCGCCGTCTTAAAAGAACCGCTGGCCTGGAACAGTACGGATGAGGTACGATTGGTATTCATGTTGGCGCTGCGAATTAACAATGCCTACGAATCGAAACGGACGCAGGCTTTCTATCAAGGATTTTTAAAGCTGATTGATACGGATTATGACGTCGAGAAGTTAATGGAAATGGATCAAAATGAGTTATATCGATATTTAATGAGGTAATGGATGATGGAATTGAATTTAAAAGAAGTATTGGACGAACGGGTAATAACCACTGCCCTGGACGTTAAGGATAAAGAAGAAGCGCTGCGGAAAATGAGCGGGATGCTGCTGGCTAACGGTTATATTGCGGATGTCGATCAGTTTATGGAGGATATTTATCTGCGGGAAGCGGAGGGAATTACTGGCATAGGCAACGGCGTTGCGATTCCGCATGGCAAAAGTAAAAGTGTAACCCGGATCGGCATTGCGATCGCTAAGCTGAAACAGGCGATTGCCTGGGAATCGTTAGATAATCAAAAAGTGGATCTTATTTTCCTGTTTTGCGTCAGTTCGGACAAAGATTTTGCCAAGAATCACATGCGGCTGCTGTCAAAGGTGGCGGCGCGGATCGCTGATGACGATCTGCTGAATCAGATTAAGGACAGCGGGCAGCCGCAGGAAATTGTATCGTTAATGTGCGGGGAAAGCGCATGAACGTTACCTTAAAGTCTGAGGTGCTGACGGTTTCTCTTAATCCTGAACGAGGGAATGTCATTACCGAACTCATCCTGGGCGGCGTAAATCATATTTATCTTGATCAGGAGAATCTAAAGAGCGGTCAGCGGCCGCGATGCGGATGTCCAGTTTTATTTCCTTATGTGGGAATGCCGGAAAACGGTGAACTGGTGATTCATGATAAGCGTTATCCGGCTGGGATTCATGGCGTTGTCCATTCCTTGCCATGGCAGGTCAAGGCTCAGGATGAAAGAACAGCTGTCTTTGAATGTTCGGATACGCCGGAAACAAATCAGACCTTTCCCTTTTCTTTTCGGCTGCAATCCCGGCTTTCAGCGGATGCTGGATCGCTGGTGTATCATACGCAAATAACGAACCAATCGAAGGAAGTGATGCCCTGCGATCTGGGGTTCCATCCGTTTTTCCGAATTTCTGATCTGCGGGCTTTGACTTTTGAAGTAGACGGCGAGACTTGTTCGTTCACTGAAGAACAGTTTCGGAGGATCACCGGCAGCGGCGTACTGCTTCGGGATTGTTCAGTGTTTTGCTGGCAGGATGGGGAGTTTTCATACCGGCTGGAAAACTTAATTGGATTTCGGAATCTGTTCTTGTGGAGCGGAAAGCCGGATACCTTTCTGGTTGTTGAACCGTGGACCGGCGAACAGAACGCGATCAACAGGAATATTCAGATGTTGAATCTGCCCTCAGGCGAAAGCGTGGAAACTGAATGGAAAATCACGGTGACCCAGAAATTGTGAACCCCGGATAGCTGAAAGAAAAAACTGGTCGGTAAGGTAAAAATAAACTTTGATGCAGAGTTCGCATTCGTTCGTGTCACCGAATAGCGTTAGCTGTTGTTTTTGTTCAACTTTACGGAATCACCGCAATACTGCTCGCTTACTTCCTTATTTAATAAAGAGGAACAAGGCGGGAACTGTTGACCGGCCAGCGGATCTGCGGCAGTCAGGAGAGCTTGGGCCTGAAGGCTTACGAATTTCTGTGGCTGATCATCGAAGTCTAAATGAAACTTATTTTAAAGATAACCTCTTTTCTAGTTTAAGAATGAAAAGAGGTTATTAGAAACTACTGAAAGAGTCTCCTGAGCAATCACAAAGACAGTTGTAAACTGATGCAATTGTCTTTTTTCATATTCTTAAAAATCTAAAAGTTGTAGACTCAATCCATTCAAAAATTCCATGAGTGAACTGTGCGATTGTAAGAGTCTTATTGAAAAATTTATGGCAGCCTGAAGGCATAATCTTGCCCTTAATTTTAGAATACACTTTCGCAGTTCTACGGCAAGCTGAATCTCTTCTGTGATGTCTGTAATCCAAAGCAGGATCACAAAACGGAGGCCAGCGATGAGAAACAGTCGGATAGCGAGGATCTAATTGGAGTCGATGGAAAGGATTTCAATGGAAGAATGAGGGATAGCCGAGAAGATTCAATCTGCTTCGTTATCCTCTTTTTCCGTTTTTCTTAAATTTCTGTTTTTTAAACAGAATAATACGCTGCAGAAATGCAAAAAAGCAGGCAATACTTTCATAATCAATATTCCTGCTTTTACCACTCCTGCAATTTGTGCTGGATCCTACTTTATTTTTATGTGAAATCTCTGTTTGCCATCTCTTCTTCATTCCAAGATTAGCCGGAAGAATTGCTTTAATGAGTACCCAGCTGTTCGAGATGCTCCGCCAGATCCTGATAAATCTGATCGAGCATACCCGGATCGGCATGGTGCGGCAGATAAACCATATTCAGTTCCCGCTTCAGGACGAAATCGTTCACCGGAATTTCAACTAACGTGCCCTCAAGCAACTCCGGATGGATGATATCCGCGTGCAGAAAACCGATGCCGCAGCCGTTTTTGATCAATGTCTTCATAACGTTCATGCTTCCGCACTGCACTAAACCGGCGAAGCTTTCGTAAGAAAGATTGTGCTCCGCCAGACCGGTCGGCAGGATTCCGCGCATCCGCGATTCCTTCTGCCGCACGACTAACGGATAATCGATCAGGTCGTTCAGCATGACGTCTTTCTTCTGCGTCAGCGGATGGCCGACCGGGACAACCAGCCCCATGTGCGTCATCTTGATCAGCCGGCTTTCATACACCGCTTTGTCGAAAAAGCCCTCGACTAACGCAAAATCGATCTCGCCCTGATCGAGCGCTTCCAGACAGGCCGTCGTTCCCGCGATTCGCATGCACAATTCAGTATTCGGATTTTCCTTCATCCACCGGCAGATCAGCGGCGGCAGGATGTACTCGCCGAAGGTAAAGGTGCAGTCAAACCGAAGCAGCCGACGGTTCTCCTGTTCCTGCCGCAGCCGCTCGATGATGTCCTGGCTTTGCACCTCCAACGCTAAAACCTGCTGATAAAACTGCTGACCCATTTCCGTCAGCTGCAGCCGCCGATTATAATATTCAAACAGCTTGATGTTGTAGGTTTGCTCCAGGTAGCGGATATGCTGCGACACGGCGGGCTGGCTCATGTGCAGCTGCTGGGCCGTTTTCGTGTAATTCAGCGTCTTGCTGAGAAGCAGAAAGGTTTTTAAGCGATAATCCAGCATGCTATCCCCTCGATTCTGATCTTATTATACCATAAGACGAATTTATGAATAACGAAATCTGGCTTATCCATAAGAATCATGAATAGACAACAGCGGCGAAGATGAGTACACTATATTTAAGGGCAGACGTCAACCTGCTCGCATTCGTTAACAACAGGAGGATACCATGAAAAAAATAATGAAACTCACGCTGGGCTTACTGCTGCTGATGCTGCCGGTCACCGGCTGCAGCGCTTCCCCGCAGACTTCAGCGGGAAGCTTGGGCCCGGTTACGCTGCGCGTCGGGACGTGGAATATTGCCGCAAAGAATCATCCCGATACCCAGGCAATGGCTGAACTCTTTGCCCGGCATCACCTGGACGCCGTCGGCATTCAGGAAGTCGACGTGCTCAACGACCGCAATCCGGTGGATATGGTCCAGAGCTTTGTGAATGAGGATTATCCCTATGCCCATTTTGCCAAAGGCCGCGATTTCGCTAACGGCGCATTCGGGGTTGGCATTCTTTCCCGCTATGAACCGCTGGCCGTCAGCTCGATCCCATTGGAAAGCACCGGCAGCCGGGCGACCAAGACGCTGGAGCGCGTCGTCATTGAAAAGGACGGCGTTCAGATCGCGTTATACAATACCCATTTAAGCTGGGAAAACCTGGATCTGCGCCGCCGTCAGATCGCGCAGGTGATCGAGCGGGTGAATGCGGATCCGATAGAATATAAAATCATCACCGCGGATTTTAATACTGATCAGCACGCTTACGAATATTCGATGTTTCGGGATAATTTCAATCTTGCCAACGGGTATAACGGAATGTGGTACGATACCTACCGCGAAGGCGACGATCCGTCGATGCAGGTGCTGACGATTGACAATGTGCTGTGCACGAAGAATATGCGGATTACAGATATCCAGCGGGTGGAGAGTGAATTGTCCGATCATGATCTGTTTTATGCTGAATATGAATTGTTAGGTGAAGTGGAAGGCACAGCCAATACGGACAACCGGGCTTTAGGTCAGAGCGTCGTGGTTTCTTCCACCAATGAAGAATGTTCACCGTATCTTTTAGTCGATTATGACAGAAAGACGCCGTGGGTTTCTGACGTTGCGGAGGCGCAGACGATTACGATTGAGCTGAACGAGGTGATCGCCGTGGAACAGATCAACGTTCTGTGGGGCGCGGTCCGCGCGGGAAGCTACAAAGTGTCCGGATCGCTCGATGGAGAAACCTTCGAGCCGATCGCTGCTGTGGAAAAAGTGACGGACAGCGATGCGATTTCCGCTGAAAAGCAGGAAGTGAAGTTTGTGCGCCTGGATTTGTCAGGCAAGCAGGCTGCGGATCAAGGTTATGAAATCGCGGAGATTGAGATCTTTGGCGATCCGGTTCGGAAGCCGGCGGATCCCGCTGATTTATTGGCGAACGGCAGCTTTGAGGAAGACGGCGATGCGTTGCCGGCAGGATGGCGTCTGAAGGAAGATCAGCCGGGTTCTGCGGCGCTGACAGCTGCGGTTGATACGCAAACTCAGACGGAAGGCAGCCGGTCGCTGGCGCTGACGGCAGCGGGAACCGACGGTTCTGCCGCCGGGGTGCTCAGCACAGAGCTGGAATTAAAGCCGAATACCCCCTATCAACTGGTTTTCCATCATAAGTCGGCCGGCTTGAGCAGCGACAGCTTCGGTCTGGAAATGACGCAGAAAACGGCGGCGGGCGAGGTCATCCCGACACATCAGGTCCAGCTGAACGATAATCTGTGCATGAGCGAAGACTGGGCGGTTTACCGCTATGATTTTGTCACGGCGTATTCTGCCTCGACGCTGGAGCTGAGCTTTAAGCTGGGCGGCGCTGAGGGCACGCTGTGGCTGGATGACGTGCAGATCCGGGAAGTGACGCCGGTTCAGAACTTGTTTCTGAGCGCGGAAAAGAGCGGACTGAAGCCGGGAGAAACGACCCTTGTCACCTGCGAAGTTGTGCCGGAATCCGCGGATGATGTTCCGCTGCATTGGTTTTCCAGCGATGAGAGCGTGGCGGTCGTGAATGAGCAGGGTGCCGTGACGGCAATTCAGCCGGGTAAAGCTTATATCGGCGTGCGCGGCGACAGCGAGCTGAAGGTGGAGTCTTCCTTGCTGCTGAGCGTGGAGGAATAGAAAACAGACACAAAAAGAGCTGAATTGAATGATTTAAAATCATTTGATCCAAGCTCTTTTTTGCAGATCATATTTATGATTTGGGATATATACCTGCGAAAATTTGTTTTTAACATAAAGATGGGAATCTGATTTACATTCATTAAATCGAGGATGACGAGGAACTCGAAGTATTCAATTGTTTTCGCACCAGCTCAATGAAATCCCGGGCATAATCCGGCAGGTACGCGCCCTTGCGGTAAGCCGCGGCATACTGGGTCAGCGTGCGCTGGCGGCCAACGGAGAAACACTGCGGCGCCGGCTGATACGCCTGCAGCTCGACCGCATGGATATCGCGGGTGAAAGAACAACCATAACCGGCCGCTGTCAGCGCCCTCGACACATCGATGTTCTGAATCTCCAGAATCACGTTGGGCGTGAAGGCGTAATCATGAAACAACCGGTCTGTGATCTGCCGTGTGCGCTGATCCTTTTTCTGCAGGATAAACGGCCGCTCTTTGACCCAGCCAAGATCCAGCCAGGGGTAACGAGACCCCGGCCGCCGCTGAGCCTGACTGGCCAGCGGATCCTGCGGCGGCAGAAGCAGCACCAGCTCTTCAGTCCGGATCGTTTCCGTCACGATTTCCTTGCGGCGCGTCGGCAGCGAGAAAAACGCCAGATCCAGCTCGCCCCGGCACAAAGCCTCCTCCAGAAACGCCGGGTCGTTTTCTTCAACGAGGAGCTTCACATGCGGATATTTGCGGGTGAATTCCGGCAGCACGTTGGGCAGCAGGGAAAAACTGCGGAAGATCGACAAGCCGATCCGCAGCTGTCCCCGGTGCACCTGAACGATATCCTGCATTTCCGCGTCCAGCTGTTTTTTCAAAAGCAGTATTTCCTGTGCCCGTTCAATATACTTTTCACCGGCATACGTCGGAATCAGCCGGTTGCCGGAGCGGGTGAACAACGGCTGGCCCACGCTCGTTTCCAGGCGCTGCAGAAACCGCGTCAGCGCCGGCTGGGTCAGATATAACTCCTGGGCCGCCTTGGTAACACTCTGATGCCGTGCCAGCGCCAGCACATACGTTAATTCTTTGAAATCCATGAGGCACTCCTTTCTTCTTCAATTATTACATGAAGTAATGAAAATCATAAAATCAATGAATTTGTGGAATCCTGATTTCCATTATACAATAAGAAGGTCGAAAAAAGGTTGAAAGAGGAGAAAATATGGGGAAACCAGAAACAAAAGAGGAAAAATACAAAACGATGACGGAGAAGCCCGTGTCCAGTCTGATCTGCCGGTTAGCCGTGCCGACGATTATCAGCATGCTGGTAACGTCGTTTTACAACATGGCGGATACGTTCTTCGTCGCCCGGATCGGAACCAGCGCCACCGCGGCAGTCGGCGTTTCGTTCGCGCTGATGGCGATCATCCAGGCCTTCGGCTTTTTCTGCGGTCATGGCTCGGGCAATTATATTTCACGCAAAATGGGACAGCACCGCTTTGACGAAGCGCAGCAGATGGCGGCGACCGGCTTCTTCACGGCGCTGGCGCTGGGCACGGTGATCTTTTTGCTGGGGGAAATCTTGATCGATCCTTTGTGCCGGATTCTGGGCGCGACCGAAACCATTCTGCCCTACGCCCGTCAGTATCTGCGTTTAATCCTGATCGGCGCGCCGTATATGACGGCTTCGCTGGTGCTCAACAATCAGCTGCGCTTCCAGGGCAGCGCATTCTACGCGATGATCGGCATCGCCTCAGGGGCAGTGCTCAACATCGCTCTGGATCCGCTGTTCATCTTTGTCTTTGACATGGGGGTCAGCGGGGCTGCGCTGGCGACGATCATCAGCCAGTTCGTCGGCTTCGTGCTGCTGCTCAAGGGTACGACCCAGGGCGGCAACCTGCGCATCCGCCTGCGCAACGTTACGTTCTCCAAATACTACTATTCCCAGATCATCAACGGCGGCATGCCTTCGCTGTGCCGGCAGGGATTAGGCAGCGTGGCGACGATCTGTCTGAATTTGATGGCGGGGCCGTACGGCGACGCGGCGATTGCGGCGATGTCGGTCGTCGGTCGGGTGATGAATCTGGCGGCTTCGGTGGTGACCGGCTTCGGTCAGGGCTTCCAGCCGGTGTGCGGCTTCAATTACGGCGCCTTTCTGTATGACCGGGTCAAGGAAGGCTTCTGGTTCTGCGTGAAGGTCGCCACGGTGATCCTGATCGTGTTGTCGGCGGCCGGCTACCTGCTGGCCCCGCAGGTGATTCAGCTGTTCTCTAAAAATGATCCGCAGGTGATCGCGATCGGCACCCAGGCGCTGCGCTGGCAATGCCTGACCTTCCCGCTGTGCGGCTGGATTACGATCTGCAACATGATGCTGCAGACAATCGGAAAATCCTTCCGCGCTTCGCTGCTGGCGATGTCGCGGCAGGGGCTGTTCTTCATCCCGGCGGTGCTGCTCTTGCCGGCGCTGATCGGGATTCAGGGCGTGGAAATCGCCCAGCCGATTGCCGATGTGTGCAGCTTTGTGCTGGCGATTCCGCTGCAGCTCAGCGTGCTGCATGAAATGACGGTCAAACAGCGGGAAGCAGCCTGCGCTCCGCAGACGTTGGAAGGCTGAGCGGCGGCGCGTTTTGAAACGAAAGGGGAATCAATTTTATGGCGGTGGTGAAGAACCGGCTGTTATTAATGCTTTATCTGCTGGATAACAGCGATCAGCCGCTGCAGGCCAGGCAGCTGGCGGCGATGGCCGGCGTCAGCGAACGCACGGTGAAAAATGATATGACGGAGCTGCGCGAGCTGGCGCAGGCTAGCGGCGTTGAAATTCTGACCCGTAAAGGCAAGGGCTATTTGCTTCAGGTTCTGGATCCTGCGGTGTACGATCCGGTCCGTGAACAGCTTCAGATCCGTTTCAGCACGATGAACTACACCAAAAGTGAAATTGTCGGCCGCACCAATGACATCGTCCGCCGGCTGATCGTCGCGCCCCGCTATCTGACCTTCGACGCGATTTCCGACCAGCTGTTCTTGTCGCGGCGCACGCTGCAGGCACAGCTGCGGGAAGTCCGCCAATGTCTGGAAGCGTTCGGGCTGACGCTGCAGTCCCGGCCGAAGTACGGCGTCAAGGTCACCGGCGAGGAATTTCAACGCCGGCTGTGCATGCTTGAACTGTATGAGATCCATTATTATAAAGCGGTTTCGTTTTTGAATTACGATGAATACGTGCAGTATTTTGACGTGGATGAGGAGGAACGCAACGAGATCCGGCATATTTTCCTGCGCGTGCTGCGGGAGAGCGGGATCGCGATCAGCGACACCTACACCAACCGCATTGCCTGGTATCTGGTGCTGGCGCGCAACCGCATCAAGGCTGGATTTGCCGTAACGAGGAACGAAGCGAAGATGACCTATGTGCGCACCTTCGATGAGGCACGGATCGCGGCGGACATCATCGCCGCGCTGCAGGATGTTTACCCGGGCTTTGAGCTGCCTGAGGAGGAGGTGCTGGCGATCGCGGAGATCCTGCTCTGCTGGAACGATCCGATCGATCATCCGCAGCTGCCCCAGCGGTATCCCGGCTGTTATCAGCTGGCCTGCGAGCTGGCGGGGAAGATCGCGCAAGGCTTGAAAACAAGCTGGGGCGTGGATCTCGCGGCGCTGCCGGATTACGGCCGCGTGATGATCCCGGGCCTGATCCCGCTGTTGTTCTGCGATTCGCTCAACTTCCGCTATTCCATCCTCGGCTCGCATGTCGACAACAACGGCATCCGCTA
The DNA here is from genome assembly GCF_003459085.1 of Holdemania filiformis. Lineage (NCBI taxonomy): Bacteria > Bacillati > Bacillota > Erysipelotrichia > Erysipelotrichales > Erysipelotrichaceae > Holdemania > Holdemania filiformis. The sequence continues at coordinate 98,760 of NZ_QRUP01000003.1, read as the reverse complement.
CTCTCCCGTTTGCGAAGCACTGGCGGTCAGCGCCGCGCAGATTCTGGAAAGTCATCTGTCCGTGCCGATCACCGATATGGAGGTCAACATGCTTGCGGTGCGCTTTTTCACGCTGATCGACACCGTGCCTTATCCGTATAAGAAACGCCGCGTTCTGATCTGCAGCCGCAACGGCCGGATGGCCTCGGAGATTATCCGCAGCCGCCTGCTGCGCCGGTTCCGGAAGCGCTGGTTTGAAACGGTCGACATTTATGAATTCTATGAGGTGCGAGGGCTCGATCAAAGTCAATATGACTGCCTGCTGCTGAACTTTCCATCTTATAGTTACCGCTATACCATTCCCTACATGGTGATCAACCAGATCCCGGAAGCGCGTGAATTCAATCAGTTTTTCAATACGGTAATCATGGACGGCTATCAGCTGCAGCCGCTGCTCGATCAGTTCGGCTGGGATGCCGCCAGCTTTTATCCGGAATTTGAATATGACGGCAAGGAAGCCTTCATCCATCTGATCAGCTACAAAAACGGCCGCGATTACTACGCCGTGCAGAAAATGGAGGAAGAACTGACGCGGGTGCGCGATTTCCGCGTGGTGCACCAGACCGTGATCATCGTCCAGAGCCGCCAGTACACCCGCCGCAACAGCTTTGAGATCTATCGGTTAAGCAAACCGGGCGTGTGGGAAAAGAAAGAGATCCGGTATCTGATTTACATCACCGCCGATTTCGCCGCGGGTTTGCAAAGCTTACGGTTTCTCGATCAGGCCGCGCACCAGCTGGCGGTCGATCAGGAAAACATCGAAGCTTTGTTGGAAAAACAGGATTTAAGTCTGTTGATCGACGCGGTGAAGCGCTGTCTGCAGGCCGGCGGCGGGATGTTTGAAGTGTAAAAAATAAAAACGGCGCAAAAAATTACCTCTGACTAAGGGCAAATGATGAACATTGCCCTTTTTTTGTCCTGTTTTTCCATGAGGTAATTCATTCTGAAAGCGCTTATAATCCAATTGTAAAGATAAACGCGCGCTTATCTTCGCAGCGGAATGTCAGGCTTGGCTCGCTTGGAATCCGCTGCTCTGCAGTTCATACGTCCGGGGACAGGCCAACCGTTCTTTCCCGGAAAAGAGGAGGAGTTCCATGATCAAAATGTTCCGGATCGACGAGCGGCTGATTCACGGCCAGATCGCGATCAAATGGTCGCGGCACACCGGCGTCGATCACATCGTCGTCGGCAACGATGCCGCCGCCAACAGTCCGATTATTCAGAAAAGCTTGAAAATGGCCGCGCCGGCCGGCATCAAAACCGCGATCCGCGGCGTGGACGACGCGATCGCTCTGTTGAACGACCCGCGCTGCGAGAGTATGAAAATCCTGATGCTGGTCAACAGTCCCGAGGATGCCGAGCGCGTTGTCGCGGCTGTCAGCGGCATCCCGTACATCAACATCGGCAACTACGGCCGGATCGCTCCGGAAAAACCGGGCATGCCGCGCAAGCGTTATGGCAACAACATCTATTGCGACGAGGTGGAAGTGGAGAGCTTCAAGCATCTGATCGCGACCGGCTTGAAATGTATCTATCAGACGACTCCGGAGGAGCCGGCCGAGGATATTACCAACCTGTTTAAATAAGAGGAGGAAAAAAGGATGATTCAAAGTGCGTTATTAGTCATGCTTGCATGGCTGATCGTCAACGGCGTCGACCGCGTGATGTCGTGGCAGACCTTCGCCCGTCCGATCGTGACGGCGGCGATTACCGGCTTGGTTTTAGGCGATCTGACGACCGGCGTAGTCATGGGGGCTTCGCTGGAAGCGATTTTCATGGGGATTTCCGCAATCGGCGGTTCGGTGCCGGCGGATGCGTGTTCGGCTTCGATCATTGCCGTAGCGATGACGATTCTGACCGGCGTTGATACGGAAACCGGCCTGGCGCTGGCGATGCCGATCGGCACGCTGATGGCAACCGTCGGGGAAATGTATAAACCGGTGCTGGCTTCCTTAGCACCGTATTGGGAACATCTGGCGGGAACCGGCAACATGAAGAGCTTCCGCATTCAGACCATTTTGTGCGGTTTGTTCGTCGACCGTCTGCCGCAGACGATCATTCTGTTTCTGGCCGTCGCCTTTGGGGTCGAGGGCTTGCAGAGCGTGATCGGCAACCTGCCGGCGTGGGTCATGAGCGGCCTGTCGGCGGCATCGGGCATGATGACGGGCGTCGGCTTCGCCATTCTGACGTCGATGATCTGGGACAAGGAAATCGGCGGGTTCTTCTTCGTCGGCTTCGTTCTGTCAAAATATCTGGGCTTAGGCCAGCTGCCGATCGCGATCATCATGGCGGTCGTCGCGATTATGTACTTCTACAACGATAAAAAGCTGCTGGACGCCAAGACGGCCAACGCCGCTGCGGCCAGCGCGAACGGGAATAACGAGGAGGATTTCTTCTAATGGCGAAAATGGAATTGTCCACACAGGAAAAGAAAACGCTGAAATCCATGTTCTGGAATTCCGGACTGGTGTTCTGCGGCTTCAATATGGTTAAGATGGAAGGCAACGCCTTCACCTGCACGATGGCTCCGGCGATCGAGGAGCTTTACAGCGATCCGGAAGAGCGCAAGCAGGCGCTGGTCCGGCATAATAACTTCTTCAACACTCACGCCGTTCTGTTCAGCTTCATCGCCGGTCTGGCCTATGCGCTGGAACGGGAAAAGGTGACCAAGGGCAGCGTTGACGACGATACGATTGAAAACATCAAGGTCGCGCTGATGGGGCCGACCGCCGGGATCGGCGACGCGTTCTTCTTCAACTGCGTGCGCGTCATCGCCGCGGGTATCGGCATCGGCTTATGCGCCGAAGGCAATCTGCTGGGTGTGCTGATCTTCGTGCTGCTTTACGGCGGTTCGCAGGTCGTCGCGCGTTGGTATCTGTTGAAAATCGGCTATACGATGGGCACTTCGTTCATCGACTCGATCTTCTCCTCCGGGTTAATGACGTCGCTGACTAAATCGGCGGCCATCCTGGGCTTAAGCATGGTCGGCGCAATGGTCGCTTCGATGGTGAACGTCAAGCTGGCCTGGACGATTCAGGTCGGTCAGACCTCGGTTGTCGTCCTCGACGTCGTCAACTCGATCATGCCGGGGATCCTGTCAGTCGCGCTGGTCTTCGGCCTGGTTGCGTTAATTAAAAAGGGCGTACGTCCGGTGACGCTGGTTCTGGGAATTCTCGTTCTCAGCGTAGCGCTGGCGTTCTTCGGAATCTTCTAAGGAAAGAAGGAAGGGCTGCCAGCGCAGCCCTTTGTGTTTTCTTCTTCCATTTAATCAAAGCTTGATAAAAAATAAATCATAATAAAGGAGACATAATGAAAACCATCTTAAAAAGCGAACGTATCCTCTGGAACGGACAGTGGCAGTCCGGCGCAATGATCATCGAAGCAGGCAAGCTTACCGGCTTCACGCAGGATCCGCAGCTTCTGGCCGAAGCGGTGGATTACGGCAGTCAGCGGATTATCCCGGGCATCTTCGACACCCACAATCACGGCACGCACGGCTACGGCTTATCCGGACAGGTCAGCGCGGATCCGCAGGTGCAGAAACCGATCGTCCGGCATTATCTGAAGGCTTTGGGTTCCCAGGGTGTCACCAGCATTTTCCCAACCTGCGCAGTTTCCATGATCCGCAGCGTCAGCGAAGTGGCGGACGAGGACAACGAAGGCGCGGACATCGTCGGTATCCACAGCGAAGGTCCATGGCTGAACCGGGTCGGGGAGAAAGGAATCCGCACCGGCTGGCCGGAGGTATCGCTGGCCACGGCGAAGCAGATGGTCGCCGACGGTCAGGGCAAATTGAAGCTGGTCGCGCTGGCTCCGGAAATTCCGGGCATCGATCCGATCATCGACTATTTCCTGTCCGAGGGCGTGACGCTGGCCTACGCTCACAGCGACTGCACGTATAACGAAGCGATGGCGGCGTATGCCCGGGGTCTCAGCGTCGCGACGCATACCGGCAACGTCATGACCGGGCTGCATCATCGTGATATCGGCGGTCTGGGCGCAGCCTTAAATAATGAGAACGTCGAGTGTGAAGTCATCTGCGACGGGCTGCATATCAGTCTGGAAATGCTGAAGCTGTACTTCAAGCTGAAGGATCCGTCGCGGTTTATGATGATCTCCGATTGTTCCGGCATGGCCGGAGCGCCGATTGGGCAGTACAAGGGCTGGCATCCGGGCATGATCATTTCGATTACGCCGGAGGGCTTCTGTCTGAGCGATACCGGCCGGCTATGCGGCAGCTCCAAGCCGGTGCTTTACGGCATCGGCAACCTGGTGGAAAAGCTGGGCATGCCGATGAGCATGGTCAGCCGCATGGCTTCGCTCAACCCGGCGAAGAAGTATGGACTGGCTGACCGCAAGGGATCACTGGAGGTTGGCAAGGACGCTGACTGCGTCGTCATCACCGACGATTACCAGGCAGTGGCCACGTATGTGCGCGGCCGCAAGGTGTATGACTGCCAGACTGATACCGATCTGTTTAACCCGGAATTCTACCGCGAGATGCGGATTGAGGAAAACGCATGAGGACCGTACTGCGTTCGCGCCGGATCGTCACGGAGCAGGGCATCGTTGACGGTGTCATCGAGATTGAAGACGGTAAGATCGTGCGGATCGGCCCGGCGGCGGGGCCGGCAGATCTTGATTTTAAAGATCAGCGGATTATCCCGGGCATCATTGACATTCATAACCACGGCTTCGGCGGCTGGTCGATGACCGATCCGGCGAAGGAGAAAGACGTGAAGGGGTTTGCCAAGGCCGTCGCGTCGGTCGGGGTGACCGGCGTGCTGCCGACCGCCAAGGAAGAAGCGTTTGAAGCCATCGCCGACTGTACCGGACAGCCGCTGGACGGCGCGCGGATTTACGGCGTGCATTCTGAAGGCCCGTTCTGGGCGCGCGGCGGCGAGAATACGGTTGGTGAGGATTATCCGCTGCCGGACGTCGCGGAAGCCCGGCGCTTGATCGACAAGGCCAAAGGAAAGATGGTCATGATGGCGATCGCGCCGGAGCTGCCGAAGGCCTACGACGTCATCCGCCTGCTTCATCAAGAGGGAATTCTGGTCGCGTCCGCGCATACGAAAGCCTATGCCGAGGATATTCGCAAAGCAATGGACGAGGTCGGCCTGGATATCGTCACGCACCTGGGCAACGGGATGCGCGGCATCCATCACCGCAACGTCGGGGCGCTGGGCCAGTATTTGTTGGAAGACAATCTGCGCTACGAGCTGATCACCGACCTGAATCATGTCTGCAAGGAAATGATTCAGATCTGCCTGCGGATGCAGCCGGTCGAGAAGTTCTGCCTGATTTCGGATTCCAATTATATCGCCGGTCTGCCGACGGGACATTACATGCGCTATAACAAAGAGATGATCGCCGATGAAAAGGGATTGATTCTTGATCTGCACGGCCGGATCTGCGGCAGTGGCAAGTGGGTGCTGTATAATATCGGACAGCTGGTTAACATCGTCGGCGTATCGCTGGAGGACGCGGTGCAGATGGCGTCGCTCAATCCTGCCCGCTTCCTGAAGATCGATCAGGTCACAGGCTCGCTGGCGGAGGGCAAGAACGCCGATCTGGCGGTCATCAGCGACGACTATGAATGCGTGCTGACGATGGTCGAAGGCCGGATTGTTTATGACCGTGAAAAGGACACTTCGGTGTTCAATCTGGAAGCGATGAAGCGCAAGATCGCTTAAACGGGGATGACGCGTATGAAACGTTGTCTTGTGAAGGCTGACGATTACGGGTTTACCGAAGCGATCAGTCTGGGAATTTTAAAAGCGTACCGCGAAGGGATTGTACGCAGTACCGGCGTGATGGTCAACATGCCGGCGGCGCCGGCCGCTTTGGGCTGGCTGCGCGAAGCCGAGGGCTTATGCCTGGGGCTGCATATCAACATCGTCGTCGGAAAGCCGGCTGCCGATCCGGTATTGATTCCGGACCTGATCGACGAGCAGGGCGTTTTCCACAGCTCTAAAATGTACCGGGCAGAACTGGCCGCGGGCCGGGATCCAATTCCCGATCTGGATCAGGCGGTCGCGGAGGTGGAGGCGCAGATCCGCAGGTTTATCGCGCTGACGGGCCGCCGTCCGGAATATCTGGAAGGTCACGCAGTCCGTTCACCGCATCTGCTGGAAGCGATGGCGCTGTTGGCAAAGCGGTACGATCTGCCGCATCTGTCTTACCTGGAAAACTGCGATCATCGGCTGACGGAACGGCCGCAGCGGGCCGCTTCAATCTATCCGTTTCATGATCAGGGAGTAGCGCCGGCGGCGTATTTTACCGAAGATCTCGGCGGGATCGCGGAGCTGCCGCTGTCGCTGGTGACGCTGCATCCCGGCTATCTTGACCGTGAAATTTACCGGATGTCCTCGTTTACCGACGTGCGGATCAAAGATCTGGAAGCGGCGACGGCCCCGGAAGTGAAGGCCTGGTTTGCGGAAAAGGATATCGCGCTGATTTCTTTCCGCGATATCACCCGATATTAAGAAGAAAACGGCTTCGCAGGGAGCCGTTTTCTTATGACGGGAGATTGCAGGACTTAGGAGACAGAGGGAGGCGCAGGATCGGGGGTGGAGATTCCCGATGAACCAAGGGATCAGAGCGAAGAACGCCGTGCCCTTATTCGCGGAAGAGCGCGGCAATTTCAGGTCGGATTTGTCTATGCTTCATCCCGTCACCCGCCAGTTCATCTAATGAAACATCCAAAGAGTCGGCAATGCTTTTGATTTTTGGAAATCCAAGCTTGGTGCGGGCATTTTCCGCATTGCTGAGATGCTGGATGGATAGGCCGACCACCTCAGCCAGCTGTTCCTGGGTCAGCTTCCGGTACTTGCGGAGAATCCGGATACGTCGGCCTAAGAGAACATAATTGACATCATTCATAACTATTCACTTCCTTCGCGAATATTGTAGCGGGAATTGAACAAAAAGGTAATAAACTGGATGAATAAATTCCGCTTTTCTATTCGATTTTTTTCTTCTTTTCTCCATTTTTATGTTACTTTTTTAAAACATTACAATCTGCGGTTTAATTGGACTGTCAAATAGATGGTCTGTTGATTTAAAACAACTGTGTAATTTTATAAATGCAATAATTATTTTTCTAATTTGTATTGAAAAATCCTTTTGTTAAAATAAAGGTAAAAATTAATTGAATTAATTGTTGGAAAATGGATAAAGTGTGATCCACATGAATATCATGAAAAATAAAGAAATCAGGAAATTAATTGAATAAAGAATTGTAGAGAGAATATGAAAATTAAAACGGATGTTTTTAGACAAAAAAAGCCCGTCGGATCGCGGACGGGCTAACGGGGGATTTAAAACAGCTGAAAGGCATCAGAGGCGTGGAACTGCAGGGTGGCAGTCCGGCCGTTCAGGTCTGCTCCATCCTGCTTCAGCTGACAGACCAGGGCATACAGCGAGCTGAGTCCGATCAGCTGCCGGAACAGATCGTTGTCAAATTCCTCACTGCCAAACCCCGCGTAGACCGCTTCCTTCATCCAGGCGTAGGCGGTTAGCTGGAAAAGTGTGACGGGAATCGTCTGATTTTTGCAATACAGCGTCAGCTGTTCGTCGACGATCAATTCAGAAAAGGCGTTTTCCGCGCAGATTTCCGGCAGAAAGAACCGGAACAGCTCGGCCAGGGAGGCGTCGTTGAGATCTTTACTCAGGATTTCCACATAGCGTCCCAGCTTCTCAGCCGTGTCGCAGGCCTGAAACAGCCGCATTGCTTTGGCAGTCGCTTCCGTGATCTGATCCTTGGTATAAGGGAAAACGGCAGAATGCTCAGGATCCTGTTCTAAAATAAAGATTTGCTTGCGGGAAACAAACTGTGTATTGTCCCACTTTTCCACAATCCGGGCCAGCGCTTCGCTTAAAAACCGGCAGACAACGTCGTTGACGCGGCATTCCGCCGTGACGCTGCCGTCGGCCTGACGCGCGCCATAGATCTTGATGAACGTGATCTTCCGGCTGCCGAGCACCCGCGGCAGCTGGCTTTTCAAGGCATTCCAGAAATCCAGCCGGTGATCACCGGACAGCGGCTGCCCCATGCCGACGATTTCACTCTGGATGCAGTTCCATTTCCGTTCTTTCCCGCCGAACTCGCTGGTCAGCTGCAGGACGGATTCTCCCCGCATCAGGGTAATCACCGCTGCCATCATGCCGAACAAAAAGCTGGCGGCCGCCGCGCCGATCGCCTGATCCGGATCCTGTCCCGCTCCCGCGCAGCATTCCACGACCGGTTCATCAAACCGCGGGCATTCGATCGTAAACGTACAGACGGCCATAACCCGCTCGTCCAGGGCATCGACGCGGGCGGATACCCGCAGATCCCAGCGTTCAAATACAAGCTGTCCGTTCTGGATCTCGTTGTTCTCCATCGTCTTGCAGACAGTGCTCAGCTGCTGAAGCAGGCGGGCGTTTTCTCTTTCAAATGATTGATTTTTCATGAATTCACTCCTCAACCTTTTTATTGTAGCGCCCCAACTGGAATTTCCGCAAGGAAAAACCGGGTTTTCTTGAAGTTGGCGGGAATTATTTTTATAATTAAAAAAGAACTTGCAGGACAGGATCCAGATCCCGGCGGATCCAAAGGGGTAAAACGAAGAGAAAACAGCGGGATCAGCGCGAAGGAGGAGCGGGATGGAAAAAACGTGGTGGAAGGAAGCGGTCGGCTATCAGATTCTGCCGAAGACGTTTTATGACAGCAATCATGACGGGATCGGCGATCTGTGCGGCATCATCGCCAAGCTGGATTATCTAAAGGCATTGGGCGTGACGTTGTTGTGGATTGGTCCGTTTTACGCGTCGCCGATGGATGATAACGGCTATGACGTCAGCGATTTTCTGGACGTCAACCCGATGTTCGGAACCCTGGCGGACGTGCGGGAGCTGATCACTCAGGCGCACCGGCGGGGTCTGCGGATTATTCTGGACCTGATTTTAAACCACACCTCGGACGAACATCCGTGGTTTATTGAGGCCCGCGCGCATCCGGACAGCCCGGAACATGCTTTCTATATTTGGAAAGATCCGCGCTATGACGCCGCAGGACGTCCTCAGCCGCCAACCAACTGGGCGAGTTTCTTCGCTGATTCCGCCTGGGCCTATGACGAGCAGGCAGGCCAGTATTACATGAAGATCTTTTCACGGAAAATGCCGGATCTGAACTGGGCGAATCCGATCCTGCGGCAGCGCATGGAGGCGGTCGCGCGGCAATGGCTGGACATGGGAATCGACGGTTTCCGCGTCGACGCAGTAGCGCATTTAGCCCGCGATCCTGAATTTCAGGACAGCGAACTGCCGGTGAACGCGCAGGGGCTGGCTGCGGACTGGTCGAAGTTCTCCAATCTGCCGGCGTTGTTCGATTACCTGCGGGAGTTTAAGCAGACGGTTTTGGCGGGCCGGGACTGTCTGACAATCGGCGAGGTCGGCGGCGGTGCGAGTCCGCAGATGGCGCTGAATTACGCCGACAAGGAAACCGGAGCCTTCAACATGGTGTTTACGTTTGATCACTGCTGGTGCAACGGTTTGGAAGGCAAGGAAATCATCACCGAGGCGGACCGGCACGTCGACGTCCGCCAGCTGAAACAGGTGTTCGCGCGCTGGTACGACGGGCTGGGGGAACGGGCCTGGCCGGCGGTTTACTGGATGAATCACGACCTGCCGCGGGTAGTCAGCCAGTACGGCGATCCGATCCGCTATCACCGCGAGTCGGCTTCGATGCTGGAAGCGGCGCTGTTGTTGATGAAGGGGACGCCGTTTCTTTACAACGGCGAGGAGATCGGCATGACTAACGTCGATTATTCAAGTCTGGAGGATTTCCACGACGTGTGGGTCGCCAATTACGTAATAGAAGCCCGCTCCCGGTTGAGCGAGGAACAGATCCTGGAATATGAACGGCGAACCTCGCGGGTCAACGCGCGCACGCCGATGCAGTGGAGCGCGGAGGCGTATGCCGGGTTTTCCACGGTCGAACCCGCGGAGAAAGTGATCGGCAATTATCAGGAAATCAACGTCGCCGCCCAGCAGGCCGATCCCTATTCTGTGCTGAATCTGACGCGGCGGTTAATCCAGCTGCGCTTAAGCGAGGTGGGCAAGCGGCTGTTTGTGTACGGCGGGATGGAGTGGATTGAGCCGGAGCATCCGGATTTGTTTATGTACCGCCGGTTCACCGCCACGGAAGAAGCCTGGGTTGTGTGCAACTTCCGCGGGGAAACAATTCCGTTTTCCTTGCCGGAGGAGCGGGGCGAATGCGTCTTTGATAATTATTCCGATCCCGGTTTTGCCGGGGCGCTGCGGCCGTATGAAGCGCGGGTCTGGCTGCGGCGGGAGGATTCCTGATGAACAACATGTTGGAACTAACCGCAATCTCCAAGCAGTATCCCGGCGGCGTGCAGGCGGTGGATCAGGTCAGCCTGACGCTGAAAGCCGGTGAGCTGGGCGTGCTGGTCGGACCTTCCGGCTGCGGGAAAACGACGACGCTGCGGATGATCGCGGGTTTGGAAAAGCCGGATCAGGGAACAATCCGGATCCGGGGGCAGGCGGTTGACGGACAGCGTCCGCAGGATCGGGATGCGGCGATGATGTTTCAATCCAGCGCGTTGTTTCCGTGGCTGAGCGTCGCGGAGAATCTGGCGTTCGGCCTGGCGAAGAAGAACCTTGACCGCCGCACTCACCGCTCGCAGATCGAAGCGATCGCCCGGCAGCTGCAGCTGGAAGATTTGCTTGAGCGCAAGGCCCGCACGCTTTCCGGCGGCCAGCGGCAGCGGGTTGCGCTGGGCCGGGCGCTGCTTAAGGAAGCGGCGGTGCTGTTGATGGACGAGCCGCTCAGCTCATTGGACCGGCAGCTGCGCTTACAGCTGCAGGATGAAATTCTGCGGTTATGCCGGCAGCGCGGACAGACGACGCTGTTGGTGACGCATGATCAAAGCGAGGCGCTGAACCTCGCGGACCGGCTAGTCGTGATGAATCAGGGCCGGATCGAACAGAACGATATCCCGCAGCGGATCGTCGCTCAGCCCGCCACGCTGTTTGCGGCGCAGTTTATCGGCGAGCGTCCGATCAATCTGTGGACAGTCCGCAGCGCTGCTCCTCAATCGATCTTTCAGCCTTCGCAAATAGTCTGGCCGGACGGCGCGGACACTGTGGTGATCGGCGTGCGTCCCCAACAGCTGCGGGCCAGGAGGCTGAACTCTGCTTCGGGGTCTGAGGAAGCAGCGCTGATGGGGGAAGTGGTGATCGAACGATTCCACTGGACCGGGGCACAGCGCTTTGGTTCGGGCAGGCTGGGCGGAAGTCCGGTGGAGTTCAGTCTGCCGGAAGGCGTGAACAGTCAGATCGGCGACCGGGTCGTTCTGAGCGCGGACGCGTCTGCGCTGCACTTTTTTGATCCGGAAACCGGACGGCGGTTATCGTGTACGGCCATTCCTGTTTCAGAGTGAAGCTCACTTTGACCTGAATGAAGCGCAGTGATGAAAAAATGAAAAAAACGAGTCTTCCCGTAAAGAGAGGACTCGTTTTCTACAACGTGAGTTGGATGATCAGGCTTTTAGACGGTAGCGCCCGGCGGGATCCAGTTCGATCAGATCCTGTTCCAACAACTGCTGCAGGAGCGTTTCGGTTTGGTCTTTTGTCAGTTTGAGCTGGGTCTCAAGCTGATCCGCGGAGATCTCAATCTTTGTCGTGATCAGATCCAGCACGCGCTGCTGCAGCGTCTGACGTTTCTGAATCTTGCGGGAAACCGGCAGCCGGAACAACACTTCGCCGCGCTGAGGCTCAGCGGTCAGCTCGGGCGCGGACCAGCCTTTCTGCTTCCAGATCGCTTCGATCCGCAAAAGTCCGGTTCCGCGGCCGTCCGCCGCTTTGATTAAATGAAACATCTGATAGAGAACGGGGTTGGCCGGCAGAGCCCGGCGGTTCAGCTGACCGCGGTTGACGACCTGAACCTCCTGCGGATTGGCGCGGATTTCAATCTGCGGATGATCCTGATAGTCGGCATGCGCCAGCGCGTTGACTAACGCTTCGTTGATCGCCCAGGCGACCTCCTGCGGGTGTTGACTTTGCAGCTGCCGGCGGGCGGAAAAATAAAAGTCGCAGGCATTTTCTTCACGCCGGTCAGTTTCCAGATGATTGCTTAGCTCAAGACCGGGAAAAACGCGGGTCAAGGCTTCTTCCCGGCCGAACATCAACAAGCCGGCTGAGGTTGGATGCAGACTGCCGTCCATTGCGAAATAAACCGCATTGATCTGAAGCAGAAAGCTTAACTCAGCTATCGCATTCCAGACCGAACCGGGATTCGCCCGCAGGAAGCTTTGACGGTAGGCGTGAATGGAAGCCGGTTTGAGATCGTCCAGCGTGGCGGAAATAACCGGCGCCCCATCCGGCAGCTCCCGGAACCGGTTTCGCATCATGATCTGAACCTCGCTGATCTGACACCGGTAATCGCCTTCCCCACCTCGCCGGTAGGTTCCGGAAAAGGGCGACGAGCCCAGAAACACCGGTTTCTGACAAGCCAGCGCGCGCGGGACTTCGATCAGGACAATCGGATGATTCTGGGCGGTGACAATCTGAACCTGATCACGCTGAAGCAAATTGACGCTGACCAGCTCTGGGTTGGCGGCAATCTGCCAGAACTGGTCGCACAGCGTTTGCGGATCCGGCAGCGGCACGGCCTGAAAATGTTTGTCCGCCGTTTCGATCACGCCCAAAAGCAGCACTCCGCCGACGGTGTTGGCGAAAGCGGAATATGTTTCCCACAGACTGTGCGGCAGTCCGCCCTGTGCCCGTTTCGCTTCCAGCCGGTTGTTTTCCTGATACCGGGCCAGCTGTGCCAGTTCAATCATGAACGATCCCGCCTTTCTTTTCTATCTTTACTGTAGTCTATTCCCGGGCGGATTTCCAGTATTCCTTTTATTTTTGCATTCCCGCAAAGATCGAACGTTCCATCGGCGGATCTTCCGAACCGGTAAGGAAGACCATGCCAAGAAAACAGCTGAATAAAGAAAAAAACGGCCGGGAGAGCGGCGCTTTTGCCCGCGTTTCCAGCCGTTTACCTGCCTAGTTTATATTCCTTAGTTTTCCCGGTCGTCATCCGCCGGCGGATCCGGGATGTATTCCATGATATCCTCAACCCGGCAGCCCAGCGCCTGACATAAGAGATCCACCGTCGTCGTTTTAACAACGGCGTTCTTTTTCATTCGGACAAACTGGGATTTACTGATGCCGTAAACCTTGGTCAGCTTGTAACAGGACACACCTCTTTCGGCTAATGTTTTCCACAATCTGTCGTAAATGATCATCGTCGGAACACCCCTTCGCACCTTTGCATTTTATCGTGAAAGCGATATAATTTATAGGTATCATATAAGACACCCATCTTATAATCTGAACAAGGGTGCTGGCTGATATTCAAAAAAAGAAAGCAGCAGGGAAGAAAATACCGTAAGAGGCAGGGACAAACTGAAATAAGGATGGAAGCGTGATGGAAACTGTGATAAAATTAACTCAAAAGAACTATATCACAGGAAACGCTGGAAAGCCATCCGGTTGTTTCGTTCTGATAATCAAAGAGGATAAACAATGACGCAAAAAGAAAAAAAGACGATGCCGGTCAAGCTTGCTCAAGAGCTGAATTCCCGGCAATGCGCAGATTTGGTGAAAGCACTGGATGAAATCAGTGATTTGAATTTATTGAATTACGTTTTGGCTGACATCCGGAGGAAGCGGCAGCTTCTGATCCGGAAAAGCGCCTGGCTCAAGCGGAGAAACCGGCCGGAAGCGGCGGAGTTTGCGGAGCTGACAAGCCGTTTGGAGAGGGTCGAAAAGATATTGGAAGTAAAAGCCGGTCAACAGGAAAAGAATGCGGCAGCGAGGGCGATTTGCCTGAAATTCAAGCAGCGGTGCGATGAAAAAGGAATTCGCTTTGACGATCTCTGCAGCCGCTCTTATTTCAGCCCGGAGGATTTCAGCATGATCGAACAGGGCGTTTATTCGTTGCTTGACACCCTCGATATCGAACATCTGATTGAACTGGCAGGCTTAAGCTCGCTGGCAGAGCTGATGCGGGAATAAAACATTCTGGAAAGCCTTGCGGATCAGACCTGACTTTTCTGTGAAAGACGGCGAAGGTTTACCCACTTTGCCGGACGCTGAATAAAAAAATCTGTTAAAATAAAAATAAGGAATTTCTCAGCAATGACCGGTTCAAAGCAGAAAAAATCATAAAATCGGGAACATCAGAGCCGGTACTCAAGAAGTAAGAAAAAACGTTGAAGATGATTGTCATGACTTAAAGAATAACATTGGAATGGAAGACAAGGATCATGTTGAAAAAATTTTGGGAATGGATCCGGCGTTTATTCGCCGCACCGCCGGAGAAAACAGATCAAGCGTTATCAACAGAGAAACGCCGGGCCTGGTTTGAACAATGCGAACCGGGTTTTTTGGTCTGGGCGCGGATGCCGCTGCCGGAAGAGGAACTGGCAAAGGTGGAGCCGGCACATCAGATCCGTCCCTATCTGATTCTGGCGAAGACGGAAACCGAGCTGACCGCGAAGGCTTGTTCGTCCAGTCCGTATTCCGGGCTGCGGGAATATCAGACGGTGACGCTGGCCAAGGATCATCCGCTGACGAAACAAACTTATATCGACTTAAAGCATAATGTGACGCTGAACGCTGACTTGCTGCAAAGTAAACCGATTCCCGTGGAATGGCTGGATCTGCGCCGGATTCAGAAGCATCTTGTATTGATTTCTCAGCTGGATCATATTTATCATCCCTATCTTTCCGTGGGGCTGCTTTGGGAAAAGGGGGATATCCTGGAAATCGATCACACGCTCTGGTATATGCAGGAGTTTATTCCCGGAAGACTGCGGTTAATCCGGCTTTATCACCAATACCGCGCATACATGGAGGATGCGGGATGGAATCTGTTTTTCTGCGGTCACCGCGGTTATTTCGCCGACTTTGCCCATCCGGTTGTCTTCCAGGGGAAAACGCGGCTGGAATTAGTCCAGCGCGCCGCCGATCATGAAATCGCGTATGTGGATTATTGCGTGGAACAGGGGAAGGCGTTGGCGTTTAAATGGGTGCCGGGTTACATCGTGAAGCGGGAGGATGAAACGTATATCGTTCTGTCCAGGTTAGAACGCGGCTGGTTCTGCCTGGAATGGCACCGAGGGCGGAAGAAGTGGCGGACACGGTGTGTCCGGGATTTCAACGGGATGGAGTGCGTGGGAAAAGTCCGCCGGCTGAAACTGCGGACGTTGATCGCGTCGTTGATGAATTTGGGAATCTTATTGTTGGAAGAACTGGATCCGGATCTCGTTGACTATCTGGGCGGACAGGAACTGGATTGGGAAACGTTAAGACGGGAAGCAGGGACGCAGGTGCTGATCAAAGGGATCAACCGGGCCGCCGCATGAATCTTTTTCATTAAAGACTGATCCAGGAAATCTGGCTTCAATCCGGTTTGAAGATGTATAGGCATTCGTCAGAATATGAAGTTAAAAAGAAAAATCCGTTTCTTGCCCAATCTACATTGGGAAAAGGAACGGATTTTCTTGTTAAAAAGGATTGCAGCGGAGTTCCGCTTCATTCAGTGAGAAACGCTGCGAATTCGATGTTACTTGGCGGACAGGGCGATGAATTCGTCGATCATGGTTTCCACAATCGCCAGGGAATCGCGCCAGAAATCCGGCAGGGTGATGTCGATGCCTGCCATCGCCGCCACGTCCTCGACGCTGCTGACGGTCGTCGCTTCCAACAGGCGGTTGTACTTATCGACAAAGGCCGGGCCTTCCTTCTGATACTGCGCGTACAGACCCTTGGCAAACAGGCAGCCGAAGGCGTATGGGAAATTGTAGAAGTTTAAGCCGGCGTCGTAATAGTGACTCTTGCAGATCCACATATACGGATGCAGCTGGTTGTGATCGAGACCCGTGCCGTAGGCTTTCTTCTGCGCCCGCAGCATGATGTCTTCCAGATCGTCGCTGAACAGGAAGCCGTCTTTGCGCTTTTCCACGACCTCGGTTTCGAACAGATAGCGGGAGTAGATATCACAGATGACCTGCGTAACGTCCTGCAGCGTGCTTTCGATCAACATCATCTTTTCCTCGTCGCTGGCGGCGTCGCGGATCGCGGCGTTCATGATGACCGTTTCGTTAAAGGTTGAGGCGGTTTCCGCAACCGGCATCGAATAGCGGGTGTTCAGCGGACTGTGGTTTTCAATCCGGTGGCCGTGATAGGCGTGGCCCAGCTCGTGCGCTAAGGTGACGACGTCGCTGAGCGAACCGTCAAAGTTGGTCAGCACGCGGCTCTGCTTCAGCATCGGCAGGTTGCAGCAGAAAGCACCGCCGACCTTGCCCTTGCGCGGGAAGAAATCGATCCATTCCTCGTCGAAGGCACGCTCGATGATCCCGGCGACGTCCTTGGAGAACGGCGTGAAGTTCTGGATCAGATAGGCTTTCGCTTCATCGGTAGTGAAAGTGCGGGTGCTCTTGCCCATCAAAGCGAACAGTTCGTAAAACGGCAGGCCGTCGGTATAGCCGAGCAGCTCCGCTTTGTGACGCAGATAAGCGTGGAAGCGCGGCAGCGCTTCGTCAATCGCCGTGAACATTGCGTCCAGCGTTTCTTTCCGCATGCGGGAATTGAACAGCGTCATGTCCAGGACGGAATCGAAGTGACGCAGCTCGCTGACGGTGTTCGCTTCGCCCTTGATCGAATTCAGCGCGAAGCAGACGGCGTCCTTGATTTTATCATAGGCTTTTAATTCCGCTTCATAGGCTTTTTTACGAACGGTTGGATCGGTGCTGTAAGCGAGGTTGCGGATCGAGGATAACGTATAATCCTGACCGTCCATCGTGACGGCGACCGTCGAGGTCATGTATTCCTGTAGCTGTGCCCAGGCGTTGGAACCGTTCAGCTCCATCTTTCCGATCGCGTCCTCGACCTCGTCGCTTAACGTATGCGCGGCATGGCTGCGGATTTCCTGCAGCCAGAAGGCATGCTGCTGAAACAGCGGGTCGCCGGGGATCAGCGCGTCCAGATCCTGCGCCGCGATCCATTTCTGGAAGCGGGTTGAAGCCAGCGCCGACTGGCTGGTCTTGATCTGAAAGCGGGAATTCATGGAAACGGTTTGCTGATCGGCGGTGTTGGCGGACTGGCGCAGCGAGAGATATGCGCCCAGCCGGCGGGTCAGCGTCTGGTAGGCGGACAGCTGTTCAATGATTGCTTTCAGCGTCGAGTGCGGATCGCGCTGACCGAGGCTTTCCGCCAGCGCGTTCATCGCGTTGATGTGGGTGTCTAAGGCGGCGAAATCCTGTTGGAAGGCTTCGCTGTCGTAGCCGGTGTAGAGATCGTTCAAATTCCATTCTTTCATCCGTTAATCCTCCTGTTTTTTCTGATGTCCTACAATTCCGAGCAAGACGATCGCCAGGAACATGCCGGCGGCCATGCCCGCGCTGTCGATCAGCATATCCCGCAGCTCGCAGCTGCGGCCGGCGGAAAACCGCTGCAGATTCTCATCCAGAACCGGGATGATGAAAAACGGCAGCAGCGCCGCTTTGCTTTTCATCCACGACCAGGGCTGAAGCCGGTAGGCGGCGGCGATCAGGCAGCCCAACAAAGCATATTCGCTGAAGTGCGCCAGCTTGCGGATCACGAAGTTTAAAAAATCCGTTTCCGGATGCAGGCCGACGGTATTCAATACCGGGCGGATCCATTCGCTGACCGTCAGGCTCATGCCGTTGGACGTGCCGGCGGAAGCAGCGGAATTGGAAAAAATAAAAATCACCATCAAAGCGACAAGCAGCCAACAACTTTTCTTTTTCATCCTCTGCTCCTTTCTGACTTCCTGTATTATAAACCAAGTTTTCCGGTAAAGAAAGAACCATGATATAATGAAATGGCAATGAAGGAGGAATCGCTTTTGGAAATGAAGAAAATGGTCCGGGACCTGCCCTGGGTTCTGATCGGCAATTTTATGCTCGCGCTGGCCGTCGCGATGTTTATCTTACCTTATAATATTCTTTCAGGCGGCGTCGCCGGAATCGCGGTCGCGCTGCAGCCGGTATTTCATATTGAACCGACGCTGATGGTCAATGCTCTGGTGCTGGGCATGTTCGTGCTGGGCACCTTGTTTCTGGGGAAAAGCTTTGCCGTCAAGACGGTGATCAGTTCGCTGGTGTATCCGGTCTATCTGACGATCATCACGCCGTTTGTCCCGCTGCTGCAGCTGGATCCGATCCTGGCGTCGCTTTACGGCGGACTGCTGGCGGGCGTCGGCATCGGGCTGGTGCTGCGGACAGGCGCGAGTACCGGAGGGATGGACATTCCGCCGTTAATTGTCAACAAATATACCGGGATTAAGATTTCAACGCTGGTGTTGATCACCGACGCGCTGACGGTCGGACTGGGCTTGTTCACCTACGGTCTGGAAGCGGTGCTGATCGGTTTTATCTCCGTCTGGGGCACTTCGTTTGGGATTGACAAGATGCTGACGCTGGGCGGCGGCAACGCGAAGGCTGTGCAAATCATTTCGGAGGCGCACGTGCAGATCAACGCTGCGATCCAGTCGGAGCTGGACCGGGGAACGACGCTGAGCGATGCGACGGGCGGTTATACCGGCGCGCCCCGCAAGGTGATTCTGGTCGTTGTGGAAAAGAAGGAATATCCGAAGCTGCTGGAGCTGGTCAATCGGATCGACGAAAACGCCTTTATGATCACCAGCGATGCGACCGACGTGCATGGGGAAGGGTTCACGCTGGAATTCAAGGTCTAGGAAAGCGCTGAAAGCTCAGGCGCAAGCTGGTTCTGGGATTGCCGGATCGCCTGAAAGGAACACGTATCGGAATCACGAAAGTCTGGCTAGAAAAGAAAAAGAAAACAAGCGGCGCAGAAAGGAAAATGCGCCGTTTTTGCGTTCTTGTGGATTCCACTTGACTTTCTTTCCGGTATAAGCAACCCCGGCTTAACCGGACAATGTGCGTGCCTGGAATAAAGTCTTATTGAACCGCGGTTAAAATGTAAGAAATCCAAAACATTTTTATTCTATATGGAAAGATTAACCCATGATATAATAAGAACAAATGAGGTGCGGAAAATGCTGGAATTAAAACATATCGCAAAAACATATAAGAATGGTGTAAACGCCCTTTACAATATAAACTTGAAGATTGATCAGGGGGAATTTGTCTACATTATCGGACCGACCGGCTCGGGCAAATCGACGTTGATCAAGCTGCTGGACGGCGAGGAAATCCCGACCAAAGGCAAGGTTGAGGTAGCGGGGATTAACGTCGGAAAGCTGAAGCATTCCAAAGTGCCGCTGTACCGCCGCAATATCGGTGTCGTGTTTCAGGACTTCCGCTTGCTGGAGCGGAAAACGGTCTTTGAGAACATCGCGTTTGCGCTGGAGGTCATCAACGTGCCGAAGGAGAAAATCCGCAAGCGGGTGCGCGAGGTCATGAATTTAGTCGGCCTGGACGATAAGGGCAACTCGTTTCCGCAGGAACTCTCCGGCGGGCAGCAGCAGCGGGTGGCGATCGCCCGCGCGATTGCGAACAAACCGAAACTGCTGATCGCGGACGAACCGACCGGCAATCTCGATCCGCAGAAGTCGGATGAGATCATGTCGTTATTGGAAAAGATCAACCGTGAGGAAAAAACGACAGTGCTGATGGTCACGCACGACATCACGCTGGTGAACAAACACCGCAAACGCACGATCGCCCTGGAAGCGGGGCATATCGTCGCGGACATGAACGAGGGAGGGTATATCAAACATGATTAGACGATTCTTCCGGCATATCCGCGAGGGCTTTTATGGTGTGGGCCGGCACGCGGCGATGTCGGTGTCGAGCGCCTCGGCGGTGACGATCACGTTGCTGATTATCTCGATTTTTATGATTGTGACAGGCAACATGCAGGAGGTTACCCAAAACATCGAAGGCTCGGTGAAGATCTCGGCGTTTGTGGCCTATGACCATGAGGAACAAGCACAGCTGGACATGATTCAGGCGTCGATCAAGAATCTGGAACATGTGGTCAGCGTGGAATATTCAAGCAAGGATCAGGAATTCGATGAGCTGATGGAAACGTATGAGGATGAAAGCGCCAGAGAAGCGCTGGAAACGTATCGGGAGGATAATCCGCTGCACGACGCGTTCTATGTGGAAGTCAACGACGGGGACGCGTTAAAGGACACGGCGGAAAAGATTCAGGCGATCGAAGGGATTGAAACGGTGAACTACGGCGGGGACAGCGCGCTGATGTTTGTCCGAACGCTGAATTCCGTGCGGCTTGGCGGGGCGATCCTGGTGGCGGGCTTGAGCGCGCTGGCGATCTTCCTCATTGCGAATACGATCAAGCTGACGATTTACGCACGAAGCAATGAGATTGCGATCATGCGGGACGTGGGCGCGACGAACGGCTTTATCCGGGCGCCGTTTGTGGTGGAAGGGATGATCATCGGAGCGCTGGGCGCGATCATTCCGATTCTGTTTACGATCTTTGGCTATATCTTTATTTATGACAAGCTGGGCGGGGTGTTGTTCTCGGAGATGTTCAAGATGACGCCGCCGCATCCGTTTGTATTGCAGCTGTCGCTGATCTTATTAGGGATCGGCATGGTTGTCGGGTTGATCGGCAGCTTCATGTCGGTGACGAAATATCTGAGGTGGAAACGATGAAAAAAGTAGGACTGATTCTATTAAGCGTCTTGTTGTTAACGGGCATGGTGTTGCCCGTCATGGCAGACGATGACGAGGACGTCTATTATTTGACGATGTGCTCCGGTTCCGGTTTATCCGAAGAACAGAAAAACGAATGTAAGGAATATGCTTCCCGGCGCAACAGTGAACTGGCGCAGCAGCTCAGCGACATCAAGGCCAAACGCCAGGAAATTGAGAAGGATCTGGCGAAGATCGGTCAGGAGATCCGCGGCTACGACGCGCAGATCGCCCAGCTGACGGCGCAGATCAGCGAGCTGGAAGCGCAGATCAGTGAAAAGGAAGCGTTGATCGCTCAGCTGGAAATTCAGATCCAGCAGAAGGAAGATGAGATCGCGGCGCTGCGGGAAAAGGTGGAACAGCGCTTGGTCCGTTCCCAGCAGACGATGCACACAAATCAGTTTCTGGACTTTTTAATGGGAGCGGAGGATTTTGCTTCACTCCTGCGTCGGATTCAGGGCGTTAACGATATCATGAATTATGATAAGAAGTCGCTGGAGGAATTGAAAGCGCTGATGGATGCGCTGGAAGCGGATAAAGCGCAGCTGGCCGAGGAAAAAGCGGGACTTGAAACAAGCAAGACGGAAGTTGAAGCGAAGAAAGCGGAGGTCACGCAGCTGCGTGTCGTCGCAAAGATCGCGCAGGAGGCGGCGGAAAAGCAGGCGGCGGATCTGGAAGCGCTGGGCAATCAGATCACAGCGAATTTGTCCGCGTTTAAGAGTCTTCTGTCGTCGATCGACTTCAGCGGGATCGACAGCTCAACCGGTTTCACTAAACCTAACGGCGGTTATCTGAATAACGGCACGTGGTATTACAGCAGCGGCGGTGTCCATCTGGGGATGGATATCATGGCCGGAATCGGCACGCCGATCGCCGCGGCCGGCAACGGCGTCATTCTCAACAGCGCCGACGGCTGCGCAAATAACGGATATCTCGGCAATACCTGCGGCGGCAGCGGCGGAAGCCGGGGCGGCGGGAATCAGGTGTATCTGTTAACCAACATCAACGGTACGACCTACGCGGTCAAGTATCTGCATATGAGTCCCGGTTCTCCGATAGCGACCGGCTCGGTGGTGAGTGCCGGCGATCAGATCGGCACGGTCGGCCAGTCCGGCAACACGAGCGCGCCGCACACGCATATCGAAGTGTTCAAGCTCGGCACGATGTCGATTGAAAGCTATGCCAACAGCTGGAACGGTGATCTGGCCTTCGGGGCCGGCTGGGGCTCCGGCGCGTTAAGCAATACCTGTGATAAGCGCGGCGCACCGTGCCGCGTGAAGCCAGAAACGGCGTTCGGCTATTGATGGATAGCGGTTTAGTTTCGGCGCTTCGTGCTTTAAAAAGGAAAAGAGATTCTCAGCTGCGCTGGATCTGAGAATAAAACAAGGTGAATGACGATCGGGTGAACCCGTGCCGTTCACCTTTTTGAATACTTTCAGCCCATGGACTTGCCTGTTATGGACATGAAGCAAATGCCCCGCGTTAAAAAACGAGCTGCCCGAAGTGATATATTCTAATCGTTGAAATAACCAAAAACACATAAAAGCGGGAATTCAGCGGTCGAATGTGCGGCAAAGATTGTAAGAAATAACCCAATATTTTCATCATGTCCGAAATTGATTCTATGTTATAATACTAGCGATTGGATGTGAAAAGATGCTGGATTTAAAACAT
Organism: Holdemania filiformis; assembly: GCF_003459085.1. Lineage (NCBI taxonomy): Bacteria > Bacillati > Bacillota > Erysipelotrichia > Erysipelotrichales > Erysipelotrichaceae > Holdemania > Holdemania filiformis. Next base: position 76,312 of record NZ_QRUP01000003.1, on the reverse strand, counting down.
GTATCAAAAACATATAAGAACGGAGTCAACGCTCTGTATGACGTCAATCTTAAGATTGATCAGGGCGAATTCGTGTATATTATCGGTCCGACCGGCTCAGGCAAATCGACGTTGATCAAGCTGCTGGACGGCGAGGAAATCCCGACCAAAGGCAAGGTTGAGGTCACCGGCATTAACGTCGGAAAGCTGAAGCACTCCAAAGTGCCGCTGTACCGCCGCAATATCGGCGTCGTGTTTCAGGATTTCCGCTTGCTGGAGCGGAAGACGGTGTTTGAGAACATCGCGTTTGCGCTGGAGGTCATCAATGTGCCGAAGGAGAAAATCCGCAAGCGGGTGCGCGAGGTCATGAATTTAGTCGGTCTGGACGACAAGGGCAATTCGTTTCCGCAGGAACTCTCCGGCGGGCAGCAGCAGCGGGTGGCGATCGCCCGCGCGATTGCGAACAAACCGAAGATCCTGATCGCAGACGAACCGACCGGCAATCTCGATCCGCAGAAGTCGGATGAGATTATGTCATTATTGGAAAAGATCAACCGCGAGGAAAAAACGACAGTGCTGATGGTCACGCACGACATCACGCTGGTCAACAAGCACCGCAAACGTACGATCGCTCTGGAAGCCGGGCATATCGTCGCGGACATGAACGAGGGAGGGTATATCAAACATGATTAGACGATTCTTCCGGCATATCCGCGAGGGTTTTTATGGTGTGGGCCGGCATGCGGCAATGTCGGTGTCAAGCGCCTCGGCGGTGACGATCACGCTGCTGATTATCTCGATCTTTATGATTGTGACAGGCAATATGCAGGAGGTCACCCAAAACATTGAAGGCTCGGTGAAGATTTCGGCGTTTGTGGCCTATGACCATGAGGAACAATCACAGCTGGACATGATTCAGGCGACGATCAAGAATCTGGAACATGTGGTCAGCGTGGAATATTCAAGTAAGGATCAGGAATTCGACGAGCTGATGGAAACGTATGAGGATGAAAGCGCCAGAGAAGCGCTGGAAACGTACCGGGAGGATAATCCGCTGCACGACGCGTTCTATGTGGAAGTGAACGACGGGGACGCGTTAAAGGACACGGCGGAAAAGATTCAGGCGATCGAAGGGATTGAAACGGTGAACTACGGCGGGGACAGCGCGCTGATGTTTGTTCAAGCGCTGAACTCCGTGCGGTTTGGCGGGGCGATTCTGGTGGCGGGCTTAAGCGCGCTGGCGATTTTCCTCATTGCGAACACGATCAAGCTGACAATTTACGCACGAAGCAATGAGATTGCGATCATGCGGGACGTGGGTGCTACGAACGGTTTTATCCGGGCGCCGTTTGTGGTGGAAGGAATGATCATCGGAGCGCTGGGCGCGATCATTCCGATTCTGTTTACGATCTTTGGCTATATCTTTATTTATGACAAGCTGGGCGGGGTGTTGTTCTCGGAGATGTTCAAGATGACGCCGCCGCATCCGTTTGTATTGCAGCTGTCGCTGATCTTATTAGGGATCGGCATGGTTGTCGGGTTGATCGGCAGCTTCATGTCGGTGACGAAATATCTGAGGTGGAAACGATGAAAAAAGTAGGACTGATTCTATTAAGCGTCCTGTTGTTAACGGGCATGGTGTTGCCCGTCATGGCAGATGATGACGAGGATGTTTATTATCTGACGATGTGTTCCGGTTCTAATCTGACCGATGAACAGAAGACGGAATGTCAGAATTATGCGGCCAAGCGCAACAGCGAGCTGCAGAATGAATTGAATGAAATTAAAAAGAAGCGGAAGGAAATTGAAGCGGATCTGGCGAAGGTCGGTCAGGAAATCAAGGATTATGATTCACAGATTTCCTCGCTGCAGGGACAGATCAACACGCTGAACGCGCAGATCACTGAGAAGGAAAATTCGATTGCGGCGCTGGAGGAACAGATTCTCCAAAAAGAAAACGAGATCAACGCGCTGCGGGAAAAGGTGGAACAGCGTTTAGTTCGCTCCCAACAGACGATGCACACGAATCAGTTTCTGGACTTCTTAATGGGGGCAGAGGATTTCGCTTCACTGCTGCGCCGGATTCAGGGCGTCAACGATATCATGAATTATGATAAGAAATCGCTGGAAGACTTGAAGACATTGATGGATCAGCTGAATGCCGATAAGGAACAGCTGAACGTGGAAAAAGAAGAACTGGAAGTCACGAAGACGGACGTTGAAAGCAAGAAACGCCAGGTTGTCAGCTTAAAGGCGACGGCCGAGCTGGCGCAGAAGGCATATGAAGAGCAGGCGGCTGAGCTGGAGGCTGAGGGAAATCAGATTTCCGGCAGCCTGAATGAATTGAAAGGGATGATCAAGTCACTGGGACTGGATTCGATCGTAACCTCCAGCGGCTTCACCCGTCCGACCAACAGCGGCCGGCTGTCCGCGGGAACCTGGCATTACGGCCTGAATGTCAACGGCGGCGTTCATCTGGGCATGGATATCGCCGCTGGGGTCGGCACGCCGATCTTTGCGGCGGGCAACGGCGTGGTGCTGGCTAGCGCTGACGGCTGTTCCAACGACGGCTACATCGGCAACTCCTGCGGCGAAGCCCAGGGCGGCAGCCGCGGCGGCGGAAATCAGGTGTACCTGTTGACGAGCATTAACGACGTCACCTATGCGGTGAAGTATCTGCATATGACTCCGGGGACGCCGTTAAAAACCGGAACGGTCGTCAATGCCGGCGATCAGATCGGCGCGATCGGCAAGTCCGGCAACGTCACTGGCGCGCATGTGCATATCGAGGTGTTTAAGCTCGGTACGATGTCGCTGGAAAGCTATGCCAGCAGCTGGAGCGGCGATTTAGCCTTCGGCGCCGGCTGGGGCGCGGCCGGATTGAACCGGCTGTGCGCGAACGTCGGCGCGCCGTGCCGGGTTAAACCGGAAACGGTCTTCGGATATTAAATCCGGATCTGAAATGCGGAAGAACTAAGCTTTCGTTCACTTACTCATGAAAATTGAAATTTCCTGCTTTCCAGGAAGAATAAAACACCCGGGAGGGATGGCTGAAACGATGTTCAGCCACTGTCCTCGGGTGTTTTTCTTTGTTAGGAAAGTGCAGCTCAAAGGAATTAAAAAAAGCTTGAGCATCTCGTGGCGCTTAAGCGCTTCAAAGCAAAGCCTGTCGGACTTCAAAAAAGGTTAAAAAGTCAAAAATAGGATTGGATTATGGAAACAGGGATCTTTGCGTTATGCTTTCATTTTGCGCCAATGACTTTAACGGTTCATCGCAGTGTTTCTTCCTTAAGAACCCGGTTAAGGATCAGTTCGGTAAGTTTTCGTTTATGAAAAGGTTCAGCGGAATCGCCAAGGTAGATTTCACTGTGGCAATGATGAGAAGCAGTCCAGGTTTTTCCACACTCTTTTGGTCCTTCGATACAAACTGCGCCGATCATTCTGATAGATTTTATAAATCCATTCAGAGAGTTTAATTGTTTTTAATCAGAGCGATTTTACGAGTTCAATCAGAGAGATTAGTCATTTTCAATCAGAGAGATTTCAGAGAATCAATCAGAGAGATTTCAAATGACTTCAAAGCATTTCATAAGGTTGAACCTCAATACTGTAAATTAGGAAGCATCAAAGAAAGGATTTACAGTTAATGATCGGTAACAGTCGTTCAGGTTTTCAATAGAAATTACGGATGATATTGTCACTGAACACTTGTCCCTGTGAAGCGAGGATGATCCGACCACGTTCTTCCCGGCTTTGAATTTCAGAAAATTCATCTTTCTATTTCTTACGATTCGCAAAAAAAGCAGGAAAACATTGATCTCCATCGGGACAGATCGGATAATAAAGTTAGAAAACAGGAGGTAGTTCAGAATGGCAGACGACTACAAAAAAGTTCAGGAAGAATATGAAAAAATGATGGAAGCGATGTTTTCCGGTAAATCCAGCGAGGAAGTCGCCGCTTCAATTCTACAGCAGCAGGAAGCGATGATGCAGCACATGGACATGGATCAGGTCATGAAGGAAGCGATGGGTGCGGCCGCGGCGATGATGAATCAGACGGAAAGCCAGATCCAGGCTCAGACGGAAGCGATGATCCAGAATTTGAGCGCATCCATGGCCGGCGGGGAAAATCCGCTGGCCGGGCTGACGGATTCCATGGGCGATTTTGCGGATTTGTTCGGCGGTGATCCGGAGGAGCTCACGCGAATGTTCCTGGGCGGCGACGACCCGGAATATGATCTGGAATCGATCAATGAGAAGATCCAGAGTCTGCGGGTTCTGGAAAAAGAACCAGGCGTAACACTTTCACGCAGCCATGAAACCTTCCGCACGTTTGAAATCTTGCTTACCGCCTACATGAGCTTGAAAAACGCCCATGAAATGGACGGCTTGGCGATGGAAGAGGATCCGGAGTTTATCGATCAGATCAAGGATATGCTTGAAAGCAGCTGGGGGATTACCAATCCGGCGGAGCTGACGGAGAAGCTGCGCGAGCTGACGACAGCCGGGCATCAGGCGAAATATTCGCGTTATCAGGCCGTTGCGAATCCGCAGGAACTGATGGACGATCCCGAGGATGAGGACGAACTGGAATCCGTGCTGCCGTGCTGGAAGCTGGCGCAGTATTTCAAGGACAAGCTGCCGGAAAATTATATTCTCGGCTGGGATTACGGCCGGGCGGCGACGGTTGTCCGCTGGGGCTATACGGTCGGTTACATCAACGAGGAGGACAGCTGGGCCTGGCTGGATCAGATCGCTGAGAAAATGATCGGTGTCTTTGATTCCTGGACGGAGTTCGGTTTGTCGTATGTCTTCGGTTCGTTGTTCTGGATCGCGGCGTTTGACGGCGAGGAAGGGATCAGCGAGCGCTTTGAGGAAGGCATTGAGCTCTTGACGGAGCTGCTGGATGAAGACGAAGACGGTCAGCCGGGCGTCTGGGCGCAGTGCGCCTGGATCAGTGAGCTGACGGATTAATTCATGCTCGAACAATTTAAAGCGGCGCTGGCGGAGAAGAACCGGGCGCGGCTGGCCTTGCTTCTCGACGAGATCGATCCGGATGAAACGGACGATGCCGGCAATACTGCGCTGCATTTGGCGGCGGAGCAGGCGGATGGGGACATGATTCGGGAATTGTTGATCCGCGGCTGCGATCCGTTCGCGGTGAATCATTACGGCTGGACCGCGCTGCACAGCCTGGTTCGGTTCCGGGATTTTGCCGAATACCCTGAGGCGGTAACCGAATCCTGCATCCGTCTGTTGAATGCCGGCTGCCCGAAAGAAAAACGCGATGAATCCGGACTGACGTTTTATCAGCTGGCCGCCCAGCGCGTCAACGTTCCGATCTTTGAAGCGCTGCTTCTTTCTCATCTGCATCCTGCGGCGATCGTGCTGTCCGACGGCGATACAACGCTGCATCTTGTATGCCGGAGCCTGAATCTGATCGACTCTGCGCAAGGCGAAGCCCATGTCCGGCTGGAACAACCCTATGTGCGGATTGTGGAAATCCTGCTCGAACTGGGACAGGATCCTGAACAGAAAAATAACAGCGGTGTGACGCCGCGGCAGCTGGCCGTGCAGTTGGGCGGCAAAGCGGTAGCGACCTTGTTAAGCGGACAGGCGGAAGCCAGCGGCGGCTTGACGCTGTTTGAAGCCGCCCGCCGGAACGATCAGGACAGCCTGCGCTATTGGATCAGTCAGCCCGTCGACTTGGACGCGGCGCTGGACGAGGGTGAAGAACAGGGAATGACCGCGCTGGCGCTGGCCTGCCGGTTTCTGAATGAAGAAGCGGCGATTCTCTTGCTGGAAGCCGGTGCTGAGCCGCTGGCGTTTGAAGGTAAAGTGGAAAACTGCGCGCTTTACCAGTTTCTAACCGCTCTGAAATCCCGGACGCGGATCACGCATCCGGTAACGATCCGTTCGATCAAAAAGATGTTCCGCGGCTTAACCCGGCAGCTGACGATGCTGGATCAGCCGGTAACGGAGAACGGCGAAACGCCGGTGCACGTGCTGTGCGGCCACATCGACGCCGGCTGGTGGGTGGAAGACCGGAAATTCCAGGAGGTTCTGCTGGAAATGATGATCCGCCGCGACGTCTGGCGTCAGCGAAGCGCTGACGGCCGTCAGCCGCTGCATTATCTGGCGGAACACCCGTGCGCGGAAGCGGAGAACTTGATTTCCATGATTCTTGATGGCTGCGACGTCAACGCGCAGGACAACGAGGGCAATACCGCTCTGATGATCGCCTGCGGCCGGAAGCTGATCGGCGAGTCGCCGGTGGAAACGATGCTGATCCGCGCCCGCAACCGTGTCGATCCTTCCGGTGCGGCGGCGCTGGTCACCCAGCTGCTGCAAGCGCCGGATATTGATTTATCACTTGTCAATAACAGGCAGATGACGGCGCTGGAAATCGCTGTGGAAAATGAATTTGAGCTGGTTGTCAATTTATTGCTGAAAAAGGAGGGAGAACGTGGCTGAACTCTTAATTAAAGCCTGCCGCACCGGCCAGAAGGGCGTGGCGCTGGCACTCTTAAAAAAACCGGACCTCGACGTTAACGAACGCGACGGACAAGGTCGGACCGCGTTGTTTTACGCCTGTGCGCAAGCGCAGCGGGACGTCGTGATCGCCTTGTTAAAGCGGGGCGCGGATACGACGCTGGCGGATAATCACAGCGTTACGCCGCTGCATCAGGCGGCCGCGGTGGGAAACCGGGAAATCATGGGTCTGTTGCTGGAAAGCTGTCCGGCCGAGGTGAGCGACGATCAGGGCGTTACGCCGCTGATGAGTGCGATCAGTTATAAAAAAGTGGAAGCCGCCAAGTTTCTGATCAGCCAGGGCGCGAATCCGGAAACGAAGGATAACGCCGGTCACAGCGCCGCCGATTATGCCGCGGCCAACGGCTTGAAAGCGATTGAACTGTGGGGAGCCAGCGATAGCCAGAAGGACGGTGAGGGCAACACCCCCTTGCATATCGCCTGTCTCAGCGGACAAGGCGAGCTCGTCAGGACGTTAATTCCCAAGCATCCTCAATGGCTTAACGAGGTCAACGACCGGCACGAAACACCGCTGCTTCTGGCGGCGGGAACTAATAATTTAATGATTGCCCAGCTGCTGATCCAGGCTCAGGCTGACGTAAATCTGCGCTCCAACCGCGGCAGCACGCCGCTGCACCTGGCAGCTTATCAAAACAACGCGCCGCTAACAGCGCTGTTGATCGAAGCCGGGGCGGAATTGAACGGCGCCGACCAAGCGGGACAGACGCCGCTGATCCTGGCTGCCAAACGTGGTAATCTGGACTGCGTGCGCAAACTGATCGAAGCCGGGGCTGACGTGAATCTGTGCGATCAGTACCAAAAAAGCGCCCTGGATTATGCGATTCAGGGAGGCTATACGGAAATGGTCGAGCGGCTGTTGGAGGCCGGGGCCGGATCGTAGACAGAAAAAGGTAAAACATCGGTAAACAAGTCGTGTGCAAACGGGGCTTGAGAGCCGGCGTTTTTTATTTCTATTAGAAAAGTATGATGTTGCAGACAAAAATAAGAGAACGAAAGCAAAAAATGAATTTTCACATTATCAAAGTGAATAAAAGGTGAATATTCACTTAACACTAATTGAAAAAGTGAAAATCGGAGTATAATATAGATAACAACAGCTGAGCTGTTAAGGAGAAGAATAATGTATGCAATATGAAAGTGAGCGGATTGAATATAAATCTCAGATGATTGATGACATTTACAAGGAAGTCATTGCATTTGCGAATACTAACGGCGGTGTTATTTACATCGGCATCGATGATAAAGGCAAGCTGATAGGTATTGATAATGTGGATGAAACTTACACCCGCCTGACCAATGGCATCCGTGACGCTATTGCACCAGATGTCACCCTGTTTGTGCGGTATATCCTCCAAAATAATAAAGTGATTCAGATTGAAGTTGGTGAAGGCAGTTATAAGCCTTATTATCTGAAATCAAAGGGAATGAAGCCCAACGGCGTGTATGTTCGTCAGGGGGCATCCAGCGTGCAGGCATCCCCGGATCAAATACGCAGAATGATTAAAGATTCCGACGGCGACGTATTTGAGGAAATGCGTACGGCTACGCAGGAGTTGTCCTTTGAGGAGGCTGAGCGAGCCTTCAAACGGTATAAGGTTGATTTTTCGGAAGAAAAGTACATTGCGCTCGGTCTGCGAAATATCCACGACGACCAATATACCAATCTGGCTATGATCCTGTCAGACCAGTGTCAGCATACGACCAAGATCGCAGTATTTGGTGACGAAGCGAATATTACCTTTAAGGATGCAAAGGAGTTTGGTGGTTCCATCTTCAAGCAGCTCGATGATAGCTATGCGTATCTGATGCTCTGCAATCGTACCGCCGCTACCTTCAAAGGTTTGGAGAGAGTGGAACTGTCTGACTATCCCGAGGATGCTTTGCGTGAGGCCTTACTCAATGCACTTGTCCATCGTGATTACAGCTACAGCGGCAGCATCATTATCAATGTCAATGATTCCTGCATCGAGTTTATTTCTCTTGGCGGTTTGCTGCCCGGTCTTTCTGCGGACGATATTCGCAGCGGAATTTCTCAGCCACGTAACCGCAAGCTGGCTGAAATCTTCCATCGTTTAAGACTGATCGAATCCTACGGCACCGGCATCCGTAAAATCTATGCGCTCTACAAAGATTGCGCATTACAGCCCCGCATTGAAGTTACAACAAACACATTCAAACTGGTACTGCCAAATATGAATGTCAGCGGTGCTGTTTCCGAAAGTATGCCGGAAACAACTGAGAAAGTCCCTGGGGTAATCACGCCGCAAATGAAAACGGTAATAGATTATTTAGCCGAGTACGGTGAAATGACCGATGAAGATCTGCAGGAGTTACTGAATATTAAAAAGACGAGAGCCTATTTGCTCGCTCGTCAGATGAATGAAAATGGACTGATTGACATTATCGGCAGAGGTGCTGCGAAGAAATATCTACTGAAATAATCCGAACGCTGCAACTGGCCAAAAGACAGGTTGCTGAAACGCTTATTGAGAAGATCAATAAGGCACTCCAATAATATGAAACAGCGCCCATTGATCAGAAACGATCGATGGGCGCTGCCATTTACATTCAATTCTCTATCTTCCATGACCTCTACCCTTATTCAGGCCCCCAGCTTAAAGCTGCTCTGGAACAGCAGGCAATTTGCCATACCCGCAATTCCCTGGCGCTGTCTCTTAACCTCTGTTTTATGATTTTTGTCACATCGAGATTCTTTGATGGAGCAGGGGTGCAGCAGGACGGCTCTCAAGTCTGAAAAACCTTGGTATTACAGGAATTTTAGAGATTTCTGCCAATAAAGTTGTGAGGAATTAACCGTTTCGCTGATTCAGAAAATTCTCCATGTTGGCCAGCACCTTCTGTCCCAGCCGGTCGATGCACTGCACCGAATTGCCGGCCGAAGTCCGTAAGCAGCGCACCCGCGGATGATCGAGCAGCGCTTCATCGCCCAATGCCCGTTCGCTGTCGCAGAAGAAATGTGTATCCGGCAGCGCCAGCCAGGCTTTCAGCGCTTCGACATCGTGGCCGGGACCGATCGACGTGTTGAAGACAATTTTATGATCTCCCAACAGCCGGAACTGTTCCGGCCCCATCACAATTGCGTTTTTATTCAGACATTCGCAGATCACGTCGTTTTGCCGCAGCAGTGCGTCCAACGGCTGATATTCCATCCCTTCCGCTTCACATTCCGGCTTGCGCGTCCGGCTGTAATACTGAATCCGCGAGCCGAAATGCATCAATCCCCGGGCGATGATCTGGCCTGTGGTTCCCATGCCGAGAATGCCGACCTTCAGATCCGTCAGCTCCAGCGGGACCGGCTTGAACGATGCCTGGCGGTAACCGTTAAGAAAACCGATCAGCTCATATAACACATATTCGACGACCCCTTCGTCGCCATAATCGCGGATGCCCGTTACCGTGATGCCCAATTGACGCGCCGCGGCGATATCGACGTTGGCGCTCGCTTCCGAATACAGACTGCAGCACATTCCGATGTAGACGATGGACGGACACTGACGCAGCACCGACGCGGGAATTTCCGTCCGCCAGCTGACCAGCACGCAGTCCGCCTGTCCGATCCGCTTTATCAGTTCGGCTTCACTGGACGGGGAGTCCGGATATTCGATGACTTCCTCCGCCAGCCGGCGCAGCCGTGCCTGCGCGTTCTCGTTCATCCCGACGGGTTCGACGATGACACATTGTTTAAACATATTCGTTGTTCCTCCTGCCTTTGATTATATCACGATCAGAGTGAAATCCGCCGGTCATCCGAATGATTTGAGGGGAAAGAGGCTGTCTTCGCACGCCGAATGCCGCAGGTGAAACGCTAGGCAAAGGGCGATCTCTGTGCTATACTAGAACTTGAAAAAAGTTAAAGCCGATTTCCGGCTAGAAGATGAAAATCTGTTCAAAATAACAGAGAGGTCAGGCCGGAACGGTAAACTGTGGTACAATAAAAAAACTGAGGTGACCCGAATGAGTGAAAATGAAAAGAAAACAGTGAAGATTAAATTAGAACGCCATCTGTGGCCGGATGAGATGCGCGAGCGTCAGCGGCGCAAACAGGTCACGGCGCTGATGATCGCCTCGCTGGCGGTCGTTTTTATCGTCGGCTTTTTGTTAGGCGGCACGCTTCATCCGGTTCGTTCTTCCGCCGGTGTCGGCGGCACGGTCAATCAAGACAAGTTTGCCCAGGGCAAGCTGGATTCGATTTACAGCATCATGAAAAACGAATGGTATTTCGGCAAGGACGACGAAAACCTGGAACAGGATCTGATCGACAGCGCGCTTTACGGTATGAGCAGCTCGGCGCTGGATCCGCATACCACCTACATGTCAGCGGAACAGACGCTGGCGTTTTCCACCGCGATCGACAACAACTTCGTCGGCATCGGCATTCAGTACAACGCGTCCGGACCGAAGATCGTGACCCGCGTGTTCGCCGATTCCCCGGCCTATCACGCCGGCGTGCAGGTCGGCGATATCCTGATGAAGGCTGACGGCCAGGATCTGACCGATCTGCCCAGCGACGACGTCGCGGATCTGGTGCGCGGCGAGGCTGGAACACAGGTTGAGCTGGAAGTGCTGCGCGACAACGAACCGGTGACGATGACGATCACCCGCGGCGAGGTCAACAACACGGTCTATGGCGAAATGCTCGACGGATCGCTGGGCTATCTGGAAATCATTTCATTCGGTTCGACGACCGGCGTGGAATGCGAACGGTATTTAAGCATGATGAGCGAGCAGGGATTGGAGCGGCTGATCATTGATCTGCGCGACAACGGCGGCGGCTATCTGGACGCGCTGGTCAGTGTATCCAGCCTGTTTCTGCCGGAGGACACGCTGATCATGACGCAGGAATACAAGGACGGCCGGCGGGTGGAAAGTCATACGACGGCCGGACAGTTTGAAAATATTCAAGGGATTGTGATTCTGATCAACGGAGATACTGCCAGCGCTTCCGAGGTGCTCACGCTGGCTCTGAAGGAACAGCGCGATGACGTGACGCTGATCGGTACCCAGAGCTACGGCAAGGGCAGCGTGCAGGTGCAGCGGCCGTTTGCCGATGGTTCGGTGCTGAAATACACGAACTCCCGCTGGCTCTCGCCGAATGAGGAATGGATCAACGGCGTCGGCATCACCCCGGATCAGATTGTCGAGCTGCCGCCGGTGCTGCAGACGACGACGGCTTCCTTTATGATGGAAGAGGACGAAAGTTATACGCTCGATCAGGTCAGCGAGCATGTCGCTTCGGCGCAGAAGGCGCTTGCTTTCCTGGACTATCCGGTCGGCCGCAGCGACGGCTATTTTGACGCTTCGACGGCGCAGGCATTGCGCCGGTATCAGTCAGAGCATAATTTAGAGGCAAGCGGGGTGCTGGACGCCGCCACGCTGCAGTCGCTGGTTTCCGGCGTCCGCTATCGCTGGTCGATGGATAAAAACGTCGACAATCAGCTGCAGAAGGCGGTGAGCATTCTTAATGGCGAATGAACATTTTCAGTTAGTTTCCAAATACAAGCCGACCGGCGATCAGCCGGGGGCGATCGACAAGCTGGTCGCCGGCTTAGCGGCCGGCAAGAAAGAACAGGTATTACTGGGCGCGACCGGCACGGGCAAGACGTTTACGATCGGCAACGTGATCGAGCGCGTCAACCGGCCGACGCTGGTGTTCGCTCATAACAAGACGCTGGCCGGTCAGCTGTATTCCGAATTCAAGGAATTGTTTCCACACAACCGTGTGGAATACTTTGTTTCCAATTTCGATTACTACCAGCCGGAAGCCTACATGCCCAAGACGGATACGTATATTGAAAAGAACGCGATGACCAACGACGAGCTGGATATGCTTCGGATGGCGGCTGTCAACTCCGTGCTGGAACGGCGCGATACGATCATCGTCGCTTCGGTCGCGTGCATCTATGCGTCGTCCGATCCGAACCAGTACCGCGACATGTTCTTTACGATCCGCGTCGGCGACCGCATCGATCGCAACGATCTTCTGCGCAAGCTGGTCGATCGCCAGTATAAGCGCAATGATATGGATCGGGCGCGCGGGACGTTCCGCGTGCGCGGCGACACGATCGAGGTCAACATGGGCCATACCGATGCGTTCATGCTTCGGATTGAAATGTTTGACGACGAGATCGAACGCATCTGCGAAGTCGATCCGCTGACCGGCAAGCTGCAGAACGCGTACACAGTTTACAACGTCTTCCCGGCCAGCGGCTATGCCCGGCCGAAGGATCAGATTGAACGGGCCTGTCAGGAAATTGAGGAAGAACTGGAGCTGCGCTTAGCCGAATTGGACCGGCAGGGCAAGCTGGTCGAAAAACAGCGGCTGGAACAACGCTGCCGCTACGATCTGGAAGCGCTGCGGGAATTCGGCGTCTGTCCGGGGATCGAGAACTATTCCTCGCATATCGACGGCCGGCCTGCGGGGCAGCGGCCGTGGAACCTGTTCGACTATTTCCCGAAAGATTTCTTATTGGTCGTCGACGAGTCGCACGTCTCGCTGCCGCAGATCCGCGGCATGTATAACGGCGACCGGGCGCGCAAGGAAACGCTGGTGGAATACGGCTTCCGTCTGCCGAGCGCGCTGGATAACCGGCCGATGCGCTTTGAAGAATTTGAAACACTCGTTAATCAGGCAATTTATGTTTCCGCAACGCCGGGTAATTACGAGCTGGAAAAAGTCCACGGCGAGGTCGTCGAACAGATCATCCGTCCGACCGGCCTGCTGGACCCGGAAATCACAGTGCGGCCGACGCGCGGTCAGATCGACGATCTGCTGGATGAAATCCATCACTGCATCGCGGCCAACGAGCGCGTGCTGATCACGACCTTGACCGTCAAGATGGCGGAAGACCTGACGGATTATCTGAAAAAGAACGATCTGAAGGTCGCCTATCTGCATCATGAAACGCTGACGCTGGAGCGCACGGAAACGATCCGCGACCTGCGCCGGGGCAAATACGACGTGCTGGTCGGCATCAACCTGCTTCGCGAAGGCATCGATATTCCGGAAGTGTCGCTGGTTGCGATTCTCGACGCTGACAAGGAAGGGTTCCTGCGTTCAGAACGTTCGCTGATCCAGACGATCGGCCGCGCTGCCCGAAACGCGCATGGCCGCGTCGTCATGTACGGCGATAAGATGACCGATTCGATGAAGAAAGCGATTGAAGAAACCAACCGCCGACGCGCGATTCAGATCGCCTACAACGAAGAACATCACATCACGCCGACGACGATCGTCAAGGACATCGGCGAGGCGATCCATGGCAAGGAAACGCAGGAAATGGCTGCTCGCTACATGAAGAAGAAATCCAAGCTGGGCAAGAAGGAACAACAGAAGCTGATCGACAATCTCGAGAAAGAGATGAAAGATGCCGCCCGGGTGCTCGACTTCGAGCGTGCCGCCGAGCTGCGCGATATGCTTCTGGAGCTTAAAGCCACGCTGTAATTTTACTCATTTGTTGAAAACCGGTGGAAACGCCGGTTTTCTGCTTTGTGAACGTCTGGACATCGCCGGAATCTATGCTATAATAAAACCCGGTAGCCGGAAATTCCGGCGGAGCTTTAGTTCTTTCTTGCTCGTAAAACTCGAAAACTGAGCTTTTAGTTTTTCCTGCTCACAAAACTCGGAAACTGAGCTTTTGGTCGATCCTGCTCACAAAACTCGGAAAACGCAAGGAGGAAAGCATGAAAAAACTGATTCTCATTTTGACTGCGGTTCTGATGCTGGCGGGCTGCGCCACTCAGACGCCACAAGCCACTCCAACTCCGGAAACCACGCCGGAAGCCACAACGACGCCGGAAAGCACGGCCAAGACCGATTCCTTTACCGGTCCGACTGTCGATTCGGTCACTTCTGCTTCGATCGTTCAGGAAGCCTACATTCAGGATTATACGCCGGCCGGCTTCACCGACAGCGATAAGGAAAAAGCGTTGTTTGTCATCGGGGATCCGCGTCACAACAGCGTCCTGTGGGATATGGCCCGCACGGCAATGAAGCACATGGAAGAACAAGGCATGGAAGTGGAAATGCGCGATCTGTACACGATGAACTTCAATCCGGTTCTTTCCGCGGCGGATTTCTATTACGCCAAGGACGGCCAGGGCGAACCGTCGGCAGATATTAAAAAGGAACAGGATCTGGTCAGCCAGGCCGATCATCTGATCTTCGTCTATCCGAACTGGCATGATTCTGAAATCACGATCGTCAAAGGATATAAAGAAAAAGTCTTCGCGAAGAAATTTGCTTACCAGGACGGCGCGAACGGTCTGGAAGGTCTGTTAAAAGACAAGAGCTACTTCACGATCATGAACTGCGGCTACCTCGGCGGCGGACGTGGTTATATCGGCGACGGCGTCGGGATTGAAGATGAAAAGTGGGATACTTACATGAACGCCTTCAAGGTCTTCGACGACGATACCTCAGCCTTCTGGGGCACGACCAACTACGGCCGGTTTGTCAATGACCGCACACCGGGCAATGAATCGGAAAACTATGGGGAAGAAATCGAGCAGCTGCGCTCCGATCTGAACGCTTTCCTGGACAAGGTTTACTTCAACTAAAAGATACAAAGACGCTGCGCTGGCGATGAAATGCCGGGCGCGGCGTTTTCTTTTTCCGTACGTTTACGGTTGTCATAAAGATTTAAGAAAATGCGAAATCCGCTATGTTATAATAGATAAGGTTATCAGACTATGTTTGGATTATGGAAAGAAAAAGGAGAGGAGAACCGTAATGGCAGAACCAAAAAAAGATTATTTGAGCTCCCTGGCCTCAGAGATTGAGAAAAAGCCGGACAGCTTCAAAGAAGAAAAAGTAGAACGGATCGTTAAACCGAAGCGCAGTTTGGATCCGAAGATCATGATCGGCGCCGCCGCCGCTTTGATCATCGCGATCATCGGCGTGTATTTCCTGTTTTTTGCCCCAAAGATCAAGGTTGAGAACTTTGTTGGCAAAACGACCAACGACGTTGGAATCTGGGCGAAGGAAAACGGCATCGACACTAAGAATATCGTCATGAATCAGGTATATTCCATGGATTATGACGCCGATCAGATCATTTCGCAAAATAAAAAAGAAGGCAGCAAAATCAAGAAGGATTCAACCTTGATTTTCGAGGTGTCCAAAGGCGCTGATCCGGATGAGAAGATTGATTTCCCGGATATCAAGAGCATGACGCTTGACGAGATCAACGACTGGATCAGTAAGAACAAGCTGTCAAAGGTGAAGGTGAATACTGTTTACAGCGACACGGTGGAAAAGGATCAGGTCATTTCCTTCGATCTGAAATCCGTGAATGAAAACAACTTCACCCGCGGCACCAATCTGACGATCAGCGTGTCCAAGGGACCGCAGCCGGCCGGTGAGGTTACGGTTGACGACTTCGTGAAGAAGGAAGTATCCAGCGCTGAAACCTGGGCGAAAAGCAAAAAGGTTGAGCTGGAGATCGTCGAGGTTTACCACGACACGATTGCGACTGGACTGGTCGTTTCCCAGTCGATTGAATCCGGCAAAACGATGAAGCAGGGCGATACGCTGACCTTGACCGTTTCCAAGGGGAAAGCTGTCAAGGTTCCGCAATTAGTCGGTTACACAAAGGATCAGCTGGAAGCCTGGGCTGCGAACAAGGAAAACGCGGTTTCGATCGTCAAAAAGGAAGTTTACAGCGATGCGCCGGCCGGCAGCGTGATCTCGCAGTCGATCAAGGCGGGCAGCCAGGTCGATTCCGGCACGGTTCTGGAACTGACGATTTCACTGTATATGCCGCAGCTGCAGACCAACAGCCGCGAATATCTGGGTAAGGATTACCTGGCTTTGAACGCGTGGGTTGACGATGTCAATTACCGCGGCGCGAGCATTACAGCGGGCGCGTGGGACGGCGAAGAATGCTCGGACGAGTATCCGACACCGGGCCAGATCATCAGCTATCACTGCATGGCTAACGACGGAACCGATCTGCCGCACGGCTGCGATCGGCCGCTGCCTCTGAACGCGAAGATCGGGTATAAGAAATCGACCGGCGGCTGTACACCGAAGCCGGAGGAGCCGAAAGAGGTTCAGATCGGTCTGACGCCGCTGGGCTCGGAAGCTGCGATGAAGTCTTTCTGCGATACAAATAAGTTAGCGTGCAGCTTCAATTATGTATCGGATTCCGCGAAGAATGGTCAGATCAAAGTTACAAAACCTGATGGCTTAGAGGTTGTTCCAAATGATAAGTTTAAAGCCGGCGATGCTTTAAATATTGAAGTTTATTATGATCCGGATAAGTTAAATGCTCCGGATTCTAATGAGAATAAGAACGACGGAACTCAAAACGCCGACGAGGGCAGCCCGGCCGCTGAATAAAGCGCCGGCTGTATCCCCGTTCTGTTGATTCCCTGAGTTTTAACCAGAAAGGAAGAATGAGAAATATGAATTTTTTCAATCGAGCGCTTAAAAATGTGACACGGAAGATGTCCAAATCGGTTCTTCTGGCCGTAACCTTTTTCCTGATTGGCAATCTGGTCATCATTGGACTGGGCATCAACAATGCGGCTGAAAATGCGAAAATTCTGACCCGTCAGAAAATGCGGGCGGTCGTTTCACTGGAATTGGATTATACGACCTATTACAACGACGCGGATAAGATTACCGATGACGATGAACGCGAAGAGTTTTATAAAAATTCGCCGCGGCTCACGCTGGATAAGGTTGAAAAGTTAAAAGCGGACAGCCGGGTGAAGGCGGTCAACTTCATTTCCACGCAGCAGATGTATGCCAAGGATTTCGAATCAGTCCCGCTGAATAATGATTTTGACAAGAACTACAATCAGCAGGAAAACGCGGAAGCTTCTGTGGACGGCGCGGTTTCCATGATGTCTTATAATTGGAAGCCGGCGGATCTGCGCGTGCAGACTAACCGGTATCCGGATATGATAGAATTCCAGGACGGCACCTATGAGATGCTGGAAGGCCGTTTCTACACGCAGGAAGACATTGACAATTCCGCCGCGGTTGTTTGTATCCCGAAAGAATTGGCAGAGCTGAACAATCTGCGTGTCGGCGATACGATCAGCGTCAACATCACCGATCCATCGCAGATTATGGATATGGAAGGTTCTGAGCTTACGGAGGACGATCTGCTTTTGTCCCTGGAGGTTATCGGTATCTATAAAAGCAACGAACAGCTGGATCCCAATTCCGACGAATACAAATGGATGGCCCGCTATGAATCGCCGCAGAACACGCTGTTGATGCCGGCGACCACGGCTTCCGACAAATATTATGATTTCTACGTTAAATCGTACCGTTATTACATGACGACGATGCCGGAGTATTATAAAGAAGAAGATATTATGTCGAAGGAAGATTACGACAGGGCTTCCAAGGCCGTCTATCTTTTAGAAGATCCGCTGCAGGTCGATCAGTTCGTTGAGGATTATCAGGATCAGACCGGCGATTACGTCATTCTGAATGCCAACAATGAAACCTTTAAGAAGCTGGCGCGGCCGTTGGATACACTGTCGCTGTTCTCCAACATCATTGTCTGGATCGTTGTGATCAACGCCGTCGTTATCATCACCCTCGTTACGGCTTTAACGCTGAAAACCCGGGAATATGAGATCGGCGTGCTGTTGTCGATCGGCGTATCCAAGGCGAAGATTGTGGCGCAGTTCTTTATCGAATTGGTCATTGTGGCGCTGATCGGCTTCACCCTGTCGGTGGCCAGCGGTTCGTTAGTGGCCAAGCAGGTCGGCAAGATGGTGCTGAACTACCAGGTCGATACGGAAAATAAATACGCGGATGAAAATGACGACAACAATAACTTCTATTATGGCGAAACGAATTATTTCACCGAGATCACCCAGGATGATTTGTTAGCGGAATACGACGTTCAGATCAGTCCGATGATCATCGCGGAAATCTACATTCTGGGCATCGGCGTCGTCTTCATTTCGATCCTGATTCCGTCGTTTATGATCATGCGGTTTAACCCGAAGAAGATCTTAATGAATCAGAATTAAGGAGGACAGAGAAAATGACAACGATATTAAAGTTAGAAAATCTGAACTACGGCTATGAAGACGGCGGCTTCCGGCGTCAGATTCTGAAGGATTTGTCCTATGAGTTTGAGAAGGGTCAGTTCTATACGATCCTCGGTCCGTCCGGCAGCGGTAAAACGACCTTGTTGTCGATCATCGCGGGACTGGATAAGCAGGAGAGCGGCAAGATCTACTACGAAGGGGATGATCTGGATAAGATCGGACTGTACAAGTACCGCCGTAATAAGATCGGAATCGTGTTCCAGCAGTACAACCTGATCAGCTACCTGACGGGATTGGAAAACATTGAACTGGCGATGACGGAAACGGATAACGCGATTCCCAAGAATCAGAAGGAAGTGGCGTATGCGCTGCTGGAGAAATTCGGCATCGTGAAGTCGAAAGCAGACCGACTGGTCACCAAGTTGTCCGGCGGCGAGCAGCAGCGTGTAGCGATCGCGCGGGCGATCGCGTCCAACGTCGATTTAATCTTCGCGGATGAACCGACGGGCAACCTGGACACCGCGACGGAACAGGAGATCATCAAGATTTTCCGGATGTTGACGGAGGAATTCGGGAAGACGGTTATCGTCGTGACCCACTCCAACGTCGTTTCCCAGCTGAGCGATCATCGCGTTGTCCTGAACGAAGGCCAGCTGAAAGATATTTAAGGATAATCCCGTAAAGGCTGGTTAAATGCAGCCGGGAAAGAGATTGAGGACCGGAGTAAAAACACTCCGGTCTTTTCTTGTAATAAAATTGAAAGGAATTCTATATTTAGAATTCAGACTTCTATGGTACTATGAAGCTGTAGAATAGAACATGGCGGTCTCCGTCATGGTGGAAAGGGGAAATAAAGATGAATTTTTTCACTCGTGCGATCAAAAACGTTACGCGCCGCATGTCAAAATCGATTTTGTTGGCGGTCACCTTCTTTTTGATCGGCAATTTAGTCATCATCGGATTGGGAATTAATAACGCGGCGGAGCAGGCCAAGATTGAAACCCGGCAGAAGATGCGCGCCGTCGTCTCTTATGAAGTGGACTATGACGCATTTCGTAAATATGTAGAGGATCTGGACGAGGAGGCTCAGCAGGAAGCTTATAAAAACTATCCGTCGGTAACGATGGATGATATCAAAAACCTGATGAGCGACGAGCGGGTTAAAACCGTCAACGTCCTAAGCACCAATATGCTTTATTCCAACGGCTTTGAAACGGTACCGCTGAACAACGATCGGGAAAATAACGGCGGGGGAACGATGACCTATGAAGATGGAACAACCGTTGAATACATCGAACCGGATTTAAAGCTGCAGACGAACTACTTCCCGAATATGATCGAGCTGGAAGACAAGATGTATGAAATTGTCGAGGGTCGGTTTTATAATCAGGAAGAAGTCGACGAAGGTAAAATGGTCTGCCTGATCACCGATAAGCTGGCCAGCCATAACAATCTGCGTGTCGGCGATGTCATCACCATCGATCTGATCAGTAAGAATGATATGCGGTATTACGAACAGAGTGGCATCACGGAGGATGATATTCACATGAATCTGGAAATCATCGGCATCTATCACAACAACGATGAGCTCGATGAAAATTCTGATGAATACAAATGGATGAGCCGGTATGACTCGCCGGACAATACAATCCTGGCTCCGGCTTTGGCGTATGGCAACGCTTATTACAACATGGGCATTAAGCAGTATGAATATTCCAAGGCCCAGAATCCGGAATACTACGTCGATTCCGAAACGCCAACGCCGGAAAGCTATACCTATGTCAACAAAGCGGTCTTCCTGCTGGACGATCCGCTGAATGTCGATCAGTTCGTCGCGGATCATCAGAGCGATCTGAAAGATTTCATGAAGATCGACGCGAATAACGATACGTTCAAGAAGCTGGCGCGGCCATTAGATACGTTATCACTGTTCTCCAACATCATCGTCTGGATCGTCGCGATCAATGCCATCGTCATCATCACGCTCGTTACGGCCTTAACGTTGAAAACCCGCGAATATGAGATCGGCGTGCTGTTGTCGATCGGTGTCTCCAAGATGAAGATTGTGGCGCAGTTCTTTGTCGAATTGATCATCGTCGCGTTGATCGGCTTCACCCTGTCGGTCGCCAGCGGTTCACTCGTCGCCAAACAGGTCGGCAAGATGGTTATGGATTATCAGGTCGATACGGAAAGTCAGTATGGTTCGCTGGACGATCAAAACAACGGAACGATCTACTGGGGTGAAACAAATTACTTCACGGAGATCAGTCAGGATGATTTGTTAGCGGAATACGACGTTCAGATCAGTCCGATGATCATCGCGGAAATCTACATTCTGGGCATCGGCGTCGTCTTCATTTCGATCCTGATTCCGTCGTTTATGATCATGCGGTTTAACCCGAAGAAGATCTTAATGAATCAGAATTAAGGAGGACAGAGAAAATGACAACGATATTAAAGTTAGAAAATCTGAACTACGGTTACGAGGACGGCGGCTTCCGGCGTCAGATTCTGAAAGATCTGTCCTATGAGTTTGAGCAGGGGCAGTTCTACACAATCCTCGGCCCGTCCGGCAGCGGCAAGACGACCTTGTTGTCGATCATTGCGGGACTGGATAAGCAGGAAAGCGGCAAGATCTATTACGAAGGGGACGATCTGGATAAGATCGGACTGTACAAGTACCGCCGCAATAAGATCGGAATCGTGTTCCAGCAGTACAACCTGATCAGCTATCTGACAGGGCTGGAAAACATTGAACTGGCGATGACGGAAACGGATAACGCGATTCCGAAGAATCAGAAGGAAGTAGCGTATGCGCTGCTGGAGAAATTCGGCATCGTGAAGTCGAAAGCAGACCGACTGGTAACGAAGCTGTCCGGCGGCGAGCAGCAGCGCGTAGCGATTGCGCGGGCGATCGCGTCCAACGTGGATTTAATCTTCGCGGATGAACCGACGGGCAACCTGGACACCGCGACGGAACAGGAGATCATCAAGATTTTCCGGATGTTGACCGAGGAATTCGGGAAGACGGTTATCGTCGTCACCCACTCCAACGTCGTCTCGGAGCTGAGCGATCATCGGGTCTATCTGAATGAAGGACAGCTCAAGGATATTCAATAAAGAGGATCACAGAACGGATTGCTTATAAATTAAGATGGAAAAGAGAGGATCAGGGTGACCTGGTCCTGTTTTGTTGAAAATTTTCATGAAGATCTAAAAAAATGTCATGATTTTCTGAAACAAAGAGAGAAACATTGCCCGCGGCGTCTGATTTTATGATATCCTATAATCATTCAGCATCCCGGCGGTTTGGAAAAATAAGAACTGCCGCAGAAAGTCAACAGCTGAAAGCGAATGCGCGGATTCAGCGCGAAAGCTAACTAGGAAAGCGGGGGAAGTTAGGAAATGGGAATGCGGAGAATGCGAAAACTCGTTTCCTGGATGGCCTGACGGCTGAAAACAACAGGTCATTAGGAAAATAGAAAGCGAGGAATACTCATGCAGGAGATTCAATTATTAAAAGCGATCGAACAGGATGCCCGGATATCCGTAACCGATCTTGCCGATATTTTAAACTCAACTCCGGAACAGGTGGACGGGGAAATGAAGAAGCTGGCCGAGGAAAAGGTCATCTGCGGATATCATACCGTAATCAACTGGGATAAGACAAACCAGGATCACGTCATGGCGCTGATCGAAGTCAACGCTTCGCCGGAGCGCGACTGCGGTTATGATAAAGTCGCGGAAAAAATCTACCGTTATCCGGAGGTCAGCAACATGTATCTGATTTCCGGCCGGTCCGAATTCATCGTGATCGTCAAGGGCCGGACAATGCGCGAAGTCGCCGATTTTGTCGGTCAGAAGCTGGCCCCGATTGAAGGTGTTAAGGGAACGGCTACTTACTTCGTTTTGAAACAGTATAAAGTTGAAGGTGTGATCATCGATCAGCAGGAAGACGATCAGGAACGTCTGTTGGTGACTCCATGAATCCTAAATCATTGTTAAACGACGTCATCGGAACCATTCCGCCGTCAGGCATCCGCAAGTTTTTTGATCTGGCCAGCTCAATGGAAGGGGTTATTTCGCTGGGCGTCGGCGAACCGGATTTTGATACCCCGTGGCATATCCGCGAGGAAGCGATCTACGCGATTGAAAAGGGCCGGACATTTTATTCCGCGAATGCCGGACTGCCGGAATTGCGCAAGGAAATCTGCCGTTATCTGAAACGGAGATTCCAGCTGGAGTATGCGTGGAACAGCGATATTCTGGTCACGGTCGGCGGGAGTGAAGCGATCGATATCGCTTTCCGCTCGTTATTGAATCCGGGTGATGAAGTGATCGTGCTGTCTCCGGGTTATGTCGCCTATGAGCCGTGCGTTCGTCTGGCCGGCGGTATCCCGGTGATTGTGGAATTAAAAGAAGAAGATGAATTCAAACTGAAAAAGGAACAGCTTAAGCAGGCGCTGTCCCCGAAGACCAAAGCGATCTTAATGAATTTCCCGGGAAATCCTACCGGCGGCATCATGACAAAGGAAGATTTCAGCGAGATTGTACCGCTGATCCAGGAATCCGGGATTGCGGTGGTCACTGATGAAATTTACGCTGAGCTGACCTATAGCGGCAAGCATTGCTCGATCGCTTCGTTCAGCGAGATCAAGGATCAGGTGATTCTGATCAGCGGATTCTCCAAAGCATATTCGATGACCGGCTGGCGGTTAGGCTATATCGCCGCGCACCGGGATCTGATCGCCGCGATGAATAAGGTTCATCAGTACGCGATCATGTGTGCGCCGACAATCAGCCAGTATGCCGGGATTGAAGCGATGGCCAAGGGCGACGGAGACGTTGAAATGATGAAGGATTCTTTTGAACGCCGGCGCAACTTTATCGTCAACGGCTTAAACCGGATGGGACTGCAATGTCCAATGCCGCAGGGTGCGTTCTATGTGTTCCCGTCGATCAAGCATACCGGAATGAGCTCGGAAGAATTCTGTGAGAAGCTGTTGGAAAAAGAAAAGGTTGCGGTCGTTCCGGGCAACGCTTTCGGTGCCAGCGGCGAGGGGTTCGTGCGGATCTCTTATGCTTACAGCATTGAGGAAATCAAGGGTGCGCTGGAGCGGATCAGCCGGTTCCTTGAAACTTGTTAAATTATAAAATAAGCAAAGCTCTGAATTTCGTGGATGAAGTTCAGAGCTTTAGTTTAAATTCATCTTCCTTTGGATACCGCTGCGGGATAGGTTTCTCCCCGTTATCCAGATAAAACAAGTGATGAGATTTGCGGCATGAGGGGCGTACTAAGACTGCCACCAGGATGTGGGCGGCTGCTTTGTCATCAAACCTTCAATGATCCAGCCGGATATTGATTCTCCGTCATGCTGCGGCTGACGGCGGCACCACAGCCAGGCAGTCGAGGTTCCTTTTTTCAGCTGGGACATGCCGGGATCCGCGACGGTGAATTGCAGCTGAAAGCAAGCCTGTCCTGTCTGAATCTTCTGCGCCGTGATTTCGCAGTCGGTAATCCTGACGGTACTCCAGAATAAGAGCCCCTCCGGCTCCGCTGTAATGTTATAGAGGGAAGCAAGCCGGGCATAATCCTGAGAAAGAACCGCTTCCTGATAAGCTTTGGCAAGCTGTTCGGCGCTTTCAACCGGACCGCGCGGGGATTGATCGTTCTCCATCCAGCGCATCTGATCCACAAGCCAGGTCTGATCTTCCCTGATCAGTGTTAGAACAAGCGTGTAAGCCGCAGGCGTGTCCCCATAAGAAGCGTTGATTTGAGCCAAAACCGTGTTGTCATTGATCGTCAGGATCGTGCAGCTTTCCAGCTTGCCTAACCGGGCTAGACCGTAATCCGTTCCGGTGACGGCCTGGTTGGCGGCGATGAACCGTTCGCGGCAGGCTTCGCTTAGATGGGACGCTAAAGCTTCGCCGGCGCGTTGAAAGCGCAGCTTTACCACTTCATCGACGAAAGCGGCGATGACTTCCGCGTTTTGTTCTGCGAATTCCGGATTTTTCTGATTTTCAGCCTGCTGCTTCTGATAAACGGCAGAAACGGCGGTCAGACCGATTTCCTCAGGCTGATGCTGACAGCCTGCCAGTAAAAGCAGGATCGAAAAGGCAATCCATCCCATTCGGTATGATTTCATAACGACACTCCTTATTTCTAACTTTATTATATAGGAAACGTCAGGGAAAAGGCAGTTGAATACCGTAAAATCGAGGATTGGCAAAGGAAAATCAGGCCGGAATGACAGGCTTTTTTCAAAAATAAAATAACAAAAAAACATGTTTACTTTCGCTGGGGAGTTTGCTATACTAGATAAACGGGTAGATATAAAAAATATTTACTCCTTGCTTATCCGCCAAGCGATAAGCCAATAGACCATAAGGAGGTGTGCTACATGAAAAAGTATGAAGTCATGTACATCGTAAACGCATCCCTGGATGATGCAGCTCGTCAGCAGGTTATCGACGGACTGCACGCTATCATCACCGACAACGGAGGAAAAATCCTGAAGGTAGATGATTGGGGAGTCAAAGAGTTTGCGTATCGTATCGAAGACATGACCAAAGGTTACTACATGGTTGTAACTTTTGAAGCTGACAATGCAACGGTTAAAGAATTTGATCGTCTGTCCCGCATCAATGCGAACATTGTCCGTTACATGATCATCAAACAGGACGAAAAATAAGCGATAAAGAACTGAAGGAGGAGCTGTCATGATCAATCGTGTCATTTTAGTCGGGCGTTTAACCCGCGATCCAATGCTGAGAAAGACCCAGAGCGGACTTTCTGTCGCAACCTTCACCGTCGCCTGCGACCGTCGGTTCTCCGGCGGCAACGGGCAGGACCGGCAGACTGATTTCATCAGCTGCGTGGCCTGGCGGCAATCTGCGGATTTCCTCGGTCAGTATGCGCACAAAGGCGCGCTGGTCGGCGTTGACGGACGGATTCAGACACGAAACTATGACAACGCTTCCGGTCAGAAAGTGTACGTCACAGAAGTTGTCTGTGACAGCGTACAGCTGCTGGAATCGAAATCGGCTTCTGAAAATCGTTCCGCAACGATGGGCTATCAGCCGCAGAATGCTGGCTATGCTCAGGCGAACCCGTTCGGGGACGCAGCGGCGAACGATGGATTCGATGATTTCAGCGCTGGTCCGACACTGGATATTTCCAGCGATGACTTACCATTTTAATTGAAAGGAGATCGACTATGGCATTCAAAAAACAGCGTATGGGACGCAAAAAGGTTTGCTATTTCACAAAGAACAATATCACTTCGATCGACTATAAAGACGTTGAACTGCTGAAGCGGTTTGTTTCTGCCAACGGCAAGATCATTCCACGGCGGGTTACCGGCACGCGCGCGAAGTATCAGCGCATGCTGGCGACTGCGATTAAACGCGCACGCCAGATGGCTTTGCTGCCTTACGTTAACGACTAAGTTATGAAAAAGCCTCCATCAGTGATCTGGTGGAGGTTTTTGCCATTCACAGGAGGGACAACATGAATAATAGTGTAAGAAAAATAACCGACGGCGCGATGATGGTCGCCCTGATCGGCTTGTTTCTGTTTATAAACCGGCAGCTGGCCGGGCTTTTGGATTTGTACGCCGCGTGGCTGGTACCGCTGCCGATGGTGATGTACGCGGTGAAATACGGATGGAAAAGCGCGCTGGTTCCGTTTGTTTCCGTTATTTTTCTTTCATTTATTATCGCCGGACCGCAAACCTGGTTTTACGTCATTACGGCCTGCGTTTGCGGCGTAGTGTACGGCCAGGGCGTGAAAAGCGGATGGAATAATCTGCGCCTGATGCTGACGACGATGATCTTTACCATTCTTTCAAATTTAATCACAACGGTTTTATTTGCGTCCTTTTTCGGTTATGATATAGCTATGGAAATTTCCGAAATGGGCAAAATGATGACGCAGATGTCGGAAAATTTCAACGTGCAGCTGCCGGCGAGCCTGGATATCACGGGATTTCTTAAAATGATCTTCGTCCTCTCCGCGGTGCTGACCGGCGTGATGGAAGGCATCATCGTCCATCTGCTTTCGAATTTCATGCTGAAGCGGATGAAGATCAAAGTCGCGCCGCCGAAGCCGTTAAGCGAGATCATGATTCCGAAGGCGCTGGCCTACGTCTGCTTTCTTCTGTTTATCGCCAGTAATTTTACCAGCCAGCTGGCAACGCTGCCGTCCTGGGCGACGGAGCTGATTCTGATCGGCGGTGTGCTGGGGGCGCTGGTGCTGGTCTTTTTCGGGTATATCTGCTGCCTGGTCTACGGGGCGGTCCGCTACCATAAAAACGTGGCGCTGTTCGTCATTCTCATCACGTTCTTGATGCTGCCGATCATGCTGCCGCTGCTGGCGATTGTCGGATTCCTGTATGTCACGACCGATATGCGGGAGAAAATCTTAGGGAGGTAACTTTGTGTCTGAAAAAATCGGAAAGCTCAAAACCTTGCTGCTGATCCTGATCGTCGTCGAATTGTTAGGCTTAGTCAGCCTGCACTTCCTGTTCGATCTGGATATCAAGCTCGCCGCTTTGTACTTCATCATCAATACGCTGACGGTGTATTTTCTTGTGCAGTATTTTCAAGAGGACAGCCAGAACCGGATGTTCGGCGTTTCCCGGATTCTGGGCAGCGAAGCCAAGGATGCTTTCCAGTTTGGTCAGATCGGGATTTTGACTTATGACGAAAACTACACGATCACCTGGATGAGCGAATTGTTCGCTGAGCGCGGCATCAACCGTATTTCTAAAAAACTGACGATGTGGCTGCCGGAGGTCAACGATCTGATTCAGGGAGATGTGGAAAACGTCCAGGTTCAGATCGACGACCGGACGTATGAAATCGCGCGCAAGGAAGACGCCCGGATTCTATTTTTCCAGGATGTCACCGAACAGCAGCAGCTGGAGAAAGCGTATCAGGAAGAACAGGTCGTCGTCGGTCTGATTCATCTCGATAACTACGAAGAATCCACGCAGTATGAAGAAGAACAGGAAATCGCGATGATCAACAACAATATCCGCCAGCCGGTCGTCGAATGGGCGAAGAATCACGGCATGCTTCTGCGGCGGTTAAAGTCCGACCGGTTCCTCGTCGTTTTAAACGAACGGATTTTCAAGCAGATCGTGGATGAACGCTTCAGCATTCTCGCCCAGACCCGCAAAGCATCCCAGCAGCTCGACGTGGCGATCACCCTGTCCATGGGCTTTGCCCGCGGAAGCAGCGACGTGGCGCAGCTGGATGAAATGGTCAACCAGCTGCTGGAACTGGCGCAGAGCCGTGGCGGCGACCAGGTGGCGATCCGCCGCCAGGGCGAGGATGTCAAGTATTTCGGCGGCAGCAGCGAAGCGCAGGAAAAGCGCAGCCGTGTGCGCGTGCGGATCATGGCGCATACGCTCCGCGATCTGATCAAGAAAAGTACGAACGTGATTTTATTAGGCCATAAAGAGGCCGATTTCGACTGCCTCGGTTCGCTGATGTGTTTAAGCCGGATCGTTCAGGCATACGATAAGCCGTGCTGCATCATTTCCAAATCCGGCGGGATGGAGGAAAAGCTCAGCGGCGCGATGAATCTGTATAAGAAGGAATTGGAGCCGCGGCATAAATTTGTTACGGAAAACGAAGCGCTGAACCAGCTGCGGGACGGGACGCTGGTCATCATGGCCGATCACCATCATCCAAGTCAGTCCAACGGCGCGCAGGTATTGGAAAAAGCCAAAAAGATCGCGATTTTCGATCATCACCGCCGTCGTACCGATCTGGATATCAACCCGATCCTTGTCTACATCGAACCGGGCGCGTCCAGCGCTTGCGAATTGATCTCGGAATTTGTGCCGTATCAGACGGGAAAAGTCGACTTTATCAGCGAGGAAGCAACGATTATGCTGACGGGCATGATGATCGACACCAACCGCTTTAAGGTCCGCACCGGCACCCGCACGTTTGAAGCCGCGGCGATGATCCGCCGCTGGGGCGCGGATCCGCAGGAAGCCGATAATTTATTAAAGGATGAATATTCTGAATTTGAAACGAAAACAAAGGTTTTAAAATTCTGTGAAAAAAGAGATAATGGTATTGTCATTTCCGCAGTGACGGACAATGAGATTCTTTCCCGCGCGATGCTGTCGCAGGTTGCCGATACGATTTTGATGATCAAAGGCGTGGAAGCCGCTTTTGTCATCGCCAAGATCAGCGATTCCCAGACGGCGATCAGCGCACGCAGCCGCGGCCATGTCAACGTGCAGGTGATTATGGAACGGATGCATGGCGGAGGGCATTTGAGCGCCGCCGCGCTGCAGCGGGAAAATACGAGCGTGGAAGATTTACGAACCGAGTTGATCGCCACGCTGGACGAAGTAATGAAGGAGGAATAAACGATGAAAGTCATTTTATTAAGCGATGTCAGCAAGGTAGGCAAGAAAGGCGCGATCGTGGAGGTTGCCGACGGCTATGCCCGCAACTTTTTGATCCGCAACCGGCTGGCCGTTCAGGCTACGGCCAAGAGTCTGGAAATTCTGGACGAACAGAAGGTTCAGGCGAAGCTGAACGAAAAGGAAATGGAAGCTCAGGCCCGCGAAACGTCGGCGAAGCTGGAAAAGATTATGCTTCAGTTCTCGGTTAAGAGCGGCAAGGAAGGCCGTGTCTTCGGTTCTGTATCGACGAAGCAGATCGCTCAGGAATTAGAGCGCAAACACGGCATTCATATCGACAAACGCAAGATTCTCGATACCGCACCGATCCAGAGCCTGGGTGTCACCAACGTCCGGATTGAACTGTATAAGGACGTGATCGGGACGATCCGCGTCCAGGTTACAGGAAAAGAGTAATCGCGTATGCGGCAGATGCCCAGCAGTATTGACGCCGAACAGTCGTTGTTGGGTTCGCTCTTCATCTATCCCAATAGCGTCCGCATCGCGTCTGAAGAAGGACTGCGCAGCGAAGAATTCTTTTTAGAAGCGCACCGCAAAATCTACGCCGCCGTGGAAACACTCAATGGCGAAGGCAAACCGGTCGACGCCGTATCGGTAGCCAGCCTTCTGACCGATCAAGGTCTGTTAGCTTCGGTCGGCGGTCTGGAATACATCATGCAGCTGGCGGACAGTTCCGTAACCTCTGCCAGTACGAAATACTATATCGAACTGATCCAGTCCAAAGCGTTACTGCGCAATTTGATTGAAACCGCGCAGAATATCGCCGAGGAAGGGATGCAGAATGCCGGCGACATGGAATCGATGATGGACATGGCGGAAAAGCAGATCCTCGACGTGACGCGCCGCCGCAAGACGACCGATTTTAAATCCAGCAATGAAGTCGTAAATGAAGTGATTGAAAATATTCATAAAATGAGCGCACAGAAATCCGGCGTGACCGGCGTCGCGACGGGGTACCGGGATCTGGACAACACAACCAACGGTTTCCAGCGCGGCGACCTGATCATCCTGGCGGCCCGACCTTCGATGGGCAAGACTGCTTTCGCGTTAAACGTCGCAATGCAGATCGCGCAGCTCAACCATCAGGCCGCGGCGATCTTTTCTCTGGAAATGCCTGCCGAGCAGCTGATCTCCCGTATGCTTTCCGCCAAAAGCCGGGTTCCGGGCGGCCAGCTGCGCACCGGTTTTCTCAATAACAACGAATGGAATCAGCTCAATGAAGCGGCCGCGGATTTAAAGGCGACGAAGATCTTTATCGACGATTCCCCGAATGTGCGGGTTTCCGAGATTCATTCCAAATGCCGCAAGCTTCAGGCCGAGCACGGTCTGGCCGTCATCCTGATCGACTACATTCAGCTGATCACCGGCAGCGGCCGCAATCCGGACAACCGCCAGCAGGAAGTTTCTGAAATTTCCCGCGGCTTGAAAGGGTTGGCGCGTGAGCTGCAGGTGCCGGTCATCGCCTTGTCGCAGCTGTCCCGGTCTGTTGAAAAACGTGAGGACAAGCGGCCGATGCTGTCCGACCTGCGTGAATCCGGAGCCCTGGAACAGGATGCCGACATCGTTATGTTCTTATACCGTGATGAATACTATCAGCGGGAAAAGAGCGAGGAAGGCACAGAAAAAACAGAAATCAACATCGCCAAGCATCGTAACGGTCCGACCCGTCAGATCGAGCTGGCGTTTGAACGCAACATCAACGCCTTTTACAACTATGAGAATCAGAATGGGTAACGACCCCGAAAGGGAGGATTGAATGAAAAAATGGATACCGATTGCCGCCGCGCTGATCTTGAGCGCGCTGATTGCCGGACTGTGGCCATCCCTCTCCCGGGCGAATCAGGTTGTCACGGCGCAGGGAAAGGTGGAAGAGAGTCTGCTTCCCCAGCAGGTCGCAAGTCTTTCCGCTCAGCCGCGGACGGTGAAAAAAATCTATAACGCCGGGAAACTGGTCGGCGTCGTCAACGATTACGCGAAAGTCGAAGCGCTGTTAGACGAGGTCTATCACAGCGTCTATGAAGATGATTTTCCCAATACCCGGTTAGAGCTGGGAGAAGATCTGATCGTCACCGACGAGCTGAGCTATACCCGGTATGAGAATATCGACGAGGCTATCTGCGCGTACTTAAAGGAAAACGATCTGTTTTCCGTCGAAACCAACCGGATCGATTTTTCGGATGAAAACGATGTGTACGCGACGATTTACGTTAAAAATCTCCAGGATTTCTATGATGCCCGGGATCAATACCTGTTGAATTTCGTGTCCAAAGAGACGCTGGATACAGTGCGGATGGGACAATTCACACCGGAGCTGAAAACCTACGGCACCCGCGAGGTCAGCATCGACGTGCTTGAGAAAATGACCGTGACCAGCGGCCGCGCTTCGTCTTCCAATATTTTAAAGGACAAGCAGGAAATTCTGCATTATTTAAGCTATGGCGCCGATCCGAATCTGGAAATGAAATATTACACGGTTGTGGAAGGCGATATGATCGACGGTGTCGGCACGAAGAACGGGTTGTCCGCTCAGCAGGTCGTGTCGATCAACAGCGATCAGCTGGACAATGTCGATCAGCTGATTCAGCCGGGGATGGTGCTCAACGTCACCAATTTCCAATCTCCGATCACCGTGAGAGTTACGAAAGAACGCGTGGCCAAAGAAGAAGTTTATCCGGAGGATCCGATTTATAAGGAAGATCCGAATATGAAGGAAGGCTCCTCCGTCACCGATGTCCACGCGCAGAATGGTTCGCGCAACGCGTTCTATGAGGAAGTCTGGATTAACGGCGAGAATACTGGCGGTACGTTAGTGTCCTCAATTATCACCCGCCAGCCGGTCCGCGAAGAAACGCGCGTCGGCACAAAGGTTATTCCGGGCTACGGCACCGGCACGTTCCGCTGGCCGGTCGACAATCCGTCAATTACCTGCCGCTGGGGCTGTTACAGTGGTCATCAGGCGATCGACATCAAGAATTCCTATAACCGCTACGGTAATCTGTATGCCGCCGACCGCGGCACGATCGCGGAAACCGGATACACTTCAATTAACGGCTACTATCAGATCATCGACCACAACAATGGCTATAAGACCTATTACGGCCACATGAACCGGCCAGCCTTCTTCAAGGTCGGGCAGAACGTCGAAAAGGGCGAGATCATCGGTCAGATCGGCATGACCGGCCGGGCGACCGGACCGCACGTTCATTTCTTCATCATGAAAAACGGCGTGCGTCAGAACCCGTGCAACGGGTGGCTGCCATGTTAGGCTCGATGGAATTTTACCTGTTGGCGAGCGGTTCCAAAGGCAACTGCTTTGTGTTAAAAACCGCCGCCACGCAGATCGTGATCGACTGCGGCACGACCAAGACTTATTTAACACGCAGTTTTCACATGATCGGTGTAGACTATCTGGACACAGAGGCACTGTTGGTCACCCATGGTCACCGCGACCATACAAGCCAGCTCAAGATGTTTTCCGGCGTTGAAGCCTATGCGGCTTTCGGGCTGGAAAACCGCGCGGATCAGCACTGGATCAAGCCCTACACGCCATTTCAGGTGGGCGATCTCAGAGTGACGCCGCTGCCGTTGTCCCACGATGCTGAAAATACTGTCGGCTTCGTCTTGGAAACGGCGCAGGAAAAGCTGGTTTACATTACCGATACCGGATATGTCCGGGAGGAATGCGTACCGTTGATCGCCGATGCGGACTATTATGTGATGGAAAGCAATCACGATGTGGGAATGTTGATGCAGACCCGGCGTCCGTATCCGATCAAAATGCGGATTCTTTCCGACAGCGGCCATCTGTGCAACGAGGACTGTGCCCATTTGCTGACACGCTTAGTGACGCCGCGGACCCGTTCGATCTTCTTAGCCCATCTCAGCGAAGAAGCGAACCAGCCGCAGCTGGCCTGGCAGGTCAGCGCCGACGCCTTGAAACAATGCGCCTGCCGAAAGGATTTGGTGCTGAAAGCCGCGGGCCAGTATGAAATACTCATGGGAGGATGCCGATATGAAGAAAGGCTTGATTCTGCTTACCGCCCTGTTGGCGTGCTGGAACTTAGTTCTGACCGTTGAGCTGTGGCAGGTAAAAAAAGAGAAAGCGCAAGAACAGCCGACGCAGGATCCGCAGCAGTCGACGCGTCCGGTTTCGGTCGTCACCTCGGATATCACCAAGATCGTCGAACGCAGCGAGGCGAAGGTGACGGGCGTGTCGGTGCTGGATGAAACCGGCGAAGATCTGATTGCCAGCGGCAGCGGCACCATTTACAGCACGACCGCCGAGGCTGTCTATATCATTACCAATCAGCATGTCATTGCTTCAGGAGGTCCGATTCACGTATCGTTTGCCAACGGCGAACAGCTGCCGGCGGAGTTAGTCGGAGCGGATCCCTATACCGATCTGGCGCTGTTAAAAGTGATCCCCGATTTCCGGGCTGAAGCGTTTGATCTGGGCGATTCGTCGCTGTGCAAAAAAGGCGAATGGGTCATGGCGATCGGCCATTCAATGGGAGCGGAAGCCGACGGCAGCGTGACGGTCGGCGTGATTTCCTCCAAAGACCGCACGATTTCCATGGATGTGGATAAAGACGGAACGGACGACTGGGATATGCTGGTGCTGCAGACCGACGCGGCCATCAACGCCGGCAACAGCGGCGGTCCTTTGATCAATATGAACGGCGAACTGATCGGCATTACGACGATGAAGCTGCAGGGAAATTCCACTGAAGGCATCAGCTTCGCGATCCCGATCAACGAAGTTACGACGATTGTGGAACAGCTGAAGGCCAGCGGCAAGGTCAACCGGCCGTTTGTCGGCATCAGCGGCAAGGACGTCAGCGCCCTGACCAGTTATCAGAAAAGCTATATGGGCATCAGTCTGGATCAGACCGAAGGCCTGTTGGTGACGAAGGTCGCCGAGGAATGTCCGGCTGAAAAAGCCGGCGTCCATGTCAACGACATCCTGATCCGTTTTGACGGATCGCCGGTGGACAGCTATAAGACCTTCCGCAAGCTGCTTTACGGCAAAACGATCGGCGATCCGGCCGAGCTGGTCGTCCTGCGCAACAACCAGGAAGTGAAGCTGAGCGTGACGATTGAATGATCCGGGTGATTGCCGTCGGACGCATCAAGGAAAAACCGATGCAGCAGTGCATCCAGGAATACCTCAAGCGTCTGCAGCCGTATTGTAAGACGGAGATTGTTGAAGTCGACGATATCGCAGTGCCGCAATCCAATTCGCCGGCACAAAACGAGCAGGTGAAGCAGAAGGAAGGCGAGCGGATTCTGGCGAAGCTGAAGAAGGATGAAACCGTGGTTCTGCTGGATTTAAAAGGCAAGTCGTACAGCTCGGAGCAGCTGGCGGATCAGCTCCAGCAGATTTTCAGTTATCAAGGCAGTCAGATCGCCTTTGTCATCGGCGGCTCGCTGGGCGTCAGTCCGGAAGTGATTGCCCGGGCTGATCTGCGCTGGAAGATGTCCGATCTGACGTTTCCTCATCAGCTGTGCCGTTTGTTGGTTCTTGAACAAATTTATCGAAGTTTCAGGATTTTGAATCACGAACCTTATCACAAATGAAAGCGGTGACAGAAAGCCCTATCGTTTCTTCACTTTCTTCTTGTAACACGTTCAAAAATGAGTTAAAATGAATTCAGGTAGAGCAGGAGGTAAAAAACAAAATGAAACAGATTTCTGTATTGGTTATTGATCCAGTTGGCTTACATGCACGTCCAGCAACGGTCGCTGTCAACGCTGCCAGCAAGTTTAAGAGCGAAGTGAAGGTTGCTTATAAAGGACGTTCTGTCAACATGAAATCCATCATGGGTGTTATGTCCCTGGGCATTCCGACACAGTCCGAAGTGACGGTAACCTGTGAAGGCGAAGACGAAGAAGTCGCAATCACAACAATCGAAGAAGTTCTGCGTGCACAGAAAGTAATTGCATAAGTTGGATTGAATAAGAAGATGCGCGGCATCTTCTTTTTTTTCCAAGGGTTATGTAAGCGCAAACATTGTCGAAATTGATCATCAAGGGAGGAAAAACTATGATCGAAGAATTGTATCAGCGGTGGCTGAATCATCCGCATATCGATCCGCAGCTAAAAAAAGAGCTGGCGGGCATGAGCGAGAAAGAAAAGCAGGACGCGTTCTATACGAATATTGAATTTGGAACGGCGGGCATGCGCGGCTTGTTAGGCGCGGGCACCAACCGCATCAACATCCACACGATCCGCAAGGCGAACGAGGGCTTTGCCCGCTACATCGTCGGCTGCGGCGAGGAAGCGATGCGGCGGGGCGTGGCGATCGGTTACGACAACCGTCACATGTCCAGTGAGTTTGCGCGGGAGTCCGCGGCGGTCTTAGCGAGTCACGGCATTACCAGCTATGTTTTTGAAACGCTGCGGCCGACGCCGGAGCTGTCCTTCGCTGTTCGGAATCTGAACTGCTTTGGCGGCATCATGATCACTGCTTCGCACAATCCGCGGGAATACAACGGTTATAAGCTGTATGATGAAACCGGCTGTCAGTTAGTGCCGGATTTAGCCCAGCAGGTCATCGATCAGGTCAACGCCGTTGAGGATGAACTGGCGATCGATCCGCAGCTCACATCCGCGCAGCAGGAGCTGATCCACATGATCGGCAAAGACGTCGATGAAGCTTATTATGAAAATGTGCTTTCGATTCAGTTAAATCCGGACGTCAACCGCGATCTGGTGGAAATCGTCTTCTCACCGGAACATGGCACCGCCAACATTCCGGTCCGCGAAGTCTTCACCCGCGCCGGTTATCATTTCACGCCGGTTGAGGAACAGTGCACGCCGGATCCGGATTTCTCCTGCACCAAGACTCCGAACCCGGAAGAAAAGGGCGCTTACGAGCTGGCGTTAAAGCTGGCTGAAGAAAAGAAGGCCGATATCATTCTGGTCTGCGACCCGGATGCCGACCGGATGGGCGTCGGCGTGCTGCACGAGGGTGAGTATGTGCTGCTCAGCGGCAACCAGAGTGGTTCCGTTTTGATCGAATACATCCTTTCTCAGCTGCAGGCGAAGGGGCAGATGCCGCAGAATCCGGTGATGTTCAATACGATCGTTACCAGCGATCTGGGTGAAAAGATTGCTTCTAAATATGGCGTGGAAACGGAAAAGACGCTGACCGGCTTCAAGTTCATCGGCGAAAAGGTTGCCAAGTATGAAAAGACGCAGGCCAAGAACTATGTGTTCGGTTATGAGGAAAGCTATGGTTCCCTGATCAAACCGTTTGTCCGCGATAAAGACGCGCCGCAGGCTTGCCTGATGTTAGCGGAAGCGGCTTGCTTCTATAAAGCTCAGGGCAAGACACTGGTCGACGTGCTGAACGGTCTGTATGCCGAACTGGGTTATTACAAGGAGAGCCAGACTTCGCTGACATTAAAGGGTCAGGAGGGCGCGCTGCGGATCAAGGAGATCCTGGACACGCTGCGCAAGGACAAGCCGGCGCAGATCGGCGGTACTGCGGTTGTCGCGATCGAGGACTATCAGGAAGCAACCCGCGAGGAAAATGGCGTGATCGCCGCTTTGGAAGGCTTCTCCAGAAGCAACGTGCTGAAATACTATCTGGCCGACGGATCCTGGATTGCGATCCGTCCAAGCGGCACTGAACCGAAATGCAAGTTCTATTACTGCATCAAGGGCGCCAGCGCGCAGGATGCCGAAGCCAAGACCGAAATCATGCAGAAAGCGATTGCCGATTTAGTCGCATAAGTGATAAAAAGAAATCAGATCCCGAAGTTCAGGATCTGATTTTCTTTTTCAGCAGTTCTTTGACTTGTTTTCGCTGTTCGTTTTTGTCTTCAATCTGCATCAGGACGCCGAACAAACGGGTCAGTTCTTCCTCGTTCAGCATGGCGAGCGCGCTTTCATCCCGTTCTGTCAGAATCATCCGCTGATTCAGGATGAACTTGATCAACGCACGCTGTCCTGCTTCCCAGCCGTCGTGAAAGCCGGCCTCCCGCTCTTTTTCCAGCCTGCGCTGTTCGTCAATTTTATCAAACTGTGCGCGCATGCAGGCAATCGCCATCCCGGTGTCTTTTAAATAATCGCCGCGGCTTTCTTTCTTTTCCGGATCGGATTTCTCAGAATGCGAATTCAGGATCCGCTGGCTTACGAGCGTTTCAATTTGTTTCCGCAGATCCTTGCCGTTTTCAAGAAGATCGATCATTTTGAGCAAGGTCCGGATGTCTTCTTCCTCAAGCAGCGGAATCAGGCTTCTCTCACTTTCTGTCAGCGTCATCCGCTGTTGAACAAGATCCAGGAATAAAGCCCGCCGGCCTTCGATCAAGCCTTCCGTCCGTCCCGCTTTCCAGCCGTTATCCCACGCTTGTTCTTTGCTGCCGCCCAGGACTAACCATTCGTCGATTTCGTCAAAGTAATCCCGGACCCGGTTCAGCAACGTGTCGGTGTCTGTTAGAAATTCCAGTTCTTTTTCGGTCATCTGCGT
Source organism: Holdemania filiformis (assembly GCF_003459085.1). NCBI lineage: Bacteria > Bacillati > Bacillota > Erysipelotrichia > Erysipelotrichales > Erysipelotrichaceae > Holdemania > Holdemania filiformis. The sequence goes on along the minus strand of NZ_QRUP01000003.1, from coordinate 38,820 downwards.
GCACTCCTTTTCTATAATATTTCAATTGAGTTAATTATAACTCAAAATAGTTTGCTGATCAAGACTGTTCCAGTTTTTATCAATTCCGATTCAACTTTCCGCAGTTGCTTACAGGGAGGGAAAGGAAGGCCTCAACGCATCGATCCGCTTCCTTTAAATTGGAATATAAATTCAGAAAAAAATTCTTGAACTGAAAAAAGTGTTCCTGTATAATACTCCCATTGAACAAAGGGGTTCATGAAATGTCAGTTTTTCATGTCCCCTTTTTCTTATTGAAATTGAGGTGAAGCCGATGCTGAAAAACAAGCAATTTTCCTTCCGTCCGATTCAGGAATACGATGTCCGGTTTAACCGGCTGATCTTTAGCGGATTGCCGGAAGCAATGCCCGGGCTGACACAGCGGCGGGGATATATCCGCTGTCCGTTGTCCACACTAACAGAGGAAAGACAGGCGAAACCGAATGTTAACCGTATTGTTGGTGAATAATGCGTTAAGCGCAGAGATGCGTTTAAATAGTATAATCCGCCGGATCGGCGGACAACTCGTGGACCAGGCCGGTACCCTGGCCGCCATGACGCCGCTGTTAAAACTGCAGCCCTTGACGCTGGTCTTGATCGACCTGCCGTCCCAGGAAGAAACTGCGCTTCCAATCTTGCTAAAGCAGGCGGCGGACTATCCGGACACGTTTTTTCTGTTCTGGACGGCGTCTGAAAAACAAAGGAAGACGGAATGGAAGAACGTACTGTTGTGCGAACGTCCGGTGCGGTTGGATCCGCTGCTGAATCAAATCGCGGATCAAGCCCCGGCGCTGCTTCAGCGCAGTCCGGCTTTGAAGAGACTTGCGGCACAAAGCCGGCAAATCCGTCAGGCGAAGCAGGTATTGATGGAAACGGGGATGAGCGAGGACGAAGCCCATCACGCTTTGGAAAAAATGGCGATGAATTTACGGATCAGCCGCGGCGAAGCCGCCCGGAAGGTCTTATCTGAGAACAAACAAAAGTGAGGAGATGAAAGTATGAAATATATCTTTGTAACTGGCGGCGTCGTTTCCGGGTTAGGAAAAGGCATTACCGCCGCTTCGTTGGGCCGGCTGTTGAAATCCCGGGGATTAAAAGTCGCATCCCAGAAACTGGATCCCTATATCAATGTCGATCCCGGAACGATGAGTCCTTATCAGCATGGCGAGGTATTCGTCACCGAAGACGGCGCGGAAACCGATCTGGATTTGGGCCATTATGAACGATTTATCGACGAAGACCTGAACCGGTTTTCCAACCTGACGACCGGCAAGGTGTATTGGAATGTCTTAAATAAGGAACGCCGGGGCGAATATCTCGGAGAAACCGTGCAGGTGATTCCGCATATTACCAATGAGATTAAAAAATTTATTTATTCAGTCGGCGAGTCTTCCAATGCAGACATCGTCATTACGGAGATCGGCGGGACAATCGGCGATATCGAAAGTCAGCCGTTTATCGAGGCAATCCGCCAGATTTCGCTGGAAGTGAAAAAGGAAAACTGCCTGTTCATCCATGTGACCTTGATTCCCTATATTGAAGGCAGCGGTGAACTGAAATCCAAACCGACCCAGCATTCTGTCCGCGAACTGCGCGCCAACGGGATTACGCCCGATCTCATCGTCTGCCGCTGCGATCAGTCGCTGCCCTCTGCTTTAAAAGAAAAAATCAGTCTGTTCTGCAACGTTCAGCCGGACTGCGTGATTGAAAACCGCACGGTGCCGGTGCTTTATGAAGCGCCGCTCATGCTTCAAAAACAGCGCCTGTCGGACAAGGTGTGCGAGCTGCTTCAGCTGGATTGCCCGGAGTGCGATCTGCGCGAATGGAATCAGATGCTCGACCGGATCCGTCAGAGCCGCGAGCATGTCACAATTGGTTTAGTCGGGAAATATGTGAAGCTGCGCGATGCTTATTTATCGGTGGCCGAAGCGCTGCGTCATGGCGGGTATGCCAATGGCGCGCAGGTGGAAATCCGCTGGATCGAAGCGGAAACCGTTACTGAAGAAAGCGCGGAAGTTATCCTGGGCGATTGCGATGGAATTTTAGTTCCCGGCGGTTTCGGCGACCGGGGGATTGAAGGGAAGATTGCGGCGGCGCACTATGCCCGGCGTTATCAGATTCCTTATCTGGGAATTTGTCTGGGGATGCAGACGGCTGCGATTGAATTCGCCCGTCATGCGTTAGGCTATACTGATGCGCATTCGCGTGAATTTGACCCGGCCAGTCCGCATAAGATCATTGATTTCATGGCAGATCAATCGGATGAACTGGAAAAGGGCGGTACAATGCGGTTAGGCGCCTATCCTTGTCTTATCCAGCCGCATTCGCGCTTAGCTTCGATCTACGGCGGCATCGAGATCCGGGAACGTCACCGTCATCGTTATGAGTTTAACAATGCTTACCGGGAAGAATTTGAAGCGCATGGGATGCGGATCAGCGGAACTTCTCCGGACGGCCGTCTGGTCGAAGCGATCGAATTGGCAGATCATCCGTATTTTATTGCGGTGCAGTATCACCCGGAATTCAAGAGTCGTCCCAACAAAGCTCATCCGTTATTTTCCGGTCTGATCGCCGCGGCGCTGAACCGTCAGAAGAATAACAGGGAAGGGTAAAGCACATCGCTGATTCCCGCTCCGCGTTTCACCGATATAAGAGCGTAAGGATAAAACCAATCCAGCTTTCTTGAAGCTGTTGAACAGATCCGCAAAAGGAATCAGTTGTGCGAGATTCCCCCGGAAAGAAGCTGAAGGCCAGGCCAAAACCAGGGTGCTAGTTAAAGAAAGTTCAGTTACTGCACGCTGGAAACAGGAAAAGTTAAAAGGGTTACTTCGCGAGTTTCAAAGGTAATAAAAAACAGAACACCTTGAAACCCCTTGAGAACATCTTGATTTCAGGCTGATTACAGAGTCAGCCGGCAGTTTTTAGCGGGGCCTGTCTTCTTTTCTATCCTCCTTGGCAAAGTGAAAGAAGATAAATTTAGAAGCATAATTAAATTTATAAAAACACTTGAAATAACTCAAGAATGGCCTATACTATGGGTGTAGGGACGCTTGAGAAAGCGATACCCGTCAGACACTATCTCTTATTTGAGAAGTGGTGGACAGATAAGTGCCGGTTACTTTTGGTGGAGTTTGCGGCACTTTTTCTTTCGAGTTCTATAATTTTTAAGATGCAGTCAAGACAGGTTGTCAGAAGCTGGGCAACCGCCAGAATGTCCCTTATCGTTAAAGAAGACAAAAGTTCCATGAAAAATTTCATAGAAAGCCCCTCCTTTCCAGAGCTGAGAAAACAAGCTCGAAAAACAAATGAATCAAAAGAAATGATCCATCCAGGACGGGCAGCCGCCTTATCAAAGACCCTACATCTTTAATATTGCGCAAAATTCAAAAAAGCCTCCTGAGAAAATGAAAAAAGTAAAATTACTTTTAAGTTTTAGTAAAACTTCAAAGAGCTCACTTTTAAATTGTATTCATTTTCAGTAGGAAAGTATGAAATCTATTAATAAAGAATCCCCGGATAATCCTGAAACGTAACCGCTGCGATTTGGCGGAGAGATCAATCTATTTTTTAGGAAATTCCCACGATTTCGCGTCAGGAATTCTATTATTGCAACCAGTTGACTGTATCTGACCATAAATTTAGCGCAGCTTTTTCTAGTCTCTTTCAGTATTTTTTAATGAGGTAACCGGGTTTAATGCTTTGAAATAACGAGTTTTTATGCGTAAATGTAAACTGGAATACCACAAAAATAAACACCGTTTCGTGTTGGATTAAGACAGCGTACTTATTTTCGCTCCTGAATAAAAATTTTGTTCAAACTTTAGTTCAAACGACCCTGGAAGTAGTTGACAACTTTTTTGTTTGAGCATATAATATTAACAGATTTAGACCGTTGGATGATATGATAACGCGCTGTGAGATCATGCTTCAAGAGGTGATTTCGAGCGCGTTTTAGCTTATTGACCCGAAAGTTCTAAATTCAATAAGGAGGGTATTTCATAATGAATACTGGAAAAGTAAAATGGTTTAACGCTGAGAAGGGCTACGGATTTATCTCTGACGACAACGGACAGGGTGATATCTTCGTTCATTTCTCTGGCATCAACGGCAGCGGCTACAAGTCCCTGGAAGAAGGACAGAAGGTTTCTTACGACGTTGAAAACGACGAAAGAAGCGGCAAGACACGCGCAGTCAACGTTACCGTTCTTTAATCAAACCAACCTACTTTGAGGCCTGCGGGCCTCTTTTATTTTATATAAAAACGGAAAAGGAGAATGAAGCAAAGGAGGAGCGCTGATGATCAAATCGTTCAACGATGCGGAAATGACCGAGGTCTACCGGCAGGCGATGAAACAGGATTTTCCGCCGGACAAATTAAAACCGCTGAGCCGCATTTTGGCGCAGAAGCGAAAGAATATCGCGCTATGCTTAGGCTATTTCGAGCAGGATAAGCTGATCGGTTATGCCGTACTGGAACAAGACACAGCGCAGCGCTGCCTGTTGCTGGACTATTTTGCCATCATACCGTCATCCCGCGGGCAGGGGTGGGGAACCCGGTTTTTGAACGAGTTGAAAACGATGTTTGCCGACCGGGAAATGATCGTCATTGAAGCCGAAGCCGCGCCGACGGAACAAGCGCGGAAGCGGATCGCCTTTTATCAACGCGCCGGAGCGCGGTTAACCGGGATCCGGCTGCATCTCTATCATGTCGATTACGCCGTACTGGTGCTGGATCTGGCGGCCAGTCTGGACGATCCGCAGCTCCGCCGCCGTATTTCAGCGCTTTATCAACGGATCTACCCGGCGGTTTTCCGCAAACTGTATCTGCGCATGAAATAAAGGAGGGCTTCACGATGACAAAAACGAAAGAGGAAAAACTTCAGGTGTTAGTTCAGCTGGCAGAGCTGTTCAATGAACATGAAATTCAATGGGCTGTCGGCGGTTCGCTGCTGCTCTATTTTAAAGGTCTGGTTTCCGACTTTCACGATCTCGATCTGATGATTGATGAACAGGCCGGCGAACAGGTTGCTCAACTGTTAGAGCCGCTCGGTACCCGCCGTCCGTTTATCCCGTCGCCCGCCTTTCAGACGCGCTGCTTTATGGAATTTCTGATCGACGGCGTCGAAATCGATGTGATCGGCGGACTGGCTATCGTCAGCGAAGGTCACGTTGATGAGCTTCCTCTTCGCAGTGAGGAGATCGAGGAAGGATTCAGACTGGAGGGACAGCGGATTCCGCTGCATTCTTTGCGGGTCTGGGAAACCTATTACACATTGATGGGACGAACGGAAAAAGCAGAGATTCTGCGCCGGGCGCAGAAGAAAGCAAAGTTTTGAAGGACCGATGTTTTATCGGCTGAATGTAAAAAAATATCCGTCGGTTATCATTCGGCAATGACGGCAAAAACGACTGGTTGCAGGATCGGATAAAAACAAGTAAGCGGGCAAAACGCCCGCTTCTTTCGTTGAGGTAATCATTTCCAGGGGTGTTATATCGCTGAAAAAACAGGAAAAACCGGGATGAAAAAGGCTGAACAAAATGCGAAAGGGCTTACAAAAGATGACAAGAAAAGATTGAACTGTCGGGGGCAATGTTGTAATATGATAGTAGATAGAACAAAGGCGGAAGCCGCTCTCTTTTTAATTCAGATCTGGAGGAATGAAGATCATGATGCTGAAAAAACGCTGGAAGGAATAGACATGTTCAGCGGTTTTCGGCATAAAAGAAAAGAGAGAGAAACAGGAGGAAATCCATGAATCAGACAACACTCATTGAAAGCTTTCATCAGGGGCACTGCATTGACGCTTACGAGCTGTTCGGCGCTCATTTCACGTATGAACGCGTTAACGGCGTGCGTTTTACGGTCTATGCGCCGCATGCGCGCAGCGTTCAGGTCGTCGGCGATTTTAACGGTTGGAACGGCGAGAATGCGAACATGGAGCGGCTGCCGGAGGATCAGGGCATCTGGAGTCTGTTTATCCCGGATTTAAAAGAAGGTCAGCTGTATAAATACCGGATTGAGGATTCGGCCGGCAACGTTTTCGATAAGTCCGACCCCTATGCGTTTTACAGCGAGATGCGTCCGAACAGCGCTTCGGTCATCGTCAATCTGAAAGGCTTTCAGTGGAAGGATCAGATCTGGCTGGGCGAACGCTCCAAGAACTTCTCCGAGCCATTGAACATCTATGAGGTTCACGCCGGCAGCTGGAAAAAGAACGGCCCTTATTGGCTAAGCTACCGCGAGCTGACGAAGGAGCTGATTCCGTACGTCAAGGAGCATGGTTTTACGCACATCGAGCTGATGCCGCTGAACGAACATCCGTTCGACGGCAGCTGGGGATATCAGGCCAGCGGTTATTTCAGCTGTACTTCCCGTTATGGCCAGTGCAAGGATCTGATGGAATTCATCAACGAATGCCACCGTCAGCACATCGGCGTTATCCTCGACATGGTTCCGGTGCATTTCGTCAAGGACAGTCACGGGCTCCGTTACTTTGACGGCGAAGCGCTGTATGAATATCCGAACGTCAACGACGCCCACAGCGAATGGGGCACGATGAACTTTGATTTGTGGAAAGAAGAAGTCCGCAGCTTCTTAATGTCTTCGGCTTCATTCTGGTGCGATCTGTACCACATCGACGGCATCCGCATCGACGCCGTCAGCAACATCATCTACTGGGGCGGAAACAAGAACCGCGGCACCAACGAGGGCGCGCTTGCGTTTATCCGCCGTCAGAACTATTATTTGTCGAAGAAATATCCGGAGGTCATGTTGATCGCGGAGGATTCCTCGGATTATCCGAAGGTCACCAAGTCGACGCTCGAGCTGGGGCTGGGCTTCGATTATAAGTGGGATCTGGGCTGGATGAACGATACCCTCAAATATTACGGACGCGATCCGATCTACCGCAAATATCACCACAACGAGCTGACGTTCTCGATGGCCTACTTCTATTCCGAACGCTTCATCCTGCCGTTAAGCCACGACGAGGTCGTGCATGGCAAGCATACGATTGTCGACAAGATGTGGGGCAGCTACGATCAGAAATTCGCGCAGGCCAAAAACCTCTATCTCTATCAATTCACCCATCCGGGCAAGAAGCTGAACTTTATGGGCAATGAGATTGGCATGTTCCGTGAATGGGACGAAGCCCGCGAGATGGACTGGTTTTTACTGGGGTATTCCCGTCACGCGGCGTTCGCGCGGTATTTCCAGGATATCAGCCGGATTTACTCCCATCACCGGGCGCTGAGCCGCTATGATTACGATCACCAGTATTTCCGCTGGATCGACGCCGATAACGGCGATCAGAGCGTTTACAGCTATTATCGCGAAGATGAACAAAATATCATGGTCGTCGTGCTCAACATGACACCGGCGTCTTATGAACATTTCCGGATCGGTGTGCCGCAGGCCGGATCCTACAGCGAGCTGATCAATACGGAAAAAGATATCTACGAAGGCTGCAATATGTGCAACTTCAAACCGGTGGCGACCGAAACACTGCCGGCGCATCACTTTGAACAATCGCTGGACATCCGCGTTGCACCGTTTGCGGGCATCCTGTTGATCTGCAAGAAAGCGGCGAAGAAAAAAACCGCAAAAAAGGCAGAAAAAGCAGGCGCGGAGAAACCGGAGAAGAAAACCGCGGCCGCCGAGGAACCGGCGAAAACTACGGTAAAAAAGAAAAAAACGACCGTCCGAAAGAAAGCCGAATAGGGAAAAAAGCATCGCCCCTGCAGCACACGGAAGTATCGGGGAATTCGCTGCAGGGGCTCTTTTCTTGAAAAAGATCTGATTAAACAGGAATCAGGATTAAAGGAAAAAACGAATAGTAACGCTGTTTTAGGTAAAAATGAAGAAGTAACCGCTTTTATTAACAGGAAGCGATTGCGTTTTAGGGAAAAACTGGTAAAATACACGCGGGAGGAATTTTATGTTCAATAACAAACAGGAATTCGTAGAAGAATTCACCAAACGGATTGAAGAAAATTACGGACGCTCTGTCGAACAGTCCCATCCGACAGAACGGTTTATGGTGCTGGGCGAGATGGTCCGTGATTTTGCGGGGATCCATTGGAAAGAAACCAAAGAGAAGATCGCTGCCGACGAAGCGAAGCAGATGTATTACTTCTCAATGGAATTCTTGATCGGCCGGCTTTTAACCAATAATTTAATGAACTTAGGCATTTACGAGCTTGTCCGCGACGGCTTGCAGGATCTGGACATCGACATCAACGAGCTGGAAGACCTGGAATCCGATGCGGGTCTGGGCAACGGCGGTCTGGGCCGCTTAGCCGCCTGCTTCCTGGATTCGCTGGCCTCGCTGCAGCTGCCGGGCAACGGCAACTGTATCCGTTATCAATACGGACTGTTCCGCCAGAAGATCGAAAACGGCTATCAGGTGGAGGTTCCGGATCAGTGGCTGAAACTGGGCAACGTCTGGGAAGTCCGTAAACCGAAGAGCGCGGTCGACGTGAAGTTCTGGGGACACGTCGAAATGCGCAAAAATGAAAACGGCGAACTGATTTTCGATCATGTCGATGCGGAACACATCCGCGCTGTGCCTTACGATATGCCGGTGGTCGGTCATGGCACCAAGGAGACCAACACGCTGCGCTTATGGTCAGCGGAGGCTTCCGATATCATCCCGACCAATAAGGATTTCCGGCTGTATTTACAGGAGCTGCAGGAAATCTGTCTGAACGTGTACCCGGACGATTCGACCGACGATGGCAAGATCCTGCGTCTGAAGCAGCAGTATTTCTTTGTTTCCGCCGGCGTGAAGTCGATCATCCGCTCACATCTGCGCGTATATCCGACGCTTGACAACCTCGGTGAAAAGATCGCGATCCAGCTCAACGACACCCATCCGGTGCTGGCGATTCCGGAACTGATGCGCGTTCTGATGGACGAGTATCACTACGATTGGGATCACGCGTGGGCGATCACGAACTCCGTCATGGCGTACACCAACCACACGATCTTGTCGGAAGCGCTGGAAAAATGGCCGATTGCCTTCGTGCAGCGGCTGCTTCCAAGAATTTATATGATCATCGAGGAAATCAACCGCCGCTTCTTAAAGGAAGTCGCGGAGAAGTTCCCGTATGAGCGCGACATGGCTTACCGCGTCGCGATCCTGAAAGACGATCAGGTCCACATGGCTTCGCTGGCCGTTGTCGGATCCCACAGCGTCAACGGCGTCGCGCAGCTGCATACGGACATTCTGATCAACGATTTGTTCCACGACTTTGTCCGGCTGTATCCGGATAAGTTCAATAACAAGACCAACGGCATCACGCACCGCCGCTGGCTGTTGTACTCCAACCCGCAGCTGCGGAAAATGCTCGACGAGCTGATCGGCGAAGGCTATGAGTATGATCTCAACGAAATTGAAAAGCTGATGGAGTATGTTGATGATCCGGCGATTCAGAATCAGTTTCTGGAGATCAAGCATCAGCGCAAGGAAATCCTGGCGAAGCTGGTCAAAGACCGCTGCGGCGTCGAGATTGATCCGAATTCCATCTTTGACGTTCAGGCCAAGCGTCTGCATGCTTACAAGCGGCAGCTGCTCAACGCCCTGCACATTATCTACCTCTATCAGCGGATGAAGGAAGATCCGTCGTTTACGATTACGCCGACGACGTTCATCTTCGCGGCCAAAGCAGCCCCGGCGTATTACTTCGCCAAGAAAGTCATCAAGCTGATCAACAGTCTCGGCGATGTGATCAACAACGACCCGGCGGTCAATTCGATGTTAAAAGTCGTATTCATCCCGAATTACAGCGTATCCATCGCGGAAGTGCTGATGAACGCGGCGGATGTGTCCGAACAGATTTCCACGGCAGGCAAGGAAGCCAGCGGTACCGGCAACATGAAGTTCATGATGAACGGGGCGGTGACGCTGGGCACGCTGGACGGCGCCAACGTCGAGATCGACGAACGCGTCGGCCGTGAGAACGACGTGATCTTCGGCTTAACCGTCGATCAGGTGACGGAACTGAAGAAGAACTACAACGCCTGGGATTACTACAACGGCGACGAACGCATCAAAAAAGCGGTCGATTCGCTGGTGGACGGCACCTGGGCAGAGGATCACGACGAGTTCAAGCTGATCTTCGACGAACTGATGTATAAGAACGACGAATATCTGTTGTTAGCGGATTTTGACAGCTATGTCAAGGCGCATGAAGAAATTCAGCGGCGCTACGGCAACCGCGGCCAGTGGGCAAAAGCCTGCCTGGTCAACATCGCGAAGTCGGGCTATTTCAGCTCTGACCGCACAATCCAGCAGTACGCTTCAGAAATCTGGCATATTACACCAGTCCGGATCGACGATAAATAAGGAAGTCTTCCCGCGTTTTTCAAGAAACGCGGGATTTTCTTTTGCTTTCCTTTAAAAAGTCGGCGGGAAATGCTTGTTGTGTACTGGGCTTGTCCATTATAATAGAAGAACAGGCAATTTCAATACGAGTAAAAGACGACATCAGAAAAGAGGGAACGTATGAAAGAGAATACAAGCATGGAAGCTTTTCTGGACGATTACGGGAAAATAGTTGTATATTTGTCACAGCGGTTTTATAACGGGAAAAGCGACCGGTTTTATCTGGAACGTCCGCAGGGGGAAGCGACGGCCTGCCAGATCCGGGAGCTGGAATCGCATGAAAGCTATACGCGGTATACGCTGACGGGGCCGGCCGAGGTTCAGATCGGAGAAGCTTTGGAAATCGTGGAGGAACATGGACACCGCGCGGTGCTGCAATACCGCCGGATCGTTCAGACTGCCCGGTTTGACGAGGACTATGCGTATGAGGGCGAACTGGGCGCATTCTGTGAGGAAAACCAGACACGGTTTGCGCTGTGGGCGCCGACAGCCTGCGAGGTGCAGCTGGATCTTCGCTTAGCAGACAAACAGGTGCTGGCCGCGATGACGCGAGGAGAAAAAGGCGTCTGGCGTTTCACGGCGGACGGCGATTGGGATGGAGGAACCTATCTGTACCAGGTCAAGGTCAACGGAGAACTTCATCTGAGCCCGGATCCTTACGCGTTGTCGTCCACGGCTAACGGCCGCCGCAGCGGCCTGGTCAACTGGAAACGGATGGCGCAGATGCCCAAATCTGCATTGCCGCCCTTTACCCGTTACACGGATGCGGTGATTTACGAATTGAGTGTGCGGGATTTTACCCACCAGGCTCAGTGCGGAACCCGCACGCACGGCCAGTACCGTTCACTGTGCGAAGTCGGTACGACGCTGCAGGGCAAGCCGACTGGCTTGGATTATCTTGCTTCGCTGGGCGTGACGCACGTGCAGCTGATGCCGGTCGCCGATTTTGCGACAGTCGATGAGGAACATCCGGAGCTGTTTTATAACTGGGGCTATGATCCGTTGCAGTACGGCTGTCCGGAGGGAAGCTATGCCAGCGATCCTAATGATCCGCGCTGCCGCGTTCGCGAATTAAAGCAGCTGATCGCCACACTCCATGCGCGCGGACTGCGCGTCAATCTGGACGTCGTGTTCAACCATCACTATGATATCCAGTTCTCTGCGTTCGGCCAGTGCGTGCCGTATTACTATTTTCGCACTACGCCGTCGGGCTTTCTGTCCAACGGTTCTTTCTGCGGAAACGATACGGATTCGATAAAACGAATGATGCGCAAGTACATCGTCGATATCGTGTGCCGTTGGATTGAGGTTTATGACGTCGACGGTTTCCGCTTTGACTTAATGGGCATTCATGACGTCGACACAATGAACGCTGTCGTCGCGGCGGGCCGCCAACTCAAGCCGGAGTTAATGGTTTATGGCGAGGGCTGGGATTTGCCGACGGCACTCAACGACGATCTCAAGGCCTGTCAGCGTAACAACGCGAAAATGCCGCAGGTAGCGCATTTCAATGATTACTTCCGCGACGTCGTCAAAGGCAAGACCTCCGATTTCGACGTGCAGGCCAAGGGCTATGCCACAGGCAACCTGTTTCAGGCCCACGATATGCCGTCCGCATTGTGCGCCAACACGCTGAACAAGGAAATGTATAAGATTTATCAACAGCCTACCCAAAGTATCAACTATGTCGAATGTCATGACAACGCGACGAGCTGGGATAAGATGAAGGACTGCTGCAAGGATGAGGTGCGGGAGATCCGCGTAAAGCGCCAGAAGCTGATGATCGCCGTAACGCTGGTCGCTCAGGGCGTGCCGTTTTTACAGAGCGGCCAGGAATTCTGCCGGACAAAATACGGCTATCACAATACCTACAACGCGCCGGATAACGTGAACCAGATCGATTGGGAACGCAAGAACCGGCACAATGAGGTCGTTGAATTTACCCGCGACTGTCTGCGGCTGCGCAAGCTGATCCGCGCGTTCCGTTTTGCCAGCGCCGAGGAAATCGAAAGTCATGTCCATTTTGAAGTGACGGAAGGCCAGATGCTGCTGTATCAGCTTAACGACGTGGAAGCTTACGGCGGCTATCAGACGATCAAGGTGTTCTTCAATCCGTCGCTGACTGTGCAGTATGTCGAACTGGAGGAAGATTATCAACAGATTTTCAACGAAGCCGGTCTGTTGACCACGCCGGTCATGGTTCGCAATCTGGCGGTCAATCCGATCACCATGGTGGTTGTCGTCAAATAATCCCAAAGCGCGGGCAGCCGCGCTTTTTTCGTGGCTCCCTTAGCTTCCTACCCGATTGCGAATTTAGAACGCGATAGAGAAGTGTTTATAATCGAATCCACTGCGAAAGGCTGGGGGAGAGTCTGACAGAAGTCCTGCGGAAGGCCGCTCAGGATTTCTGTTTTTTTGCTTTTGTTCATGAATTCGCAAATTTTCTTGACAGCGGCAAGCGCTTTGTTATAATAAAACCGAACATGTTCTGTTTTAGAAAAGGAGAGGAACTATGAGAAAAAGAATTCAGATCATCTTGGCAGCTTTGCTTATATTCAGCATGACTGCCTGCGCGAAAACGCCGGCGGCGGAAACAGAAGCCAGCGCGCTCAGCGGCGTTCAGGACGGCGTGTATGAAGGCGTAGGGACGGGCCATGGCGGAGAGGTAAATGTAGAAGTCGAAATTAAGCAGGAGAAAATCACGCAGGTCAGCGTCAAGGAACACCAGGAAACCGCGGGAATCAGCGATAAGGCGTTGGAAACAATCCCGGCGGCGATTGTGGAAACACAGTCGCTGGCGGTCGATACGGTTTCCGGTGCAACCGAGTCTTCCAACGCTATTTTAGAGGGCGCTGCAGCGGCGCTGACGCAGGCCAAGGCGGATATCGAATTGTTGAAAACACCGCGGGAAACACCGGATACGCCGCGGGAAACGATTGAAAAAGAGGCCGATATCGTCGTGATCGGCGGCGGTGCGGCGGGATTAACCGCGGCGATCGAAGCCTCTGCGGACGGCGCCAACGTCATCTTGATTGAGAAAACAGGCAGTCTGGGCGGCAGCACCGCACTTTCCGAAGGACGGATCTTAGCTGCCGACAGCGTGCTTCAGCGGGAACAGGGAATCGAGGATTCGCCTGAACTGTTCGCGGACTTTATGATTTCGATGGGTGACGGACTTGTCAACGAAGACAAACTGCGCCTGATCGCGGAAAATTCCAGCGCGAATATCGACTGGCTGATCGCGCAGGGCGTTTCGTTCTCCGACGAGATCACCACGCCGAATCCGGCGATGAAGCCGAACCGGGGGTTGATCGTCGAAGGAAAAACCGGCGTGAATTTAATCAAACCGCTGGAAGCCCGAGCGCTGGAACAGGGTGTTGAAATCCTGCTGGAAACCCGCGGCACTCATTTAATTGTCAATGACGGCGTTATTGCGGGTGTGCAGGCGGAACAGAAAAATGCTGATGTGACGCTCAACGCACCGGCGGTGATTCTGGCCACGGGCGGTTATGACCGCAATCCTGAGCTGATGCAGGAATATTCTCCGACCTATGCCAATGCGCGGACGAATACCGGCGCCGGCAACACCGGCGACGGCCTGATCATGGCCCGCGAGATCGGCGCGAACATCATCGGCAACGACAGCGCGATTGCGCAGATTCTGCCTTATGGCGGTGCGTTGGGCGAGTTGTTCACCTATTCCGGTCTGTTTGTCAGCGTCAAAGGGGAACGCTTTATGGATGAATCCAGCCCGCGGCCGGTCCGCACGCCGATCGTTCTGCGTGAAACCGGAGCTCCGGAGTTTTTCATCATTCTGGACAATGCCGGCGAATCAGAAGGCTTGAACGCAGCGCTGGAAGACGGCTCAGCGTACAAAGCGGATACGTTGGAAGCCCTGGCTTCATTGACCGGGATGGACGCCGAACGGTTGACGGCCTCCGTGAACCGGTATAATGAACTCGCCATTTCCGGCAACGATGAAGATTTCGGCAAAGCGGCCGAGCTGATGAGCGAAGTGACGGCTGCGCCATATTATGCCGTCAGATGTACGATGAACACCGCCGGAACCTTCGGTGGCCCGCAGACCAATCTGAAGTATGAAGTTCTGGATACGACGGGTCAGGCAATTCCAGGCCTGTATGCGGCTGGGGAAGTCAGCACCGGCGATCTGATCAATAAAGAATATCCGGGCAGCGGCACCTCGATCGCAAACTGCATCAATTCCGGCCGGATCGCCGCCGCCAGCGCCCTTGCTTACGGCAAGACGCTGAAATAATCGGTTATTCGGATCACGCGCAGCGACGGGAAGATGTCGTTAAGCTATTTATAACATTAAAAAAAGAAGCTGGCTCACAAGACTGATCAAAGTCTTGCTTAGCCAGCTTTCATTGTATGGGAAAGAAGCGGAAGTCTGGATTAAAGTAAAGCGTCAGAAACGGCGATCAGCTGGATCAAATGCTCCACCTGACACGATAAATTGCCGCGCAGATCATAATGGCCGTCTTCAATGCAGTAACGGATCATGTTGCCAATGACGAGGATGAAGAAATGATTGACGATATCTTCGCATTCAAATTCCATTTTCATCTGACCCTGCGCCTGCGCTTTTTCAAGCAGCTCCCGAATGACCGCCCGCTGGCGTTCTAAAGGCAGCCGCGTATGATTGATGTTGTAGGTGTAGATGTATTTCAGCCGTTTTACCGGCGTGTTCAGCGTGCCTTGAATCTGAAATTCCAGGTAGGTCCGCAGCGCGTCCCAGACGGCCAGGTTCTGAAGCTGGTTTTGCCGGAGCGTTTCTACCCGTTGGGCGTTCGATAAGTAAAATTCAATAATCAGATCGTCGATGGATTGAAAGTAATGGTAGAAACTGCCGATGGAAACTCCGGCCGCCTGGCATAACTCACGCACTGTCATTTCGTCAAAGGTGCCCGCGTCTAACCGCAGCTGTGCCTGGGCCAGTATCTTTTCTTTGTTCGATGGTTTTCTCATGCGAAAATTATAGCATAAATTATGGTAAAATAAAGTCGGTACGCTTTGAAAGCCGACAGGGCAAATGCAGCAGAAGCGTAAGCTGCCGGGAATTTCAAACGCGAAATAGAGAAGCCGGATTTTGAATTTGATAAGGAGGACCAGGATGATTGCTAATGTTCATTCCCATTCCCGCTGGTGCCGGCATGGCCGGGGAACGCTGGAAGAGTATGTGAAAGAAGGGCTGCGCTGCGGCCTGGAAGAAATGGCGGTGTGCGAGCATGTGGCCAGCGAACGGCCGATGGGGCCGCGGATGACCTGGGGCGAGATGCCGGCGTTTCTGGCGGAGGCGGATGATGTCATTTTACGCTATGGTGATCAGATCTCTCTTTTCAAAGCGCTGGAATGCGAATATTTCCCGGAAGAAATGAATCGCTTTGCCAATCTGCGCGATCATCAGAACGTAAAGCTGTGGATTCTGGGGCAACATGAAAGCGCCGATCATCGTTACGATTATTTCGCAATGCAGGACCGGGATCGGGAAACCTGGCAATATACCGAAGATGTGATCGCCGCGCTGAACACCGGATTCTTTCAGTTGCTCGCCCATCCCGACGTGATCATGGTGAATTACGAGCAGCCGACGCCGCTTCTGCTGGAATGCATGGACCGGATCTTTGCGGAATGTGAAAGACGGGACGTGGCGGTGGAAATCAACGCAAACGGCCTGCGCCGCTCAGTTGGCTATCCGAACGCCCAGATCTGGAATCTCAGCAAGCGCTACAAGCTGACGACGATCATCAGCTCGGACGCTCATGATCCGCGCAATCTGGTCGACGGCGCGGTGCGTCAGGCGGAACAGCTGGCGGCGGAGTGGGGAATCGCGGTCACGTCCAAACTGACGTTTTAAACAGGAAGCGAATCCAGTGAAACGACGCTGTTTCATGGATAAGACTGACTTCGCAGCGTGATTGCCAAAGCTGCTGAAACAGTGTATGATTAAACGGATATCAAGTTGACGCGGAAAGTGAAAGGAGGCGGAAGCCGATGATTTCTGGTTTTTTACGATGGCTGTCGCTGAGCTTCTGCCTGCTTTTATCCTGGAGCTTGCTTGCCATACCGCAGACCCGGCTGCCGCAGCCGGCCCTGACGATACAGACGGAGGCGGCTGGTGAGAAGGAAGCGCAGCTGCAGAGTGCGGAAACACTGAATAAGAAACGCTCCGGGACGCCTTCAACGCCGTTGATGACCGGCGGAGTTCAGCCGGTCCTGGCTCAGACGCCGCTCAACTTATGGAATGTTGTGCCGGTTATCCATCGCAGCGCACAGAGAGCGAAACCGAAAATTTTAGCCGTGCCGGTCGGCCGGCTGGCCCCGCCGGCTCCTGTTTGGACCCTTTAAAAAGAATAAACAAACAGGAGGAAAATCATGAATCTTTTACAATCACTGAGTCCCGACGGCCGCCAGTTAGCCAAAGCTGAGAAGCTGGCGAAGAAAATTGAAGCGCTGAGCGGGGAATACAAAGCCCTGAGCGACGCTGAGCTTCAAGCCAAAACCAGTCAGTTCCGCCAGCGCTTAAGCCAGGGCGAAAGTCTGGACGAGCTGCTTCCGGAAGCCTTCGCCACCGCGCGCGAAGCGGCGGAACGGGTGATCGGTGAGCGGCCGTATCCCGTCCAGCTGATGGGCGGCGTCCTGCTTCATCAGGGCGATATCGCGGAGATGAAAACCGGCGAAGGGAAGACGCTGACCTCAATTCTGCCCGTCTACCTCAACGCGCTGGAAGGCCAAGGCGTGCATGTCGTGACCGTCAACCCCTATCTGGCCCACCGCGACGCCCAGTGGATGGGACAAATTTATCAGTTTCTGGGGCTGAGCGTCGGCTGCAACGACCGCACTCTGACTTCGGCGCAGAAGCGCGCGGCGTTTGCCTGCGACATCACCTATACGACCAACTCCGAGCTGGGCTTCGATTATCTGCGCGACAACATGGTTATGAATCTGGAAAGCCGCGTTCTGCGCGGACTCCATTTTGCGCTGGTCGATGAAGTCGACTCCGTGCTGGTCGACGAAGCCCGCACGCCGCTGATCATTTCCGGCGCCGGGGAAATGCTGGACAAGCAATATTTGATCGCCGATCAGTTCGTCAAGGCGCTGCGCAAAGACGAGGTTGAAGTCGATCACCAGGAACGTCAGGTCTATCTGACGGAAAAAGGCATCGTGCACGCCGAGCGGTTCTTCAAGGTCGCCCATCTCTACGATCACAGCCACGCCGATCTGGTGCATTATATCCAGCAGGCGCTGAAAGCCAATTACGTCATGATGCGCGATGTCGAATATGTCGTCGAGGACGGCGAGGTGATCATCGTCGATCAGTTCACCGGCCGTAAAATGGAAGGCCGCGAGTTCTCGGATGGGCTGCATCAGGCGATTCAGGCCAAGGAAGGAGTCGGCATCAAGCAGGAAACCAAGACGCTGGCGACGATTACCTACCAGAATTTTTTCCGCCTGTATGACAAGCTGGCCGGGATGACCGGTACGGCCAAGACGGAGGAACAGGAATTCTTAAGCATCTACAATATGCGCACGATCGTTGTGCCGACCAACAAGCCGATCGCCCGGATTGATTATCCGGACGCGGTCTATAAGACCAAAGGCGAAAAATACGACGCGATCGTGGAAGAAGTCGCACAGCTGCATGCCCAGGGCCAGCCGGTGTTAGTCGGTACCCCCTCGGTGGAAATCAGTGAAATCCTTTCCCAGCGTCTGACGCAGAAAAAGATCCCGCATCCCGTGCTGAACGCGAAGAACCATGCGCAGGAAGCGGAGATCATTGCCCGGGCCGGGCAGAAGGGCGCGGTCACGATCGCGACGAACATGGCCGGCCGCGGCACCGACATCAAGCTGGGCGAAGGCGTCGTCGAGCTGGGCGGGCTGGCCGTCTTAGGCACGGAACGGCATGAATCCAAGCGGATCGACAACCAGCTGCGCGGCCGGGCGGGCCGTCAGGGCGATCCGGGCTTTTCCCGCTTCTATGTGTCGATGCAGGATGATTTCATCATTCAGTACGCTTCCGACTTGCAGAAGGAAAGCATTGCGAAGTTCTGCGAGGATAAACTGCCGGCGGAAAAGCTGCGCAAAACGATCGATCTGATTCAGAAGCGCGCCGAGGATCTGCATTACGATTCCCGTAAGCGTGTGCTGGAATATGACGATGTTCTGATGGAACAACGCCGGATTATCTTTGGTCAGCGCGATCAGATTTTAATCCAGGACGACCTGAGCGAACTGGTCGGTTCCCTGATGGATCAGGCGGCGGCCAGTCTGGCCGCGTCGCTGATGAACGCCAAACGCGCCAATCCTGCACAATGGGAAACCGTGCTGCAGGAGGCACGCAAGACCTGGCTGCTCGGCGAAATCGATAAGGAGCTCGATCAGGCGAAGGACGAGAAGACCCTTCAGGCCATCCTGACGCAGGAATTCCATCGTCAGCATCAGCTGAAAAAGGATGAAGCACCCGAACAGATCGCCCAGCTGGAAAAGATGATCCTGCTTTCCGTGATCGACCATCAGTGGAACGACCACGTCGATTCGATGAACCGGCTGCGCGAGGGCATCTATCTGCGTTCCTACGCGCAGATTAAACCTGAGGATGCTTATCGTCAGGAAGGCTTTGAGCGGTTCACAAACATGATGGCCAACATTACCGATCAGGCGGTGCTGACGCTGCTGCACATTCAGAAGCGCGAACCGCAGCCGCCGGTCAATCCGGAAGCTTAACTCTCAAAATCATTTCAAAAAATAAAAAAGAGAACGGCCGGTTTTCCATCTGGAAATTCCGAACCGTTCTCTTTTACGTTGTCCTGGGTTAAGCTGACGATCACTCTGCGGCTTTAACCCACGCGGTCATCCCAGCATCGCCGCGTGAACCTGGCCTTCGTGGGAATAAATCCGCAGGCAGCTGCCGCCCTCGTCGCTTTTCATAAAGCAGTCGGCGATCACATCGGTTTCCGCATCAGTCCGGGTTTCGATCACCGTTTCCATCAACGCCTGCAGCGACGGTTTGTCCGTGATCACCCGGTATTCCGCCATTAAGATAAACGTCGGCTTGGATGCCTGCGATCCATCGAAGTCATAATGCACCGTGTTCAGGCAGTCGTCGAAGCTGCGCAGCGCCAATTGCCGATACGGCGGATTCATCATGTGGCGCAGGAAATCATACGCCTTTTCCTTATCCGGCGCGACGACGCACAGCCGCATCAAACCCGTCACCGCTTCGGGACACTGGGCAAAATCCGCCGCGGCCGGGCGGTAATCCATCATTTCTTTTAAGGACATGGTTCTTTGAAGCATGAGTTGCGCCTCCTTTGCGTTCTTATTATACAAAAATTGAAAGGGAAACGAAAGAAAGAAATCCGCGGGACGTGGTATACTGAAACCGTGAAAGGGGACAGGCGGTATGAAAAAGAAATGGAAATGGCTTTTAGGCCTATGTTTTATGTTGACGGCCTGTTCCGGAAAGTCGCTTGCCCTGCCTGAGGTTCTGGGCGGCAAGCGGGAAACGGTGACATTCAGCGATTCGCATTATCGCCCTGATCAGGAATTTGAAAAGATCAGCTGCGATGTCCGCGAGGGATGTTATGCCGTGGACAGCGAGATGGAAGCGGGACTGCTGATCGGTAATCTTGTCCGCAGCGGTCAGCGGGAAGCTGCGATCGTCGCGGATGAGGATCTGGATCTGGATAAAATTTTCATCTATGCCTTAGCGCTGTCGCCTTCAACCTTTGAAGCTCAGTACACGCAGCGGCGGATGATGAACGGCACGCGCCGCACGATCTTCACGGTCACGATGGAGGATGAGCAGCAGCTGCAGCGAAACCGTGTTCAGGCCCGCCGCATCGTGGAAGAAAACGTGAGTGCGGAAATGGATCAGACGGAAACGATCCGCGTGCTCCACGACTGGCTGGTGCTGCATACCCAATACGACGAGGAAGCCGTCGCCTTGAATGAAGAAGAACGCCGTCAGAGTCTGGCTTTCCGCGCCTCCGGCGTCTTTGAGCGGGGGAAGGCCACCTGTTCAGGTTATATGGAAGCGATGGATCTGCTTCTGGAGGCCGCCGGGATCGGCTCCATCCGCGTTTTCAGCAACACGATGGATCATGCCTGGAATCTGGTCAGTCTGGATGGGGAAATGCGCTACCTCGATGCGACGTTTGACGATCCGGTGCCGGATCAGCCCGGCCGGGTGATGTACGACTTTTTCCTGATTGAGCCGGATACGCTAAAACAACGAGGGAAATACGAATTTGACCCGGCCACGCCGACGACGATTTCCCAGACGGAATACGAAGCCTTTTTCAATTATTGTCTGCGATGAAAAGCACGGCTCAGCCGTGTCTTTTTTTGGGTTCAGTGGACAAGCCTGAAAGAGGTGATATACTGAAGCTAAAGGAAAAGTGGAGGTACAAAATGATCATTCAAAGCACTCATGTCTGGATTGATGATTGTCTTCAGCCGGCTCAGCTGGAAATTGCCGATGGACTCATTCAAGCGATTTTGCCCTATGGGGAAAAGCAGCCGGATCACGATTATCAGGATCTGTGGATTCTTCCGGGATTCATTGATATTCACACGCACGGCTGGAACCGCTGCGAGGCGGGCAAACCGACGCTGGAAGCGATGCGCCGCTGGCAGAAGCACATGCCGGAAGAAGGCGTGACCGCGTTTCTCGCGACCACCGCGACGCAGAGCCAGCGCCAGAACGAACAAGCTCTGCCGGTTCTTAGAGAAGCGATCGAAGCCCCGGGGGAAGGGGCGGAAATCCTGGGCATCAATATGGAAGGCAATTTCATTTCGCATCAGTTTCATGGCGCGCAGGATCTTTACACGATCGTTAAACCTGATCCGGAGGTTCTGCTTCACTATCAGGATTTAGCCGGCGGGCATATCATGACGGTGACCTGCGCCGTTGAGTTTGATGAGGATTATGCGTTTGTAAAAACGGCCGCCGCGCATCATATCCGCGTTTCCTGCGGTCACAGCGGCGCCAGCTTTGATCAGGTCAAGGACGCCGTCGCTGCCGGAGCTACCGGCATTACACATTGTGGCAACGGCATGCGCCCCTTCCATCACCGCAATCCTGGAATTTTCGGCGCGGCTTTGAATCTGGACGAACTCTACGCTGAGGTGATCGGCGACGGAATTCATGTGCATTTTGAAACGGCGCATCTAATCGGAACGATGAAAGGCGCGGATAAACTGATCCTGGTCACCGATTCCGCTGAATGCAAGGATGATCCGGCGGCGGCGCAGTACCGCCGGGAAGGCGCATTCCGGCTGCCGGACGGGACTTTATTCGGTTCTGCCTTATATGTGAATCAGGGCGTGGATAACCTGCATCGCAAAGCCCGGCTGCCGCTGGTGACGGCGATTCATGCGGCGACGATCAACCCTGCGCGGTATTTGGGGGTCGCTGACCGTAAAGGCTCGCTGGAAGCGGGAAAAGATGCGGATCTTGTCGTCTGCGATGAAAATATTCAATTGCAAGCGGTGTTCTGCAAGGGGGTTCGTCAGGCTTGATAAGCAGTTTTCCCACTGCCTAAGATAATTCAAAGAGAACCGGAAAAGACGGCCTTGCCTAAAAGGATTCATTTCCGGTTTTTTTATTCATTTTCCGGATTGACAACGTGAATGGTTGTGCTATGATACTCAAGACCAAAAAGGAATTCATTTTCCAGGGGGATTGTTTTATGAAAGCGCTGAGCTCCAACGAACGTCTGTTAATCCTGATCAACTGTTTCTACAACCTCGCCAACGCGATGTCGGCGGTCTTCATGAATGTTTATCTGTACGCCTATACCGGATCGCTGGTGGTGATGTCGATCTATACGATCGTGCGCATCGGCCTGTATCCGTTCTTCTTCACCCTCGGCGGCAAGTGGGCGCAGAAGCACCGCTTCTCGCAGACCCTGACGGCCGGGCTGGTCTTCATCATGATCAGTCTGTTATTCGTCCTGGGCGCCAGCGATCAGTTTGAACGTGTTCCGCAGCTGGTCTATGTCGTCGCAGCGTTAGTCGGGATGGGCGAAGGCCTGTACTGGCTGAGTATCAACAGTTTGAACCAGATTGTTTCAACGGCGAAAACCCGCTCGCTGTTTATCTCCGATATCGGCATTTTCAACAACCTGTCGGCGATCATCGCACCGTTGATCTCGACCTTGATTATCGAGCTGGCCGGGACGGATACGGCGGGCTATGTGGAAATCTTCAAGATTGTCTTAGTGATCTACGGTCTGATCGCACTGCTTTCCACGCGCATCAGCGCCCGCAGCGTCAACCGCGGTTTCTCCGTGCTCAAACGCATGCGGCTGGACGATCCTCAATGGCGTTACTGTATGATTTCGACGTTTCTTTACGGAATGCGTGATTCGCTGATCTTAACGCTGGCCGGTTTGTTAGTGTATAACGCGACCAACGGCAGCGGCAGCGCTTATGGCAAGCTGCTGGCGATCTTCGCGGTGCTGACAATTCTGGCCTATGCCTGGGTATCGCGGACGATGCGCCGCAGCAACCGGATGCGCTATTATCAGATCGGTTCGCTGTTAATCGCATCCAGCACGATCGTGCTGGTGCTCTGGCCGACGCTGGCGGGAGCGATCTATTACGGGGTCGTCAACGCGATTGCCACGCCGATGTATGCCAATCCGTATACGATCATCATGATGAACGCGATCCAGGACTACGCCGCGCAGGAGAATGTCGTCGGCCGCGTGATCGCCAAGGAGGCCTATCTGTCGATCGGCCGCTGCCTGGGCATGGTGCTGATCGTGCTGTGTTCCCTCCTTTTGCCGGAAACACTGTATCTGCCGACAGCGGTTGTGATGTGTTCGCTGTTCCCGGTCATTCTGACGCTCTATGCGACGGTCTATCATCGTGAACGCGACCGGCAGAAGCAGCTGGGTCTTGTAAAGTAGGGGTTGGTCAAGTATGCGTAAGCAGAAATTCACGCGCGATGAAACGACGACGATCCTCATCGCCTGTCTGTTTAATCTGGCCAACGCGATGTCGGCGGTGTTCATGAACGTCTATTTGTACGCCTATACCGGCTCGTTAATCGTCATGTCGGTCTACACGATCGTGCGGATCGGTTTGTTTCCCTTGTTCTTCACGCTCGGCGGCAAATGGGCGCAGAAACACAGCTTTGCCGGACCGTTGGCCACAGGCCTGGTCTTCATCATGCTCAGCCTGTTGTTCGTGCTGGCGGCGCAGGATCAGTTTGCCGTGCATCCGGAGCTGGTCTACGGCGTGGCGGCGCTGACGGGAATCGGCGAAGGCTTGTTCTGGCTAAGCCTGAACAGTTTGAATCAGATCGTGTCCTCGCCCCAGTCCCGCTCCCGCTTTCTTTCCAGCGTCGGCATCTGCAACAACATCGCCGCAATCGCTGCGCCGCTGATCTCGACGATGATCATTGATCTGGCGGCTTCGGATACCGCGGGCTATGTGGAAATCTTCAAGATCGTCTTAGTGATTTACGCCGGGATCGCGTTGATCTCGCTGCGCGTCAAGGCCCGCAGCGCGCCGCAGCCGTTCTCCGTGCTGAAACGGATGAAGCTGGACGATCCGCAATGGCGCTACTGCATGATCACGACGTTCTTCTACGGCATGCACAATTCGCTGTCGCTGACGCTGGCCGGGCTGTTGGTGTATAACGCAACCCAGGGCAGCGGCAGTACGTATGGCAAACTGCTGGCGTTCTTCGCCCTGATCTCGATTGTCGCGTTCGCGTTGGTTTCGCGCGTCATGCACCGCCGCAACCGCATGACCTTCTACCGGATCGGCGCCGTACTGATCGCTTCCAGCGCCGTTGTGCTGGTGCTCTGTCCGACACTGGGCGGGGCCGTCTATTACGGCGTGGTCAATGCGCTGTCGACGCCGATGTACGCCAATCCGTATCAGATTATCGTGATGAACGCGATCGCCGATTATGCCGCGCAGGAAAATATCGTCGGCCGGGTGATCGTGCGGGAAACCTATCAGTCGATCGGCCGCTGTCTGGGCATGGCGGCGATTGTGCTGTGCTCCTGGATTCTTCCGGAAACGCTGTATCTGCCCGTCGCCGTGATCTTCTGTTCCTGCTTTCCGATTGCAATGGCTGTTTACGCGACGATCTATCATTGCCGGCGCGATCAGCTCAATGCGCAGGGATTGGTGAAATAGGACGAACAGTGCTATAATGAAACCGGAAAAAATCCGGTTTTTTATTTTGTCAGGAAGACCCTAAGGAGGAGTACAATGTTTCAGAATGAATGGACCCCGTTTTTGAAAGAGGAATTTCAAAAGCCTTATTTTCAGCAGTTATCCGCTTTTCTGCGCCAGCAGTATGCGACGACGAAGGTGTATCCGCCGCGTCTGCAGGTGTTCTCAGCGTTTGAGTTTACCAACTATTCCGACGTAAAGGTCGTCATCCTGGGGCAGGATCCCTATCATCAGCCCAACCAGGCGCATGGGATGTGTTTCTCAGTGCGCAAGGGCGTCAAGGTGCCGCCGAGTCTTGTTAATATTTATAAGGAGCTGCATGACGATCTGGGCTGTACGATTCCCCATCACGGCTATCTGATGAAATGGGCTCAGCAGGGCGTGTTTCTGATGAACACCGTGCTGACGGTCGAAGATTCCAAACCGCTGTCGCACCGCGGCAAGGGGTGGGAAGAATTCACCGACGAGGTCATGCGCAAGCTGAACGACCATCCTGATCCGCTGGTCTTTATCCTGTGGGGCCGCAACGCTCAGGACAAGGGCCGCTGGATCACCAATCCGAAGCATTTGATCCTGAAATCGCCGCATCCTTCGCCGCTGTCGGCCAGCTACGGCTTTTTCGGTACCCATCCGTTCTCCAAGGCCAATCAATTTCTGATCGATCAGGGCCGCACGCCGATCGACTGGCAGATTGAGGACTGAAATGACAACAATCCAGGAAGCCGTTGATTGGATTACAGCCCGGCATAATTTTCACCATGGCTTCGATCACTTCCAGCGGTTTATGGCCAGCCAGGGCGATCCGCAGGACCAGCTGCGCGCGATTCATGTCGCCGGCACCAACGGCAAGGGCAGCACCGTCAGTTATCTTGCCAGCGTCCTGCGCGAAGCCGGCTATACGGTCGGCACGTTCACCTCGCCGCATCTGGTCGCCCATCAGGACCGGATCCGGATTCAGGAGCGCTGGATCGACGACGTCACGTTTGTCCGCTATGTCGATACCTACCGGGATTTACTGGAACAATGGGATCTGGCGATGTTTGAGATCGATTTCTTTTTCGCCTGTCTGTGGTTTGTCGAACAAAAGGTTGATTTCGCGGTGATCGAGGTGGGGCTGGGCGGTCTTCTGGACTCGACGAATACGCTGCGCCATCCCCTGTGCAGCGTGATCGTGTCAATCGGTCTGGATCACATGGAGCGCCTGGGCAGCACGGAGGAAGCGATCGCCTTGCAGAAAGCAGGGATCATCAAACCTGGCGGACTGGTCGTCAGCGGCGTGACGCAGCCGGAATGCCAGGCGGTGATCGAAACGGTCTGCGCTGAAAAGCAGGCGCGGCTGATTCCCGTTCCCGCCGTTACGGTTCAGCCGGGATCCGAGGTTCACTTTACGTTGGAGGATCAGACTTATACGCTGCATACCCGTGCTCAATACCAGGCCCGCAACGCGGCAGCGGCCCTGACGTGTCTGCGGGCTTTGAGGCAGCAGGGAGCGTTGATCTTCAGCGAGGAAGCACTGCGCGAAGGACTGCGGAAAGCAGTCTGGGCCGGCCGGTTTGAAGTACTTCAGGAGCATCCGCTGACGATCATCGACGGGGCGCACAATGCGCCGGGAATTCAAGCGCTGTGCACGTCTGTGAAGGATCTGCCCCATCCGCGCGTCATCGTGTTTACCGCGCTGAAGGATAAGGAAACCGAGGTCATGGCCAAACAGCTGAAACAAATCAGCGACCGTCTGATCATCACGCAATTCGACTATTTCCGCGCCCAGACGGGTGCGCAGCTGGTGATCGAAGGCAGCGAATTGATCGAAGACTGGAAAACCGCGGTCCGCACAGCCCGCGACAAGGCCGGGGCTGAGGGCACGGTAGTGATCACCGGTTCGTTGTATTTTATCTCCGAGGTTCGCGCGTGGCTGATGAACGCAGGTTTGTGAGAACGGCACGGCGCTGGCAGCTTCTGTATTGGCTGGAAGTGATTTTACTCGTCAGCGTTTTGGCGGCGGATTTTATTGTTGAGTACAGGCTGGGCGTTCGCTGCCGGCGCGGCACCCTCGCCGGTGGTTTCCTGCTTGTGTTTGGGTGGTGGTTTGCGATCAAACCGACCCGGCGGAAATTTGCGGGTGTTTGCCATCAGGCCGGGTTTCAGGCGGAGCTGAGCCGGCAGTTTGGGAACGTGAGCGCGGCGGAGCCTTCCGCCCTGGATATCAGCTGGGACAGACAACTTGGTTTGGATCCTGTGTGTTATCGATGCGAGTGGGACTGGGCGGTTCAGGGCGAAGCGCAAGGTATCCCTTTTCAAGTCGGGCGGTTTACGCTGCGGCGGGAGAGTGAGAAACAATCGGTGATCAAAAACGGACTGTGGATTCAGCTGAAATGCAGCGGGAACGAGGATGCGGACTGGCGGCATCTGCGCGGCGGCGTTTCCTTTCGCAGAGGACCGGCACTGCCTGTGTTGGCTGAAACGTTAAAGCCGGAAGAAGGGCAAGCGCTGAGCGAAATTGACAAACAGACGCTGCAGGACTGCGGGTTCGGTTTTGACGAGCTGCTAGTTCGGAATCAAAACGATCGGATGATTCTTGTTATCAAAGAAAAACCGGTCCGTGACCAGTCGGTGCTAAGAAAGCCGGATTTAACGAAGGATTCGGAGGGCGAACGCTGCGCCAGGCTGATCCGCGCCGCGGCCGGATCGATTAAAAGCCTGAAAATACGCTGAAATAACGGAATAACGGCCGTTATTTTATTTTTTATCAACCTTAAATTGGAAGCGGTTACGGTAAAGGTAATAATTTTAGTTGGAAATGAGAGAAATCCGGATAAAATTGATTTTGCCGCAAAGATTGTGAAATAATTAGATGAAAGAGAAAATGAATTTGAAACCGTTTACTTTTTAATAAATTTCTGTTTTTGTCGCAAAATGACAAAATTTTTCCGGAAAAACGTTTAAAAAATAAGTTAAATTCGTTCTAACCCGGATTTTCCAGGCCGTTTCGCAAATAATTTTGATTATCAACTGAAAATGTACGTTTTTAAATTTTGAAGAACAGACGAAATATGATTTTTAATCTTTGAAAAACAGACGCGAACACGCTATAATAAAATCATAGAGAAACTATGGGGGCTAAAAGTATGAAACAAAATAATATGGTTGCCATGATTTTAGCGGGAGGACGCGGAAGCCGTCTTCTTGATCTTACAAAAAAAGTCGCTAAACCGGCAGTCTACTTCGGCGGAAAGTATCGTATTATCGACTTTCCTTTAAGCAACTGTGCCAACTCGGGAATTTCCGTTGTCGGCGTTTTGACGCAGTATGAATCCGTTCTGTTGAACTCCTATGTTGCCCGGGATCACCACTGGGGACTGGATGCGCGCGACAGCGGCGTCTTCGTTCTGCCGCCGCGGGAAAAGGATAAGACCGGATTGGGCTTATACCGCGGCACAGCCGACGCGATCACGCAGAATATCGACTTCCTGGATCAGATGGAAGCGGAATATGTGCTGATTCTGTCCGGCGACCACATTTACAAGATGGATTATGCCAAGATGCTGGCGCACCACAAAGCCAACAACGCGGACGCGACGATCGCTGTTCTGGCAGTTCCGTTAAAGGAAGCGAGCCGTTTCGGCATCATGAATACGGATGAAACCGACCGGATTATTGAATTCGAGGAAAAACCGGCGAAGCCGAAGAGCAATCTGGCTTCGATGGGTATCTATATCTTCAATTACAAGACGCTGCGCAAATATCTGACCGCTGATGAAAAGGATCCGAATTCCGAACATGATTTCGGCAAGGATATCATCCCGGCCTTCTTACGCGACAACAAGGTTTTGACGGCTTACCGCTTTAAGGGCTATTGGAAAGACGTCGGAACGATCGACAGTCTGTGGGAAGCGAACATGGACCTGTTGAATCCGGACAACGAGCTGGATCTGGGCGATTCCCAATGGAAGATTTACACCGAGGACGTACCGACGCCGCCGCAGTTTATCGGCGAGGAAGCGGTTGTTGAAAACTGTTATATCAACCAGGGCTGTATCGTTAACGGCAATGTGAAGAACTCTGTGCTGTTTACCAACGTGGAAGTCGGCAGCGGCGCACAGGTCGTTGATTCCGTCATCATGCCGAACGCCGTGATCGGCGAGGGTGCGAAGGTAACCCGCTGCATCGTCGCGGACAACGTGGAAATCAGTCCGGGCGCCGTCGTCGGGCACAAGGACAGCGAACATATCGAACTGATCGCAAAAAAGAGAGTGAAATAAGGGGGACGGAAGTATGTGTGACGCATTAGGAATTATCAACTTTGAAGACGCCTGTGTCGATATCACAGGTCTGATGGATTACCGCCCGGCCTCTGCGATCTCCTTTCTGGGTCGTTACCGTTTGATCGACTTTATGCTTTCCAACATGACCAATTCCGGGATTTCCCAGATTGAAGTGTTCATTAAGGACAAACCGCGTTCCCTGATCGAGCATCTGGGCAACGGCCGGCAGTACAACATCAACTCCAAGCGCGGACGCCTGAGCATCCTGTATGGTGAAAACCGGATTATGTCGGAGGTTTACAACCACGATATCGCCAACTTCATGGACAACATCCAGTACATTGAAGAAGTCAATAAACCGTATGTCATCATTGCGCCAAGCTATATGATTTACCAGATCGACTTCAACGAAGTTCTCAAATATCACGCGGAAAAGAATTCCGACGTCACCGTTATCTACAAGTCAACGGACAACGCCAAGGAAGAATTCATCGGCTGCGACACCTTGTCGATGGACAAGGACAAGCGGATCGTCGCGTTTGAAAAGAACCGCGGCAAATACAAAACCCGCAACGTTTCCCTGGAAGCGTATGTCATGACGAAGAAGCTGTTTTTGGAATTAGTCCGCAAAGCGGCCAACACCAGCTCGCTGTATTGGTTCAAGGATATCCTGGCTGACAGCTGCGACGATCTGCGGATCAACGGTTATGCGTTTAAGGGCACGGTTTACTGCATCAACAGCCTGCGCAGCTACTTCAAGGCGAACATCGAACTGCGCACGCATGCCAAAGCGCGTGAATTATTTAAAGAAGACTGGCCGATCCACACCCGGACCAACGATTCCGCACCGTCTCAATACATGCCGGAAGCGAAGATCCGCGGCTGTTCGATCGCCAACGGCTGTCATATCGAAGGCAACGTGGAAAACTGCGTTATCGGACGGAATGTCATTATCAAGCGCGGCGCGGTTGTTAAAAACAGCGTCATCCTGCCGGGAGCCTACATCGGCGAAGGCGCGAAGCTGGATCATGTCATCGTCGATAAAGCGGCGATCGTCAACCATGTTAAAAAATTAGTGGGAACCGACGATTCTCCGATCTATGTCAAACGCAGAGATCGGATTTAAAGGAGGGGTCTTATGAAATCAGTATTGTTTGTCGCGGCGGAAGGTTTGCCGTATATCAAGACCGGCGGACTGGCGGACGTTATCGGCTCGCTGCCGAAGATCTTAAACGAAAAGGGCATGGATGCCCGCGTCGTACTGCCGCTGTATAAACGAATTGCTGAAAAATACCGCGGCGAGTTCACGAAGCTGAAAACGATCCCGATCCATGTCGGCGTGATCGACACGGTCGCGACGATTTATCAGTCGCAATGGGAAAATGTCACCTATTATTTCA
The DNA here is from genome assembly GCF_003459085.1 of Holdemania filiformis. Lineage (NCBI taxonomy): Bacteria > Bacillati > Bacillota > Erysipelotrichia > Erysipelotrichales > Erysipelotrichaceae > Holdemania > Holdemania filiformis. Next base: position 8,535 of record NZ_QRUP01000003.1, on the reverse strand, counting down.
TTGAGCATGCCGGTTATTTTGAAAGAGACGGATTATACGGCTATCCGGATGATGGCGAACGCTTCGCTTTCTATCAGAAAGCGGTGCTGGAAATGCTGTGGGCAATTGATTTCTTCCCGGATATCATGCACTGCCACGACTGGCATACCGGCATGATTGCGGCAATGTGCCACATTCAGTATCCGGATGATCAGCGTTATCAGCAGATCAAACACATGTATACGATTCATAACCTGGCGTTCCAGGGCAATTTCCCGGCCGATGTGCTGACGGACTGCCTGGGAATTGACCGGCGTTATTTCGACGACGGCTCGATGCGTTTCCACAACGGCATCAGCTTCATGAAGACCGGCATTATTTTCTCGGATAAGATCACGACGGTTTCGCCGTCCTATTCCCAGGAAATCCTGACGGCTCAGTATGGCGAGCAGATGGATGAAGTGCTGCGGTTCAGACAGAGCGATCTGTACGGCATCGTTAACGGCATCGACACGAAGATGTGGGATCCGATGACCGATCCGGCGCTGCCGGCGCATTACAACGCGGAGACCGTATTGGAAGGCAAGCGGGCGAACAAAGCCGCTGTTCAGAAAGAGCTGGGGCTGCGGGTGGCGGACGATGTGATGATGATCGGCATCGTTTCACGTCTGACCTGGCAGAAGGGCGTCTATCTGATCATTGAAAAGATGGCGGATATCATGGGCCTGGACGTTCAGTTTGTCGTTTTGGGTACTGGTGAAACGCATATCGAGAACCAGTTTAAGATGATGGAAGACAAGTATCGCCGCCGTGCCGTGTATTACTGCGGTTACAATGACGAACTGGCGCACCGGATTTATGCCGGCTGCGATCTGTTCCTGATGCCTTCGCTATTTGAACCGTGCGGAATCGGGCAGCTGATCGCGATGCACTACGGTTCGCTGCCGTTGGTTCGGGAAACCGGCGGTCTGCGCGATACGGTTCATCCGTACAACCAGTACACCAAGGAAGGCAACGGGTTCAGCTTTACGGCGTTCAACAGCCATGACATGCTTTACACGCTGCGCTGCGCGGCCGACGCTTACTACCTCAACCGGGCGGATTGGGATCAGCTGGTTCAGCAGGCGATGGGCACGGATGTCAGCTGGAACTTGTCAGCCGATCAATATACCAAACTGTATAACGAAATGGATTAAGGAGCGGAAACGCTCCTTTCTTTTTGAAATTCCGAGGCTGAAAATTCATTGGCTCCCGGTGGGAAATTTGGGCCTGAAGAAGGGGAAAATCGACATTGCCGCACTCTTGTCTAAAGAAAGCGCTATCACCTTGATAAGATGATCACAAGCGGCTTTTTCCTAGTTTACTTCACTTCTTCCGGGTGTTATAATTTGAAATGTAAAAGGAGGAATTCTTAACATGGCAAAACAAACTGTTCGTGACCTTGATGTTAAAGGAAAACGCGTCCTGGTTCGCGTCGACTTTAACGTACCTATCAAAGATGGAAAAATTACCAATGATAACCGGATCGTATCCGCTCTGCCGACGATTAACTATCTGACGGAGCATGGCGCAAAGGTTATCCTGATGTCGCATCTGGGCAAGATCGATCATAAAGATCCTGAAAAGTGCGAAGCAGGCAAGAAAAAGAACAACATGGCTCCGGTTGCCGCACGACTGCAGGAGCTGGTTTCCGGCAAAGTTACCTTCGTTCCGGTAACCCGCGGCGAAGAACTGGAAAACGCGATCGCGGCGATGAACGAAGGCGATATCGTCCTGATGCAGAACACCCGTTATGAAAAGGGCGAATCCAAGAATGATCCGGATCTGGCTGCGTACTGGGCTGGTTTAGGCGATCTGTTCGTTTCCGATGCGTTCGGCTCAGTTCACAGAGCGCACGCTTCCACCGTTGGTATTGCGACGCATCTGCCAAGCGCCTGCGGCTTCCTGGTTCAGAAAGAAATCGAGAACCTGAGCGCGGCGATCGACAATCCGAAGCGTCCGTTAGTCGCTATTTTAGGCGGCGCGAAAGTTTCCGATAAGATCGCTGTCATTGAGAACCTGCTGAACATCGCGGACAAGGTCATTGTCGGCGGCGGCATGGCGTACACCTTCTTAAAAGCTCAGGGGAAAGAAATCGGTACATCCCTGTTAGAAGAAGACCGGATCGAAATGGCAAAGGAATTTTTGGCTAAGGGCGGCGACAAGCTGGTCCTGCCGGTAGACTCTGTTGTTGCCAACGCGTTTGAAAACGCAACGGAAGTCAAGACTGTCAGCAATGACGAAATTCCAGCGGGCTTTATGGGCCTGGATATCGGACCGAAGTCTGTCGAACTGTTCAAAAAAGAACTGCAGGGCGCTAAGACGGTCGTTTGGAACGGACCGATGGGCGTCTTCGAGAACCCGGCTTATGCCAATGGCACCATCGAAGTCTGCAAAGCAATCTCCGAGCTGCCTGACGCAATGACGGTAATCGGCGGCGGCGATTCCGCGGCAGCGGCGATCCAGCTGGGCTTCAAAGATAAGTTCACGCACATTTCCACTGGCGGCGGCGCTTCCCTGGAATACATGGAAGGCAAGGAACTGCCGGGCATCGCAATCATTCAGGAGAAATAAATCAATGAGAAAACCAATTATTGTCGGAAACTGGAAAATGAATAAGACCTGCGCGGAAGCGGTCAGCTTTATCAATGAAATTGAACCGAAGCTGCACGACGGCGCAGATTACGGCATCGCGGCTCCGTTCACAGCGCTGAAGGACTGCGTCAATACGGCGAAGGGTCTGATCGTTGCGGCAGAAAACTGCCACTTTGAAGACAACGGCGCATTCACCGGTGAAGTCAGCGTACCAATGCTGGAAGAAATCGGTGTGAAATGGTGCATCATCGGCCATTCCGAACGCCGCCAGATGTTCAACGAAACAGACGAAACTGTCAACAAGAAGGCCAAGCGTTTAATCGAAGCGGGGATCACACCGATCCTGTGCATCGGCGAAACCGAAGCTCAGTTTGACGCCGGCCAGACGGAAGAAGTCATTCGTGCGCAGCTGAAGGGCGGCCTGGAAGGACTGTGCCCGAAGTGCGTAGCCAAGATGGTTCTCGCTTATGAACCAATCTGGGCGATCGGCACCGGCAAGAGCGCGACAAAAGAAATCGCGCAGAACTGCTGCCACATCGTTCGCGACCAGGTTCGTGTGATGTTCGGCGATGAAGCGGCGGAAGGCGTCCGCATCCAGTACGGCGGATCCGTTAAGCCGAACAATATTAAGGAATACATGGCCATGGAAGATATCGACGGCGCTCTGATCGGCGGAGCTTCGTTGAAAACGGATTCCTTTGAAGAAATCATCAACGCTACAAAATAAGGTAAAATGACAAAATTCCCATCGATCCTCTGTCTATAATGAAGCCAAAAGGAGGCGTCGTTATGAAAAAGAGGATCGGCGGGATTCTGATTGTTTCCGGCGCCATCTTGTTGCTGAATCCGACTCTGGACGTCCAACAGCTGATGGCCGGCATGGAAACGATGCTGGTCAGCTACTGGCCGGTATTGCTGATCGTTCTGGGCCTGGCGCTGCAGAACGACGGCAGAAAAACAAAGAAAACACACCGTTAGCATTTGACTTTTCCCCGAATGAAAAAGGGAGAAGGAAAATAGAACAGGTAATCACAAGGAGGAAATTGAAGATGCCTAGTATTATTGATGTTTACGCACGCGAAGTCCTGGACTCCCGCGGCAACCCAACTGTTGAAGTCGAAGTGACGACAGAATCCGGCGCTTTCGGACGCGCGATCGTTCCATCCGGCGCATCCACTGGCGAAAGAGAAGCACTGGAACTGCGTGACGGCGATAAGAGCCGTTTCATGGGCAAGGGTGTAACGAAGGCGGTTGCCAACGTTAACGATATCATTGCCGACGCTGTCTTAGGCATGGATGTTACCGATCAGAATGCGATCGACAAAGTCATGATCGAACTGGACGGCACAAACGATAAGTCCAAACTGGGCGCGAACGCGATCCTGGGTGTTTCCATGGCTTGCGCACGGGCTGCTGCAGATTACTATGATATGCCGCTGTATAAATATTTCGGCGGATTCAACGGCAAGACGCTGCCAGTTCCGATGATGAACGTCTTAAACGGCGGCAGCCATGCGGATTCCACGGTTGATTTCCAGGAATTCATGATCATGCCGGTTGGCGCAACTTCCCTGAAGGAAGCTGTCAGAATGGGCGCTGAAACGTTCCACAACCTGCGCAAAGTCTTAAAGGGCAAAGGCTACAACACAAACGTCGGTGATGAAGGCGGCTTCGCTCCTTCTTGCGTTGAAGGCAATGAAGAACCGCTGAAGCTGATCGTTGAAGCGATCAAGGCTGCGGGCTATGTTCCGGGCAAGGATATCTGCATCGCGATGGACGTTGCGGCTTCTGAATTCTACAACGAAGAAACCGGCAACTACGATCTGGAAAAATCCGGACAGGGCACAAAGACCACGGATGAAATGATCGCCATGTATGAAGAATGGGTTGAAAAGTACCCGATCGTTTCGATCGAAGACGGCTTAGGCGAAAGAGACTGGGACGGCTGGAAGAAACTGACAGACAAGCTGGGAAGCAAGATTCAGCTGGTCGGCGACGATCTGTTCGTTACGAACCCGGCAATCCTGAAGGAAGGCATTGAAAAGGGCATCGCAAACTCGATCCTGATCAAGGTCAACCAGATCGGTTCTCTGACAGAAACCTTTGACGCTATCGAAATGGCGAAGAAGGCGGGCTATACCTGCGTCGTTTCCCACCGTTCCGGTGAAACCGAAGATACGACGATTGCGGATATCGCTGTCGGCCTGAATGCAGGCCAGATCAAGACCGGTTCAATGAGCCGTACTGACCGTATCGCGAAGTACAACCAGCTGATCCGCATTGAGGATGAACTGGGTCCAATCGCTGAATACCAGGGCATGGACTGCTTCTACAACGTTAAGAAATAAGCAGAATACATCTTCATTTGAAAAGACAGTCTTTCGCAGACTGTCTTTTTTTGACAGGAAAGGAATGAAGAACAGAGGAAAGCTGTTGAGCCCGTGGATTAAATCTCTTACTCCTGGTGAACAATAAGGAAGAAGCACAGGGAATTCCCGCTTTCCTCCTGAAATTCAGCGGAACTGTTTGCAATTTGACTACGCCTTTGTTATAATAGAAAAGCGATAAATCTGAAAGGAGGATTAAGATGCTTGATATCTTATTGATGGTGGTGTCCGTGATTTTAATACTTCTTTCTCTGTTACAAAGTGGAAAATCAGACGGGATCAGCGGTGCTTTTACTGGGAGCGGCGGATTAAATCTGTTTGCCAATGTAAAAGAGAGAGGACCGGAGAAGATTATTTCCAATGCCACCCTGGTTGTCGGAATTTTGTTCTTCGTGCTGGTCATTGTGATTAGGGTACTGAACTAACGGCCGTCAACAGCGGCCTTTTTTCATATTATTAAAGAAATTCGAGGTGAAGTTATGGAACAAATAGACATAAAACAACAAATTGAAACAATGATAGCCGACGAGCACTATCGTCCGTTGAGTCTGGCTCAGCTGCAGGAAACCCTGGGTCTGTCCACGACCGAAGAATTCGTGGCGATGAATAAAGCGGTCAACGAACTGGCGGAACAGTATGTGATCGTGTTCAGTCAGAAAGGCAATCTGATGCCGGCCAGAATGGGCGGCTACTATCAGGGAGCGTTATCCGTTAACCGCAAAGGCTTTGGCTTTCTGGATCTGGAAGATGAGAACAGCATCCACATCACGGAAGCCAATCTGCACGGAGCGATGAACGGCGACGTGGCGATCGTTAAGAAACTGCCGTCTTTCTACGGCAGCGACGAGGGCGAGGTCATCCGCGTTCTGCAGCACAAGACGAACACGCTGGTCGGGACGTTTTTCACGTCTGTGGGCAAGGGGCTGCAGCTGCGGCTGGATGATGAGCGGATTAAGTCCCGGCTGATCGTCAAAAACTGGCAGGCTTTTAAAATGGTCAGCGGCACGAAGGTGTTATTGAAGGTCTTGCGCTACGGCGATCCGATGGAGCTGGAAATTGTCCAGCTGTTAGGCCATATAGATGATCCGGGCGTGGATATTCTGTCGGTGCTGCTGGAATACGATATCGATCCGCAGTTCCCACAGGAAGTCATGGAACAGGCGCAGCGGACGCCGTCGCGCGTATCGCCGAAGGAAAAAGAAGGCCGCCGCGACTGCACCGGGAAAATGATTATCACGATTGACGGTGAGGATTCCAAGGATCTGGACGACGCGGTCTGCGTCGAGAAGATTGCCGGCGGTTATCGGCTGGGCGTTCATATTGCGGACGTTTCCCACTATGTTCCGGAGAACAGTCCGCTTGATCAGGAAGCACTCAAACGCGGCACGTCCACCTATGTCGTCGACCGTGTGGTGCCGATGCTTCCGCACCTGTTATCCAATGGGATTTGTTCTTTGAATCCGAAAGTGCTGCGGCTGACGCTGTCGTGTGAAATGGAGATCAGCGAAGCCGGGGAAATCCTCAATTATGAAATCTTCCCATCCTTTATTAAGACAACGGAGCGGATGACCTATACCGCGGTGAACGCGATTCTGGAAGGTGAGGAAGAAGCCTGCCGGAAATACAAAAAGCTGACGGAGATGATCGGTTGGATGCGGGATTGTTCGCGGGCGATCCGCAAGCGCCGTCATGAGGCCGGAGCGATTGACTTTGAAACGCCGGAAGCGAAAATCATTTTAAACGAACAAAATAAAATTGAAGAGATCCAGGTGCACGAGCGCAAGGAAGCGGAAATGATCATCGAGGATTTCATGGTCACGGCCAACGAATGTGTGGCCCGGCACATGAAATGGCTTGAGATTCCGGCCTTGTACCGGGTACATGAAGCGCCGGAGCCGAAAAAGCTGCGGGATTTCGCGAAGATCGTCCTGTTGATGGGCAAGCGTTTCAAAGGCAGCGTTGAACAAATCCGTCCGCTGCAGCTGCAGCAGCTTTTGGATTCGTTCAAAGATGATCCGGCCTATCCGGTCATCTCGACGATGATGCTGCGAAGTATGCAGAAGGCAAAATATGATCCGCGCTGTCTGGGCCATTTCGGACTGGCGCTGGAAGAATACACGCACTTCACCTCGCCGATCCGCCGGTATCCGGATTTGATCGTTCATCGGATGCTTCACAAATATGGCTTCGGAACCGCATTGGATCCGGAAATGATGAAGCAGGACGAACTCAAAATGGAGGAATATGGCAAGCTGACCTCTGAGCGGGAACGGGCCGCGATCGAAGCGGAACGGGAAGTTGAAGATATGAAGAAAGCCGAATACATGGAGGATCAGATCGGTAAGATTGCCGAAGGCGTCATCAGCGGCGTCACGAAGTTCGGTTTCTTTGTCGAGCTGGAAAATACTGTCGAAGGTCTGGTCCATGTGCAGAAGCTGACGGACGATTACTATCATTACGATCCGGATACGCTGAGCCTGAAGGGCGAGCGGACAAAGAAGATATACCGGCTGGGGCAGCGCGTCAAGATTAAAGTGACCGGCGCCAGTAAGCTCCATCAGGAGATTGACTTCGATCTCGTCCGGCCGCGCAAGGAAAAACGCGAGCCTATTCCCGCAGCGAAGAAAAAAGCCGGTCCCCGCAAAGAACCGAACCGGCCTGCGGAATCCGTCCCGATCAAAAACAAACGCCGGCGCACCCGCCGGCGGAAACCGAAACCCACCCAAGCGTAAGGAGGAATCACGATGAGCGGTGAAAAAATCATTGCCGTCAACCGCAAGGCGTCTCATGACTATTCGTTGGAGGAACGCTTTGAAGCCGGACTGGTCCTGACCGGAACTGAAATTAAATCGATCCGTCAGGGGAAGGCGCAGTTTAAGGACGCCTACGTCAGTTTCATCAGCGGTGAAGCCTGGATCAAGGAGATGCACATCGCGACCTATGATCATGGCAACCAGTTCAATCATGACGAAACCCGCGAAAGGAAGCTATTGCTGCACAAGCTGGAAATCGTTAAGCTCCAGCAGAAGGTCAAGCTGAAGGGGTATACCGTCGTTCCGGTCAAGCTGTATTTAAAGAATGGCCGGGCTAAGATGGAAATCGCGCTGGCTAAGGGTAAAGCGCTGTATGATAAGCGCGAAGACGCGAAGATGAAGGACGCGAAGCGGGAGATGGAAAAAGCGATGAAAGCACGGTGGTAAGCCGTGTTTTTTTTGTATTCTAAGAATTTCGATGCGTCCGAGGCAAAAGAAAATGAAAAGAATGAAACAAACTCAAATGCGTTGAAATGGAGAAGGATGAATTGTATAATTAACTCAATAGAAAGATGAGCGTTCTCTGAAAGCGAGGTCTTCTTCATGAAAACGATAACGTGTTCTGACCGGATCTATTACGATGAATTGCTTCCTGAAGAAGCTCAGGCTATTCGCCAGGATATTCTTTTGTACCATTCTATCCTCCATACCGCTTATCGTTATCTGACTCTGAAAGCCCGGGGAATTCCCTTCCCATTTGAAGAATCGCTTCATAAAGAGCT
>NZ_QRUP01000029.1:0-47462 GCF_003459085.1 Holdemania filiformis | reverse complement strand
GGGCGGTGAAGCTGCCGCATAACACACCGGGGAAAGCGGTCGCTTATCTATTGGAAGATCATAAGAAATACTTTATTATCAAAGCGGTTGTGGAAATGAAAGATCGTGAATTGATGGAAGACAAGCAAGACGGCGTGATTGGAATCGATATCAATGCGGGTCATATCGCAGTGAGTGAAACGGATGCCTGCGGCAACTGTGTCCTGTTGAAGACCGTTCCGATGCCCTTAAGAGGAAAGAAGAAGAATCAACGGAAGCATCAGATTCGTCAGACAGCGAAAGAGGTCGTGCTGGAATGTGTGAGAAGTCATAAACCGTTGGTGATGGAAGCGTTGGATTTTGAGAATAAGAAAAGCAACATGCGATATGAGAATCAAAAGCATAATCAAATGTTATCCGAGTTTGCGACGAAACAGATTCAGGAAGCAATAGAGAGGAGATGTTGGAAGGAAGGGTATGGCGTTATTCAAGTAAATCCAGCATACACAAGCCAAATTGGGAGAGAAAAATACAGCCGGAAGATGGGCTGTACAGTGCATCTGGCCGCTTCGTTTGTGATTGCAAGACGAGGAATGGGATATCAGAATTAAATAGAAACGCGGTTCTTCAATCTGTCCAAAGATGACAGTTTCCAGAGGAGAAAGCTGGAATTCGAGGCAGTATGAAATTGAAGAACCGCAAGACAGAGAATACGCCTGAAGGAAGAAATCTTCGAACCAGCCTTGAACTTTGGGAGCAGGGGGAGAGGAGGAAGAACTCGGAAATCAGGAATACCCTCCAGGCAAGAAACTGACGAGGGTTCTGAAAGGCTTTGCCTTTTAGAATGATGCTTGCATCATTTTTCTTGTTGTCTTCGCTAAATCTCAGAATGAAACTTAGCTTAATAATAATAGCCAACTTCAAGAGAAACAGTTTCATAATGAATCCTTTCTAGCGAAACATCCGCAACGGGCTTGACTGGAGCGGATTTTTTCGTTGTTTCCCTTGCTACGTCTATACAATAATACATGTGTTGCCATATATTAATAACTTTTAAAAATTTGGTGTAACGCGCATATAAGGATAAATCAATATAATAGACAAAAAGAAAAAAACAGAAATTTCCAAATGTAACTTTGCTGAATCAGCTCGTCGATAAATCGGATCGCACGCCGTTTGATCCTCCCTGGTAAAGTAAATTCTTGTAAATATGCTGTCAGTCGTCTGGCTTTTCATCCATCACTACTTTACAGCTGCGTTTAACGAGCGACGGTTAGACATCGTTTCTGACTTTATCATATCATAAGCCGGCGGCGAACTTCCATGATATAATCAAGCTAACAGAGAGAGGGAGGTCAGACCTATGCGAATTGACGATTATGCAAAATGGCTGCGGACGTTGGTTTCCGAAGCTGTCGTTCAGAACTATATCAAGCGCTGCCAGCGCGTAGAAAAGAATCTGGACATCAGTCTTGATCTGGAATTCAGAAAAGACAGGGGGGCTTCCCTGCTGGATCAATTAACGTATACGATGGAAGACTGGCAGAAACATCGGCCGCTGCGCTGCTCCATAAATTTCAGGGCGGGATCGGACTGGTATAAGGGATTGGCTTCTTTAAAAACAGCGGTGAATAAATATTTTGAATTCTGTCAGGTTTCCGACGCCTCGCGGGACTGTTGAGCTTTTGATCAGAATCAAAAAGAAGGAAATGCGCGGTACAGACAGTGCGGGTTAGCTTGATGAAAAGCTGGAAATGGAGGATCAGAAAATGAATGAAACACTGCAATTTGCCACGCGCGGAGAATTCAGGGCATGGCTGGAAGACCATAGCTTGTCTGAGGAAGGGGTCTGGCTGATACTGGGCAAGGCCGGAGGACCGAAAACGATCAAAGCGGGCGAAGCGCTGGAAGAAGCGCTTTGTTTCGGCTGGATTGACGGTCAGATGCAGAGTCTTGATGATAAAACGTATCGCAAATACTTTTCGCAGCGCCGCGGGAAGAGTAAGTGGTCGGAAAAGAACAAGCAGCTTGTTCAAAGGCTGGAAGAACAAGGCTGGATGACCGATTCAGGCCGGAAAAAGATCGCGGAAGCCAAAGCGAACGGACAATGGGACGCACCAAAATCGGCGGCGGTCACCGAGGAACAAATCGCGTCGCTTTCCGCTGTTTTGGAAGCTTATCCGCAGGCGTATTCCAACTTTCAGTTGATGTCCATGTCGGTTAAGAAAACATACACCCGCGCTTTCCTGGATCCTAAAACCGAGGCCGGGCGGAGAAAGCGGATCGCCTGGATTGTCGACCGGCTGAACAAGAACTTAAAACCGATGTGAAGAGAAGCAAAAATAAACAAGTATGAAAAAACGCTGTCGAATTCAAAGGCAGCGTTTTTCCTGGAATTTAAAGATTAATTTAACGGTATGAAATAAAAACTGGCGTTCTGTTGCAGAACGCCAGCCGATGCCTGAGTTTAAAACAAATTTAACCAGTTAATACGGGAATCAAAACAGGTTTTTTATTTTCCGATCGCCTGAGTGAAAAATTCACGCATATCCGCTCCGAGTAGTTTCGCGCTTTCTTCCCCCAGATAAGCCATGTGGCCCGACGGATATTCGCCGATCACCACCCGGCTTGGATCTAAATGGGAATGCGTTGCCAGATAACGGGCATTGCCGGCCGTCGTGCAGAGATCGTACAAACCGCTGGCAAAGAAGACGCGCAGTTTTGGATTGCGCCGCATCGCTCCTGCCAATGCCTGAGCCGGCGAGGATTTCGACTTCCGCTGCCACGTTTCGTTGACGTCGAAGACTAGTCCCTTACTGCTGCGGTTGAAGCTGATGTTTAGCTCCTTGCAGATCAGTGCGAAAGCCGTCTGGAAGGCCGGCGTGTACTGACCCATTGCCGGGTCGTCCGCAATGACGTTGGAATCCCGGATCGCCGGATCGTCTTTCCAGGCGTAACGTCCGTCATAGAAGCCGACGGCCAGTCCCTGATCCTTTAACAACAGGTGGGCGAATTCCTTCTGCATGTCGATCCGCAGATGATGGCGAATCCAGAACTCGGTTTCAATGCCGGTAAAATATGCCAGCTTTTCCGCGATCGCTTTCTGTTCCTCTTCCGGCAGCGCGTCGCCCTGAAACAAAGCGCTCAGGTATTCTGTCTTGGCAAAATCGAAAGCCTGGGCGATAAAGGTATCGCGATCCGGTTTGCCATCCGGGTGATGATAATGATTCGTTGCTGCCATCGTGATCAGATTTACGGCTGACGGTTCCGCCGGATTGGCTTCAAAGAAGGTGCTGCCTAAAAGCATGATGCCGCTGACGGACAGCCCCAGCGTATCCGGCTTGATCGGTCCTGCGCCCAACAGCTCGGCCGCTAACAAAGCCGACCGGCCGGTGCCGTAGCTTTCCCCCGCTAACAGAATCGGACTGTTGCGGCGGTTGTAACGGGTCAGCCATTGTTCGATGAACATCGCCATCGCTTTGACATCGCCGTCCGCGTCATAAAAATCCGGACGGGCTTTTTCCTGGATCAGGCGTCCGAAACCGGTGCCTACGGGATCGACCAGAACGATATCGCACAGATCGAGCAGACAATGCGGATTGTCTTCCAGCTCAAACGGCGGCACGGTCGGCAGATGCAGCTCGTCTTCCAGCTTCACGCGCCGCGGGCCAAACAGTCCGGCATGAACCCACAAACTGGAGCATCCCGGCCCGCCGTTGTAAGCGAACAAAACCGGACGGGTCGACGGATCCGCCACGTCGCTGCGGAAATAAGCATACGAAAAGATCGTCGCCGTCGGCTGACCTTCCTCGTCGACAAAGAAATTATCCTCGCAGACGGTGCGGTATGGGATCGGCTGACCGTTTAAGACAATGGAACCCTGGGCTTCAAATCGGGACTTTTCAAGACATTCTTCAATTCTCATGGATTTCTCCCCCACTTTCTGATTGCTTAGTTTTTAGTATACACCACGGCTGAAGCGAATGACAAGCGGCGCATATCAAACGATCGGCATTCCGATAAAATCAAAGTCCGGCTGGAGTGGCGAGACAGGCCAGCGTGCCTATGGGCAGACCGGTGCGCAACGCCAGAACGGAACATTTTATCTTCAATAGAAAATAGCGACTTTTCTCGGGTTGATCGATCAGACACTCATAATTAGCCTGACCTTTGCATAACAAAAGATCGGCTTGATGATAAATCGCCTGGAACTCCGGACTGGTGCGCGGCAGCAGTGTGCCCAGCGCGTCGTCGCCGTTGCTGAGAATTTGGGCATAGCGATGAATACCGGCCTGACGGGCGTCCGCGGCGATCACATCGTTAACGACTGGTTGCCCGCGCACGGCATAGACCAGATTCAAGTCAGGATTCAGCTGGTGGATCTGTTCTAAAAGCAGCGCATCGATCACAACCTCGCCAAAGTTGTCTCCTAACACTAGCAAAGTCCTCGCTTCGCTCAGCGCCTGTTTCAGCGTCTTCGTTTCGAGAACGAAAGGGACGTCCAACGCGGTCTTGAATTCAGTCAGCATTCGATTGAAATTGGGATGATGAATCGGGTTGAAATCAAAGCTGTTAGCCAGAATCGCCAGCCGCAGCGCTTCCGCAAATGGATCGGGAGCTTGGCTGATCCGCAGGCTCAGCGCCGGCACCTCCGCAAGCAGGCTCTCGTTCACCCTTTGCCGCAGCGAAGCATAGGGATCCTCTGTTCGCAGCGTCTGTTTTACAAGCTGGTAAACAGCGCCAATCGCCGCCGGTGCCGGCTGATTAAAATCAAGCTGAGCTAACATGTGAAAGACCGAACGGTAAAACGCGGGGCGGTCAGATTCTGGAATCAAAGCGGCACAGCTGACCGTCTGAGCCGTTATGCAAGGCAGGCAAGCATCTTGGATCTTCATCGTATTCCTTCTTTCATGAGAGATCTTCTGCGGAATTCTGGACGCAGGATTTTTCCCTGCTTCCAGCGTAACAAAAGAATGGGGACTTCCGCAAGTCAAAGCGTCAGCTTACAGATACTTTCTGATCGCCGCTGACCTGGTTTACAAGGCATAAGAGGAAGACCTGGCAAGCCGATGTATAGAAAAAAACGACAGAGGCCGCGAATCTCGCCGGGTTTCTGCCGTTTTCTTTGTTGTGTGTTGAAGATCGATTTATTTGTTGGCCGCTGCCAGCTGACCTGCGATCCGTCCGTAGTAGACAGCGCCGCCGATCGCCATGCCGCAGCACGGATATTCGTCGCCGAACAGACCGGTGAAGGCAACTTCGCCCGCAGCGTACAGACCCGGAATCGGATTGTTTTCCGTATCCAGAACCTGCGCGTTGATGTCGGTGACCAGACCGCCGAAGGTGACGGTTACGTTTGGCCGCAGCTTCAGCGCGTAGTAGGTTTCACCTTCAACCGCGATCATGTGATCCGCCGGTTTGCCGAAGTCTTCATCCTTACCCGCAGCGCACAGCTCGTTGTAACGATCGATTGTCGCCTGCAGCTCAGCCGCGTCAACTTCCATCAGCTTCGCCAGTTCTTCGATCGAATTCGCTTTCAGTGTCTTGTCCAGCGTCATCGCGTACTGAACGGTTGGCGCCGGATCGTTGGCCGTAGCGATATACCAGCCGTAACCGCTGCCGCTCTTGGAGATCGCGTCCGCAACATGGTACTGATAAGTGTATTCGTTGGCGACACGCTTGCCTTCCGCATTGACGATCAGGCCCGCTTCTTCATTGATGCCTACGCCGGAATTGAAATCCAGGTAAACTGTCTGCGTTGCCGGTGCGTCATAAATCTGTGCGTTGACCTTTTCCGCCATCGTCAGACCGTCGCCGACATTGCCGGCTGGAACGGAGGTGACAAAGCCTTCGGTGGTCTGCGTATAGCGCTTCATCATTTCTTTATTCTGCGCATAACCGCCGGTCGCGATGATGACGTTTTTCGCATTGACCGTCAGCTTGCTTCCGTCAGCTTTCGTTCCGCTTAAGCCGACGATTGCGCCGTTGGCGTCAGTCAGAATTGTATCCGCAGTCGTATTGTAGTAGATTTCGCCGTTGTTCTTCAGATATTCTTCCGTCATCGGCACGGTGATGTTGCCGCCGAAGCCGTCGGTCATGCCGCCGCCGTGATGGCCTGCCGCATTGGTCGTGTTGTGTACGCGCCATGGGGTCAGGGACTGGTGAATCGCTTCAACGTCATAGATCATGACGCCCATGTCTTCCAGCCAGGTCATGTTTTCAACGGAATCATCGCAGAACGCCTTGACCATTTCTTCATTCAGCTGGTCCGCGCCGTCCATTGTTTTCATGTAGTCGAGCATCTGCTGCGGGGTGTCTTCATAGCCCTGCTTCTTCTGCCATTCCGTGCCGGCCGCTAAGAGCTTGCCGCCGCTGCGCGTCGTTGCGCCGCCGGTTACGCCCTGCTTTTCCAGGATGATAACCTTGGCACCCGCCCGGGAAGCTTCGATGCCAGCGGCTAAACCCGCTGCACCCGCACCCGCGATGACAACATCCGCATCCAGCGTCTGGTCTTCTGCGGTTTTCTCAACCGGAACGTTCTTCAAGGCTTCCGCGTCGCCGCCGGCTTCCGTGACCGCGCTGGCGACCGCGTTCTTGATCGCCGCGGTTGTGATCGTCGCGCCGGTGACGTTATCGACGCCTAACGACTGCGTTTCGACAATCTGCTTTGGCAGGACTTCCACCGGGGAGGTTTCCAGACCGTAGCCGATGCCGTAGGTTTCCTGATGTTCTTTGACGACGACGTCCGTGATCGCGTCCTCGCTGACGGTGACTTCTACCGTAACGTCACCCTTCATGCCGGTTGCCGTGCCGGTGTACGTTCCGGCAGTGTAGGACTGCTTGACTGAAGCGTCCGGGGTTGGTTCGGTTTTCTTACCGCCGTCGCCGCAGGCCGCTAACGACAGAACCATCGCTCCGCACATCAGCAGCGCCGCAAACTTGCTTGCTTGTTTCTTCATTTCTTTCCACTCCTTTTTGTTAAGGCTTTCGCAAGCTCATTATACAATGTCCTGTGACAGGAAGGTCAATCCCCACTTTTTTGACCCGCGGGATTAGTGTAAAATGAAGAAAACAGGGAATTACGTGAGAAGTGGAAGTGCTTTCACAAAGTATCCGTGATTAAACCGTTCCCTTAGGGAATGGTTTGGGATAAGATTTAACTCCTTCGTTCGAATTATAAAATCAGGGATGGAAACGATCTCAGGATCGTAATTTGAGGTAAAAAAGAAACGAGGTGATTTCTTTGCGGATTCAGGAAGTCTGCCGGAAGACCGGGCTGACGAAAAAAGCGATTTATTTTTATATTGATCAGGGATTGATTACCCCTGATCGCAATGCTGAAAATAATTATCTGGATTTCAGCGAAGCCGATGTCGACCGGCTGCAGATCATCGCGCTGCTTCGGCAATACAATGTTCCCGTCGGCGCGGTCGAGGAATTATTCCGTTATCCCAGCATGACCAATTTCTATCTTCACCGGCAGCTGGCGGATTTGCGGGCGCAGCTGCTTCGGCAGCTGGGATTGATTCGTTCGTTATCGACGCTGCTGACCGAGCTGCCGCCGCAGTACAACGTTGCCAATCTTAAGGAACAGGTCGGCCGTTCAACCGCCGCGACGGAAGCGGATCAGTCGATGCTGGATTTGGTGTGTCCGGATCAGGATGCGCGGATGATCTCCATCTTTATCTGGAGTTCGTTTCTGAATGTTCCCAAAAGTGAATACCGCTTGTTTTTGTGGGGGAAAATTACCGAGCAGGCGCAGCAGGAGCTCAAGGGATCGCTGCGGTATGTCGCCCGGATCATTTATGCGCTGGACAGCGAACAGATTGAAAATGACGCGCGTCAGCGTTACCACGATTCCCAGGCTATCCTGAAGATGCAGGAGGACAGCTATGGGCAGCTGCGGCAGCGGATCATGAACCGGCTGCGGCATTTAGCGGACGATCCGCGGGATCAGGCTTACTGGACGCTGAACTATGAGAAAGTGACGCTGCCGCTGGTTCGTTTTGTCAATGGCCCGTTAGGCGATTTGATCGCCGAATATAACTCGGAATATCTGATCTATTTAAAAAACATGCAGCGGCTGGCAGCCAGTGTGCGCCGCGAGCTTCTGGAAGGCGCGGAACGGGACTTGTATGAACGGCTGATACGGGTGCTGAACGGAAAGCTGGATCTGGATCAATACCCCGGACTGATCAGCTTTTATACGTTTGAAATGGGCTTGTATATGATCCTGCCGTTAGCGAAGCAGCGGCAGCTGCTGGAAGAATAGCTAGCGGCTCGCGCCGCGATGTTCGATGAGATCGCAACCCGGGGCTGAACCGAGGCAGCGATCCGGATCAAAACAGAGCTTCGCAGACTGGATATAGCTGAAAGAAAACTCCCTGCCGCCGGGAGTTTCTTTCACTTTACTTTTAAGCTGGATTCTAACTGCTGAATCCGGTCTTCAGCTCGTTTTTTCAACAGGAAGACGCTGAGTATTTCCGCGACATAGGTCAGGACGTTTATCTGTTCCTGATCCCACAGCCGTTTTTCGCGGCACTCGTCGAAGCCGATGTAACCCCGCGGACGCCCACGGTCCTGAATCAGGCATTGCAGCAGCGATTTGATTTTCTGCGGTTCCAGCAGGCGGACCTGCGCGGGATCCAACGATTGAATATCCTGGCAATAGAATAATCCATTTTCATCGAAATTGGCCAGATATCGGCCTTCGAGATCATCTTCATACGAAATGTGCCGCAAATTCTCTTTTTCCGGAGGAATCCCCTCGTTGCACCATTCAAACGTATTGGTGCAATATTGATCATCGTCGCTGTTTTCGAAAATGTAGACGCGGCTGACGTCGAAATGCCGTCCGATAATTTCAAGAATTTCCTGAATACAACGCTCTAAATCCTGAGCTTCATAGAGCTTGTTGAAAATGAATTCGCTGATCCGCGGTGTTTCGTACTTTTTCAACAGGTTGGAATCGATCCGGGCATTGACGGCCGAGGCTCCTTCAACCATTGGAAAGAACGCGTTGTCGTCCGCGAGCTGATTGTAAAAGGCATATTGATTTTTACCCTGGCTTTTCATGGAATACAAGGCCTGATCAGCACGGTGGAACCAATAGTGGAAGTTCGGGTTAGCTGGCGAAGTCATCGCGATCCCGATACTGCAGGATACTTTGAGGATCTTCTGATTGTGAAGCTCAATCGACTGAAAGGCTTCGATAATCTGCCGGGCCTTCTTTTCTGCCAGCTCTCTGTCAGGGATATTCTTCATGAAGACTAAAAATTCATCGCCGCCAACCCGCCCGAGGATATCTTCGCTGCGGAACAGCTGCCGGATCCGCGATGTCGCTTCAATCAAGAAGGCGTCGCCGAACAGATGGCCGAGCGTATCGTTGACAATTTTGAAATCGTCGATATCAATGATCATCAAGGCGTTCTGCGCCGGCTGAGTTGACAGCCAATCCTGAATCAAGGTTTGGGCTGTCTCCTTATTATAATACTGCGTCAGCGGATCGCGCTGCGCCTTTTCAAGCAGCTTTTGGGCCCGCTGCTTATCCTCGTCGATGTTGGAGAGAATGCCGATAGCCTTGATGGGTTTTTGATTTTCATCCAGCTGAGTTGTTACGCGGATTCGGAACCAGTTTGGCTGGCGATGAATGTCATGCAGCTGCAGTTCGTCTTCAATGTAGGCCTGCCCCGCCCGGATGCGGCGGCACAGATCCGCAAATAAACTTCGTTGTTCCGGATAAAAATTTGTGTTCTTTTCATCCAACAATCCGGAGACGGTGGTCTGCAGCGGATAGCCCAGGTATTGTTTCCAGTTTTCAGAAAAGGTGAGTTCGTCCGTCGCGATGTTCCACTCAAAGATAATGTCCTGGGTTTGATTCATGATGATTTCATAACGCTGCAGGCTTAACCGGAATTCCTCGGCGATCCGCTTGGATTCTGAAATGTCGACAAGAATGCAGCAGAAATACTGCCGTCCCCATTCGTCCTGCAGATAACGGCCTTTATCCAGCACCCAGATCGGCTCAGCGTTTTTGCGCAGCAGCCGGAATTGTAATTCTTTATCACATCCGTGGCGCAGCTGTTCGCGCACTTCAACGAGCGTATTTTCATAATCCCGCGGGTCGATCAAAGCGCGGAAGCTGTTGTGCAGTTCCGTGCGGATTTCTTCCCGGGTATAGCCGGTCAGCTGCAGGAAGCTGTCGCTGGTCTGTAAGAGCGTCAGGGGTTCGTCGAATAAACAATGAAAGATTCCGCCCGGCATCTGATCGGGCAGAAACGTCAGGGCCAATTCCTGATTTTGATAAGCGGCGGAGGTGATTTGCGCCGGACTGACCTGAACAAAACAAAATTTTCCGCTCTCCTGATCCTGGATCAGCGTCAGGATCAGGGAATGACAGTCTTTACCCTGCATCAGGGCTTTGACGGTAATTAACCGATACCGCTCGTCCAGCGCGGAACTGACCGGCGCTGTCGTGCAGATCAGCGTTTCGCGGTGCCGGTGCATTTGACTTTCGATATGATCGCGAACCTGACCGAGTCCGGAATAATCCCGGCACGGTTCGGTAGCGTGCCATTGAATGTTTTCATCAAGTAACGATTCTAAACGGGTCCAGTCGTTGTCGACAAACAATGCCTGGATGAGGGGAAAAACCTGCGGTTCGCCAGAGAATTCCGAATTGTTCATGTGGACGATCCTTTCTTCAACTATAAGCGTATGTTCGTTATTCTAAGTTTACACCATTTATCAGCTTTACAAAAGACAGGAATGACGAAATTGCGGTCTTTGTCGAAAGGACACGGAAAAAGCACGGAAATCCCGGTCTTCGCCAAAGCTTCGCCGGAAATTCAGTTTACGGTCATGAACTATTCAAAAACAATTCACATGGCCATGGGAGAATAGCGGTGCTTATTAGAAGTGTGGAAAGCGAGCGTGATGAAATGAAATTCCAATTCTCACTGAAATCCCTGCGATGGACCCGGAAAAAAACGGTGATCCTGGCTGTCGGCGTCTGTCTGGCCGGTGTGGGAAGTTTTTATTTTTCCCGTCAGGGAACAACCCGAAAGAACACCACTCAGGCTTCTTTTATCCGAACGACCGTCCTGAAAAAAACAACGTTGAACAATTCGATCAGTCTGACCGGCACGGTGGAAAGCGCGTCGGTATCGAACGTAACGACGAACCAGTCGCTGGCGGTGAAGTCGATTCCCGTCCAGGTCGGGGACTGGGTAGAAGCCGGGGATATCATCTGTGTTCTGGATACGGATGAAATTGACAAGAACATTGAAAAGACGCTGGAAAGCTTGCAGGAGAATATCGATAACGCGAAGGATTCACTGGCTTCCGCGGAAGAAAATCTGACCTGGGCGCAAAGCGACGCGGACAGTGCGTGGAATGCGATGGCGGAGAAAGAAAGCGCGATGAACAGCGCAAAGACGGCGTATGAATCTGCGCGCAGCTCTGTTGACGCGTTCCAGGCTAATGTCGATCAGGCTCAGGCGGCCTATCAAAGCGCGGTGGAAGCGGAAAATCAGGCGCTTTCAGCCCTGAACAGCGCGATCAGCGACGGGACCTGCACGGGGCTGGAAGATACGGCCTGCGCGGCCGGTTCAGCTTATGACGCTGCCAGGCAGGCCTCCGCCGACGCAAAATCAAAGGCTGACAGCGCTCAGCAGGATTTAAAATCCGCTCAGGCGGCGATGAATTACGATACCCTGGCGGCGGCCTACAATACAGCCCAAAGCGTCTACAACGCTGCGCTCACCGCCTGGAATACAGCCCGCAATAACCGCGACAGCTGGCAGACGAAAGTCGAGGACGCCAAAGAAGCGGTCACGAAGGCTTCCTCCAGCGATACGCTCGACGATCTGTACGAGAAAAAGGAAAACTGCACGCTGACCGCGGAAACAGCCGGCAAGGTCACGGCGATCAACGTCACAGTCGGGTCGATGGCGACCAACAACACAACGATCGCGACGATTCAGGACACAGACGCGCTGAAAATCACGGTGACGATTCCGGAATATGAAATTCAGAACGTCGAATTGGGGATGACTGCGAAAATTACGACGGACGCCACCGAAGGGGAAATCGAAGGGACGCTGACGCAAATCTCGCCGGTCGCTTCTTCGCAAAACGGCGGATTCTCAGCCGAGGTGACGGTCACGACGCCCAACAGCGGTCTGTATGTCGGCATCAACGCCACGGTGGAGATCATCCAGTCCACTGTGGATAACGTCTTCGTCGTTCCGATCGATGCGGTTGGCACCAATGATGCCGGGGAATCGATCGTGTTCGTCAAGGAATCCGGTTCCGGCAGCGACGCCGTCTTTAAGGAAGTCGTCGTGACCACCGGGGAGGAAAATGATTACTATGTGGAAATCAGTTCAACTCAGCTCAGCGAGGGCATGGAGGTGCGCAGCAGCGCAGATCCGGAACAGGCTCAGGTTAACGGCAGTGAAAGCGGCGAACAGGTTCAGATGAACGGCGGTATGCAGATCGACATGGGCGGGGCGATGCCTTCCGGAGAAATGCCTGCCGGTCAGATGCCTTCCGGAGGACCGGGCGGAAACGGAGGCGGAGCGCCAGGCGGCCGGGGAGGCAACGGATGAGTCCGGCACAGCCTGTTATCGCGATGCAGGGCATCGTCAAGCGGTATTACATTGGCAAGCCCAACGAGCTTGAGATTCTGCACGGCATTGATCTGCGGGTCGAGCCGGGGGAGTTCGTCGCGATCGTCGGTGAAAGCGGCAGCGGCAAATCCACGATGATGAACATTCTGGGCGCGCTGGACCGGCCGACAGAAGGTCACTACAAGCTTAACGGCGTGGATATCCAGATGGCCGGGGATAAAGAACTGGCAAACATCCGCAACCAACAGATCGGCTTCGTCTTTCAGACCTTCAATTTGATCGGCCGGATGAGCGCGCTGAAAAATGTCGAGCTGCCGATGCTGTACGCCGGGCTGCCGGCCCGCAAGCGATCGGAACGGGCGGCGGAGCTGCTCGATCTGGTCGGCATGGGCGAACGGAAAAAACACCAGCCTAACGAGCTTTCCGGCGGGCAGAAGCAGCGGGTGGCGATCGCCCGGGCCATGGCGAACGATCCTTCGCTGATCCTCGCGGACGAACCGACCGGCGCGTTGGACACGGCGACCAGCCGGATTGTCATGGATCTGTTTCACAAGCTGCATGAGGAACAACACAAAACGATCGTGCTGATCACGCACAATCCCGAGCTGGCAGAGGAAACCCAGCGCGTGATCACGCTGCGCGACGGTCAGATCGTCAACGTTCGGAAAGGAGCGGGCGTCCATGGGCGTACTTGATAATATCCTGATGGCGCTGGCTAGTCTGAAAGCGAATAAAATGCGTTCGCTGTTAACGATGCTGGGCATCATCATCGGCATCAGCTCCGTCATCGCGATCATGACTGTCGGCGACTCCTTGACCGGTTCGATTACCGACAGTATGTCAGGCATGGGCGCAAGCAACATCACCGTATCGCTGCAGAAAAAAAGCAGCTCGTCTTCCGACAGCGGTGGCGGCGGCCGGGTGTTGATGTTCGGCCCGAGCAGCCCTGACGAGGAAGATCTGATCTCGGAAGCGATGATCACGGAATACCGCTCGCTGTTCGACGGCCGGATCACAGCGCTATCCTGTTCAGAGAACGTTGGCAGCGGCACGATCAGTCAGGCCGGGGTGTCCGGCAGCGTTAGCGTAACCGGTGTTAATCCTGACACCCTGACTGTCGAAGATCTGGACATGATCACCGGGCGGTTTATCAACGAGAAAGACAATACGGATACGAAACGCTCGGCTGTGATTTCGGATTATCTGGCGGAAAAGCTGTATGGCTCCGTTGAAAAGGCGATGGGCGAAAAGCTGGAGGTCAGTCTCAACAACGGCGTGCAGGTGTTTTATGTCGTCGGGATTTACCACTATGATACCTCTGGAAGCATGATGGCGGCGCTCTCGGACAGCGATAATCTTTCGACTTCGATGTATGTTCCGGTTGCCACGGCAAAGAAAATCACCCAGGCCAGTCAGGGCTATCAGTCCGTCACGGTCGTCGGCGCGACGGGCGAGGACGTTGATACGCTGCTCAGCGATACCGAAGCATTCTTCACCAGCTTTTATACGCATAACGATTCTTACACGATCTCTGCGTCGAGCATGAAGGAAATGCTGGAAACGATGACCGAGATGCTGGATACCGTCAAGGTCGCGATCGCGGGCATCGCGGCGATCAGTCTGTTGGTCGGCGGCATCGGTGTTATGAATATCATGTTGGTGAGCATCACCGAGAGAACCCGTGAAATCGGCACCCGTAAAGCGCTGGGCGCGCCGAATCTGGCGATCCGGATTCAGTTTATCATCGAAGCGATGATCATCTGTATGATCGCGGGACTGCTGGGCGTTTTATTAGGCGTGGCGATGGGCGCGGGCGTAGCGAATTTGTTAGGCTATCCGGCCAAGCCGTCGGCTGCGGCCTGTGCCTTAGCGGTCGGCTTCAGTATGGCGATCGGTGTGTTCTTCGGCTATTACCCGGCTAACAAAGCGGCCAAGCTCGATCCGATCGACGCGCTGCGCTACGAATAAATTAACTTTGAAATCGATCCCGGCGGGTTGCGGATGTGTTTTCTGATGATGCTCGCGCTACTTTCAGACGGCTCCGGACAAAGCGGTTAAATTACCAGAAAGATCTGATCCTGTCCAGCCTTTCCTGTTATAATAAAGGAAAAGGGGATGACGGGAATGAAACGGATCGAAGCGGGTTTAATCCGCAAGGCCATGGCCGAACCGTGGGAGAAACTGAGCTTTGCGTTAACGCTGAATTTACTGACGCTGACAATTTCCTTTTTCAGCGGTACACTGTGGTTGTTGTTTTTTGCCAGTCTGATCATCGATGTGTTAGCGGGTTTGGAAGCGTTGGTTCAGAAAGCGCGCGCCAGACGCTTTGTCCGGGATCTCGATCTGAGCGAATCGCTGCCGTTGTGCAGGCAGGCCGACAACACGTTCTTTCTGCCCAATAAGCTGATTTCCTGGTACCGCGGCAAAGGCTTGTGCGTGCGTTACGAACAGATCAAGAACTGTTATCTCAATCAGATCAACGAAAATTCACGGATGAAATTTGACAGCCGGCGGCGCAGCTGGAAATTACAGATCAACTGCCGTGATAAGCGCTATACCGTTCTGGCGCTGGAACGCAAGGATGATTGCATGAAGGTGCTGCGGTTTCTCAAAACCGTGAATCCGGCGATCGTCGTTTATTACGAAATCCCAGCCAAACCGCTGACGCTGGCGGAACTGCCTGAATATGAATGAAACCGGGGGAGATTGAAATTCACAATCCTTCGGTTTTTTTGTACAATATTTGAAATCTGTATAAGAAAAGAATAATGAATACGAGAAATAAGAAAAATATGATACAATGAATTTAACGGAGGTGATGGTTATGAAACACATCACAGAACTCATTCAGAAACAGGTCGTCAAAAAACACAGCCGGGCGCTGATGTTCTATTTATTTTTGTTGATCGCGGCAGCCATTCTGGCCTGGATCAGTCAATCGCTTTACATCAGCTTGTTCATCGTCGCTTTCCTGGCGGCACTGGCCGTTCGCTTAATTCAGGCGGTGCATGAACTGGGTCAGGTCAAACGTTTCACCCAGAGTCTGCGGGGACCGCAGCGGCTGCTTTACCGGCAGGTCGATACGACGTTCTTTCTCGAAGACCGCTGGATATCCTGGTTTAACAAGCAGGGCGTCCAGGGGACTTATGATGAAATCACAATGTGCAGCTACGCGCAGGTGCCGCTGCGGAAGTCGGAGAAGCTGTACGCTCCATGTCAGCTGCAGATCAATGCCCGGGGACGCAGGACAACCTTGATTCAGCTGCAGCATGATCGCGACGCCCAGACTGTCATGGCGTTTCTGAAAACGCAGAATCCAGCGATCCTGTTCTCAGAGAAGCTCACCGAACGGAAAGTGCGGCTGGAAGATCTGCCGGAAAAAATGGAGTAAATTTGTGAGATTGTGTGAAGTGAAGCAGAAGTCTTGTCAGAAACGAGGACTGGAACTATAATTTTCAACAGATAGATATTCAATGCATTGAATATTTAGAAGTGGAGGATTTATGAGTGAGCAAGTCATGGAAATGATGTCGCTTTTGCGGCAGATTAATATGCGCCTGCATCATTGCCTGAAGGAACTGTACGAACCACTGGGCCTGACCGGTCCGCAGGCGGTCGTAATGATCGAGCTGTTTAAAGAAGACGGTCAGCGGATCTGTGATCTGGCGGAGGCAGCCGGCATGACCGTCAGCAATATCTCAGCGATCTGTCAGCGGCTGGAACGCAACGGCTTTCTGCATCGCGTGCGTTCCCAACAGGATCAGCGCACGGTGCGGATCTGTCTGTCGGAAAAATCGCTGCAGCTGATCCGCGACTGCGATCATCAGATCGCGCTTCAAAGTGATCAGATTTCGTTAAAGATGACGCCGGCGGAGCTGGATGAAATTAATTCAGGATTACGGAAGTTAAACGCGTTCCTGGATCGGGAGGATTTATGAAAACAGAAAAACCAAAAAATAAGAAACCGTTAATTTATTATTATTTCGTGATGTTGATCGCGCTGATGGCATTTAATTTGTTCGTGACGCCGATGATCCAGAACCAGCGGATCAAGGAAGTCGGCTACAGCGACCTGATCGCCGCCCTGGATGAAAAACAGGTTGAAGAAGTCCAGGTGGACAACCAGACCGGCAAGATCGCTTACACGATCAAGGATAACAAGAAAAATGTGTTCGTGACCGGCATTATGCCCAACGACGCGACGCTGACAGAGCGGCTGGAACAGAGCGGGGCGCAGTACACAGCGGTTATTCCGCAGCAGAATTCCTTCTTGATGGATATGTTGATGTGGCTGGTGCCGATCATCATCATTCTGGGCGTCGGCCAATTGTTCTCGAAACAGCTGGCGAAGAAAATGGGCGCGAACACGATGACGTTCGGGAAGTCCAGCGCGAAAATCTATGTGTCGGCGGAAACGGGCAAGACGTTCCAGGACGTAGCGGGGCAGGATGAAGCGAAGGAAGCGCTGAACGAGATCGTCGACTTCCTGCACAATCCGGATAAATATAAGAAGCTGGGCGCGAAGATGCCGAAGGGCGCGCTGTTGGTCGGGCCTCCGGGCACCGGTAAGACGCTGCTGGCCAAGGCGGTTGCGGGGGAAGCGAACGTTCCGTTCTTCTCGATTTCCGGTTCGGAATTTGTGGAGATGTTCGTCGGCATGGGTGCTGCGCGGGTCCGTGATCTGTTTAAGCAGGCGCAGGAAAAAGCGCCGTGTATCGTCTTCATCGACGAGATTGATACGATCGGCAAAAAGCGTGACAGCGCTAACGGCATGGGCGGCAATGATGAGCGCGAACAGACGCTGAACCAGCTGTTAGCGGAAATGGACGGCTTCGACGGAAGCAAGGGCGTCGTCATCCTGGCGGCGACCAACCGGCCGGAAACGCTGGATAAAGCGTTGTTAAGACCGGGGCGGTTCGACCGGCGGATTCCTGTCGAACTTCCGGACTTAAAGGGCCGTGAAGAAATCTTGAAAGTTCACGTCAAGGACATCGTTGTCGACAGCGATATCGATTACCGCACGATCGCGTTATCCACCTCCGGTGCTTCCGGCGCAGAGCTGGCGAACATTGTCAATGAAGCGGCGTTAGCGGCGGTGCGCAATGGTCATTCCAAGGTCATGCAGCATGATTTTGATGAAGCGGTCGACACGGTGATCGCCGGGAAGGAACGCAAAGGCGCGGTCATTTCCGAAAAGGAAAAACGGATTATCGCCTATCATGAAATCGGTCACGCCCTGGTCGCCGCGGTATCGAAAAATTCTGCACCGGTGCATAAGATTACGATTATCCCGCATACCAACGGTTCGCTGGGCTATACGATGCAGGTGGCGGAGCAGGAAAGCGTCTTAATGAGCAAGGACGAAATTCTGGAAAAGATCCGCACGCTGACCGGCGGCCGGGCGGCGGAAGAATTTATGTTCAATATCTGCACCTCCGGCGCGTCCAACGATATCGAACAGGCGACACGGCTGGCGCGGGCGATGGTGGCTCAGCTGGGCATGAGCGATCAGTTCGGCATGACGGCGCTGGAAACGGTGAACAACCGATATCTGAGCGGCGACGCTTCGCTGGTTTGTTCGAATGAAACGGCAACCTTGATCGACAAGGAAGTCATGGCGATCATCAAGAACGCGCACGCGGAAGCCCGGAAGATTCTTGAGGACAACGCGCAGCTGCTGCATGAGGAAGCGGAATACCTGCTTCAGAAGGAAACGATTACCGGCGAGGAATTCATGGAAATCTTCAGCCGGCATCAACAGCTGAAGGCGCTGCCGCAGCCGAGCGAGGAATAAAAAAAGGCAATCATCAAAAAAGCTAGACTGGGGAGAGAAGTTCTTTCCAGTCTTTCATTATGAACCCGGATGGCCTTGCAGGGCAGTGGATATCAAAATGATTCGCTATTCCCTTATCCTTAAAATGCGGGTAAACGTGTGAGTTATCTTATGGAAAAGCGCAGGAAAATACAAACTCAACCACCCGTCGGTCGATGTTTTTGAACTTCTGTTATAGAATAACGGCAGGAGGACGGAGTTATGTTTGAATTAGATAAGCAACAATTCGGAGCGTTTGTCGCCGATCAGCGAAGACAGAAACAAATGACGCAAAAAGATCTGGCGCAGAAGCTCATGATTTCAGATAAAGCGGTCAGTAAATGGGAACGCGGTCTGAATATGCCGGATATCACGCTGTTAGTGCCGCTGGCTCAGGCTTTGGATGTGAGCGTGGCGGAGCTGCTGGAATGCCGGAGAATTTCTCAATCGGAACCGATGAGCGCCCATCAAGTCGATAAGCTTGTAAAAAAAGCGATAACGATGAGCGAGGAAGATCCGCAGGTGAGAAAGCAGCGCAGCTGGAAAAACGGCTTGCTGCTTTTGCTTTGTTTCGCGATTTCTCTGGGGGAAATAGGAGCGCTGCGGCACTTTCATCAAGTGACTTCCATGGCGTTCAACGATTTATACTTAGCGGAACTGCTCAGCGTGATCTTTGGTCTTTACTTTTGCCTGTTCGCGCGGGAAAAACTGCCCGCTTATTATGATGAAAACAAAATCAGCAGTTACAGCAGCGGCGTCTTCCGAATGAATCTCGTTGGAATTTACTTTAACAACCGCAACTGGCCGCATATCATGAAGGCCGGCCGGAATTGGGCGCTGAGTTCGTTAGTGCTGATGCCGGTTTTGTACGGACTTCTGACGCTTTTGTTCCAAGGTAATCCATGGCTTGTGAAGATCGTTCTGCTTCTGACCTATCTGGCGGGCCTGTTAATCCCGATGATCTATGCGGGAAAGAAATACGAGTAAAAGGATATTTTTACAGGAATTCGATGCAATGAAAAATAAAATACTGACAGCTTCTGATTGGAAATCGGACTGTCAGTTTTTTTGTTATTCATTGTTTTCAGCGGTTCTTTGAATCCAGATTTTCAATCGTTCCAGAAATACCTTAACCGCAGGGGAAAAGGTCTGGTACTTCTTGGTGACCAGCGTCAGATCTACGGATAATTCCGGAGTGATCGGACGGAAAACGAGAGGCCGCCCCTCTGTATTGACCAGATGATCCAGACATAACGCCGCGCCGATACCTTTTTCCACAAAGAACATCGCGTTATAAATCAGATTATACGTTCCGACAATCTGCATCGAATCCAGTCCCAGTCCCTCTAAAATCTGGTGGCCGGAAAAAGTTTGTTCCGCGATGATCAGCGGCAGCTCTTTCAGTTGTTCAACCTGAATGGAGCGTTGCCCTGCCAGCTCGCAATCATCCCGCATTAACAAGCCGTAAGTATCCCTTTGTTTCAGCGTGAGATAATCATATTTCTCCTGCCGCACTGGGCCGAGAAGCAGGCCGATATCAACTAAACCCTTATCCAGCCGTTCCATGACCAAATCGGCAGCGCCGCTGTAAGTGTGAAGACGAACGTCAGGATAGTGTTGATGAAAATGAGCGTATTCATCCGCAATCATGGACATCGCTGAAGTTTCGCCGCATCCAATCGTAATATCGCCGCTCAGATGACTGCCCTGAGAGTGAAAAGCAGCTTCGGTATTGTCGATCAGTTCTAAAATATCCTGAGCTTTGTTGCGCAGAAACAGGCCTTCTTCCGTTAACGTCAGCTTGCGTTTCCCACGGATAAATAACGATTTGCCGAGCTGGAACTCCAGATCCATCATCTGTTTGGATAAAGTTGACTGGGTTATGTGCAGGGTCTCCGCCGCTTTCGTGATGTTTTGTTCCCGCGCGACGGCGAGAAAATAAGTCAGAAGCCGGGTTTCGATCATTCATTTCACCTCATTCCGTAACCAAGACACGTTCTCTTTGTATTTTAACATGTTTTTATCATTCTTAAAAACGATGATTTATGATTCATAATAACTGTTTGCGATCAGGTGAAATTCTCATTATGATACAGATAGAAGGAGGCTTGGTTGAGCTTGAGGAATTCTTCGACAGAGCTTCAGCTCTGGATGTCCGTCTGTGATTTCCCAAAGGAGATCCAGGATCAAATCCGGCAGGCTGTCCGGGATCATCAAAGCGCGGAGCTGTTATACCTGCTGCAAGGCCAACGTTGTCAATTGATGGATCAGCTGCATGCCGCGCAGCGGAAAGTGGACGCGCTGGATTATGGACTGCGGTTGGCGGAACAAGGAAAAAAGAAACTCTGACGCTTACGTTAGCTTTTAGACAAGGTTCAGACAATGCTTTTAAGATCACAGGAGGTGAGGACAATGAAAAAAATTCATATTTGTCTGTTTCTGTCGGTCTGCTTCTTGACAGCCTGTTCAGGATCTGGGAATTCACAGTCCAGTCCGGAGCCGTCCATAGCGGCGGAAATTCAACAGGAAACACATGGAGAACAGACGACACCCACCGGGATACCGGAACACATGGGAGTTCAGGATAACAAGGAGGAAAAACCGATGAGAATTCAAATTGAATCTGAAACCGTTACGATTCTTTGCGAGTTAAACGACAGTCAGGCGGCTGCGGATCTGGTTGTCCAACTGCCGCTGACCATCGAAGTGGAAAATTTCAGCACCAACGAAAAAACATTCTATCCGCCCGAAAAGCTGGATATTTCCGATGCACAGCTGGCAAATGCGGAGAAGGGAACGCTGGCTTATTATTCGCCGTGGGCAGACGTTGTTCTGTTTTACGATCATTTCGGACAAGGAAGCCAACTCTATGAATTAGGCCAGGTGATCGACGGAATCGATGAAATCGAAGCGCTGTCCGGCACGATCACGATTACTGTCAGCGAATAGGAGGAGAAAATCCATGGAATATCAGAAACTAAGCAACGGCGTGAAAATGCCGATGGAAGGCTACGGCGTTTTTCAAATTACCGATCCTGCGGCTTGTGAACAGGCGGTGCTGGATGCATTAAAAACCGGGTATCGTTTGATTGAT
Source organism: Holdemania filiformis (assembly GCF_003459085.1). Classification (NCBI taxonomy): domain Bacteria; kingdom Bacillati; phylum Bacillota; class Erysipelotrichia; order Erysipelotrichales; family Erysipelotrichaceae; genus Holdemania; species Holdemania filiformis. The sequence goes on along the minus strand of NZ_QRUP01000029.1, from coordinate 25,945 downwards.
ACTGCCAGTTCTTATCAAAACGAAGCGGCGGTCGGCCGGGCTATTCGCCGATCCGGGATTGACCGCAAGGATTTATTTATAACGACTAAATGTTATATTCAACAAATGGGCTACACGAAAACCCTGCAGGCCTTTGAGGAATCTCTGGATAAGCTGGGTTTGGATTATCTCGATCTGTATTTGATCCACATGCCGTTTGGCGATGTTTACGGCTCGTGGCGGGCACTGGAGGAGCTTTACAAAGCAGGAAAAGTCCGGGCGATCGGTGTCTGCAACTTCATGCCGGACCGGCTGATGGATCTATGTTATAACGTTGAAATTCTCCCGCAGATCAATCAGATTGAACGTCATCCACATTATCAACGCCAGGAAGATCTCGTGCTGATGCGGCAGTTCGGTGTTCAGCCGGAAGCCTGGGCGCCGTTTGCGGAAGGCTTGAAAGGGATGTTTGACGAACCGGTGCTGAAGACCATCGCCGCAAAATACGGTAAAAGTCCCGCTCAGGTTATCCTGCGCTGGAACATTCAACAAGGGGTGATCGTGATTCCGAAGTCGGTGCATGTCCAGCGGATGAAGGAAAATCTGGCCATCTGGGATTTTTCGCTGGATGAGGAAGATCTTCGGAATATCGCCGCCTTGGACAAGCATTGTCCATCGATGCTGGATACACGAAAACCTTCCGAAGTCAAACGGGTTTACGATTATCTGAAGAATCCAGTGTTAACGAGTTTATAAAAGAAAGAAGAAAATACAATGAAACAAAAATTAGGAAAATGGACGTTACTGCTTGCTTTGTTTTGCCTGACCGGATGTGGAACAGCGAAACAACCCTCCACGACTGTGAATCCGCAGACGACACCTGCGCCGGCGGAACCCAGTCCGGCGGTTAGTACGGATCCGCTTCTTTCACCGGAAATTCCGGAGGAGGCGGATCGGACGCTGGTCGTTTATTTCTCTGCCACAGGCAATACAAAACCGCTGGCTGAAGCAATTGCGGAGATCCTGCAGGCTGATCTGTTTGAGATTGTCCCGGCTGAACCTTACACCACGGACGATCTGAATTACAATGATGACGACAGCCGGTCAAGTCAGGAAATGAACGATGAGACCAGCCGTCCGGCTCTGGCGGAGAACGTGGAAAACTTTGAGGATTATTCCATCGTCGTGCTGGCCTATCCAATCTGGTGGGGTCATGCGCCGCGGATCGTCAGCACCTTTGTGGAAAGCGTAGATTTCACCGGAAAGATTGTCATTCCGTTCTGCACCTCCGGCAGCAGCGGCATTGGAAGCAGCGCCGTTGATCTGCAGGCTCAGGCGGGAAACAAAGGAACCTGGCTGGAAGGCCGCCGCTTTGCGGCCGGGACAAGCCGCGAGGAGCTTGCGGACTGGATTGACAGTCTGACGCTTGACGAATAAAGAAAGCCGGAAACAAAGGCAATCGTTTCCTCAGTTTAACCCATAAGAAAATCAGGAAGATGCCGGCGGTGATCAGAATTGGATCCAACACCGATTCCAGCTTCGTGCAATGTGGAAATTCATCCCATGGATGGGCAGACGCTGAAAGTTGGATCACGCCCATGCTTGTTCATCCGCAAACCTGAAATACAAAACAAAAACTCCCAGCGATGAAGTCCGCCGGAAAGCGTGCGATTCCCAAGAAGGAATCATTTCAAAGCCGGGAGTTTTTATCATTTGTTTCTTATCCAAGGGGTGCCGGAGTTTTAGGAATGAAGGAACCTGGAATCTTTTTAACTATGAACTCAGAACGCTACTTCTTTCTTAATGATCTGCGAAGTCATGCGGTAGAAAATCAGATAGAAGATCGTGAAGATCACAGCGCACACACTGACGCAGGCATAGGTGAAGATTGGGTTTGTCAGCTTCAGCGCCACCAACAGCGTCTGCATCAGCGGCGTGGCAAATCCGGTATGAATTAAAGCAGTAACCAGCGGCAGGAAGAAGACGAGCATGACCTGCCGGTTGATCGTCGCGGACACCTCTTGTTCGTCCATACCGACTTTCTGCAGGATGATGTACTGTTCGCGATCATCCATCGCTTCCGAGATCTGCTTGAAATAAATGATCAGCACGGTTGCCGTCAGAAATAAGATCGAGAAGAACACGCCGACAAATAACAATCCGCCGTACATACTTTTGAATTCCTGCCGGTCGTAATCCAGACAGGTTGCATATTGAACCGGCCCCAGACTGCGAACCTTCTGGTTCAACGCCTCGTAGAACGCCGTGCGGTCTTCCAGCGTGCCGGCGTAATTAACGCCGATCCGGGTGCTGGTTTCCCATTCACCCTCCTGAAGATAATCCTGAACCGGCAGCATCGCCGCTTCATCCGCGAAGACCAGAAACACCAGCTCGCTGGAATCCGAAGAATTCGTGCCGCCGCCGTTGTTGTATTTGCGCTGCGTGAACGGCGTACTGCGCTGGATATCCCGAACGGCGTAGGTTTTATCCTGAATCGTTAATTCAGAGAGATGAATTTGATCGTTGCCCGTCAGAATCAGAAGCTCGTCGTCTTGAAGCTCCGGAGCCTGACCGGTAATCCGCTGATAGGTGGCGGCCGGAATGAAAAAGATATCGTAACCGTAATCGATCACCGCGCTGCGGAAACCGACGAGATAATCATCGTTGGTAAACGGACTCAGCGTCTTTCCTTCCAGTTTGGAATACGCTTCGCCATAGCTGTAGATCTGCACATCCTCCAGCGTAACATGATGCGTTTCAGCCAGTTCGGCGGCAGCCGCTGTAATTTCATCCCGTTGAGAGGAAGTCAGTTCCTCACTGAGCGTGTAGGTCAGATCGTCGGGGTTGGATTCAGAAAGCGCGTTTTCCTCGCCGAAGAACAAGGCCGCGCTGCCGCCCATCGTCACTAACAACATCGTGCTGAGGATGCAGATCGTCGTCAGACTGGCGGCGTTGCGGCGGATCCGGTGGGAAAGCATCGACACCGCGACGAAGTTGTCCGGTTTGTAATAGAAGGACTTTCTTTTTTTCAGCCGGCGCAGAAAGAACGTCGTGCCGGATTCAAAAAGAATCGAAGTCGCAAAGATCACAAGCATACAGTCGAAGAAGAAGACCATCAGCGCGGTAAACATATTGTTGGTGAACAATGCGACGGCGTAGGCGGCGATCAGGCAGATCAGGCCGATCCCGGTTTTAACGGCCAGGAAACGTACCGGCTTATCCGCCTGCTTTTCACTGTGAAGCAGCTCGATCGGATTGATCCGGTGGATCTGAATCAGCGAAATCCCGGTCGTTGCCAGATACAAGCCGAGAAAGACAACAGAGGTCCAGCCCAGGGCGGTCCAGGAAAAGGCATAGGGCAGACCGTTAGGACTGTTGAGCATCCGCAGCAGGATCATCCACATCAGCCGGCCGCCGATCCAGCCCAGCGCCAGACCCAAGACGAGTGAAGCGAGGGCCTGAAGGGTGTTTTCCCAGAACAGAATCAGTGAGATATGCTTCTTTTCCATCCCCAGGATCGTATATAAGCCCAATTCCTTCTTCCGCTTTTTTAAAAGCATCTGATGAATCGAGATCATGAACAGAATCGCGAAGGTCGTGATGACGAACACACCCAGCTGGAAAATAAAAGCCAGCGTCGATCCGCCGCGGATTTCCGGGACATGCGGATTAAACATCATCGTCATGATCAGAAAATGTAGGAATACTGTGACCGTACTGGCGATGAAAAACGGCAGCGTCACATTTTGCGTGCGTTTCAGATTGGCGCAGGCCAGCCGGAAAGCATACCGGATCATAAGCTCTCCCCGTCCTGACGCGTCGCCATGGACAGCGAAGCGGTAATCCGGTCGTAGAAGACTTGTTGAGACTGATCGCCGCGGCATAATTCCGCGAACAGCTTGCCGTCGCGGATAAACAGCACCCGCCGGGCATGGCTGGCTGCCAGCGAGCTGTGCGTCACCATCAACAAGGTCTGGCCTTGTTCGTTCAGCCGGTCGAAGATGTTCAGCAGCTGCTGAGAAGAATGGGAGTCCAAGGCCCCGGTCGGTTCATCCGCCAGAATTAAGCGGGGCTCGGTAATGACCGCCCGCGCCACAGCGGTGCGTTGTTTCTCACCGCCGGAAATTTCAACCGGGAAATGATCCAGCAGCGGCTCAATGCCCAGGCTGGCAACGACCGGTTTCAGCCGCTGTTCCATTTCCGCTAACGGCGTCCGGCTGAGCACCAGCGGAAGCAGGATGTTGTCGCGGACAGTAAAGGTGTCCAGTAAATTGAAATCCTGGAAGACGAAGCCCAGCTTTTCGCGCCGGAAGGCCGCCAGGTTTTTCCCTTTGATCTGTTTCATGGACTGTCCTTCCAGAAACACCTCGCCGCTGGTCGGCGTATCCAAGGTCGCCAGAATATTAAGCAGGGTCGATTTACCCGATCCCGACGCGCCCATGATCGCAACGAATTCCCCCGCTTCCACGGAGAAGCTGACCCCGGCCAAAGCACGGCACGGTTTGCCTCCGGCGCGGGTGTTATACACTTTTTGAATGTTTTCTGCTCGCAGCAGTTCCATTTTGCATCCCTCATTTCTTTCATCTGATCCCATTTTATCGCAGCGCTGAACCTCGCTCCATCGACTTGACGAACAATTTCCCGGGCAATCGAACATTTCTGTCACGATGCGCAAAGGAAGAAATCAGCGGTAGAAAAACAGATCGGGAGAAGGGAAAATCAGATGGACCTGCGTGCCTTTCTCTTTTTCGGATTCAAGATGCAGCTTGATATTGAGTGAATCGGCAGTTTTCCGGCAGAGATAAAGCCCGATCCCGCTGGCCTTGAAATCATGATGGCCATTATAGCCGGTGTATCCCCGCTCAAACAGCCGTGCCTGATCCGCGGCGGCGATGCCCCGGCCGGTATCAGCGATGATTAAATGCGGCGTTGGATCACAGAGAAAGGTGACGCTGATCGTGCCGGCGTCAGTATATTTTAAGGCGTTGGACAACAGCTGTTCCAGAATGAAGCCCAGCCACTTGCGGTCAGTGACGATGGTTTGATGAAAAGGTGTGAAGTTCAGCTGCAGCTTTTTCAGGATGAACGGCAGCGCCTGCTTGCGGATCACTTCCGCGCACAGTTCGCCCAGATCGCACGGTTCTAAAATCAGGTCCTCTTTCAGATTTTCAATCTGGATCGCTTTCAGCGCGGTTTGCGCGTACTGTTCCGTCCGCATCAGCGCCAGTTTCATTTCATTGAGATGACTGGCGGAAATTGTGTCTTCCGGTTCCAGACTTTCAAGAATCAAACTCAGCGAGGCCAGCGGCAGTTTAATCTGATGCATCCACATCGTGACCAGTTCTTCCCGCTGTTTCTGCGCGGCGTTCTGCTTTTCCTTTTCTTCCGTCAGAATGGCGCGTTGTTTCAGGATCAGCTGTTGATAGCACTGCTCCAGCGGATCGCGGGTGTCCGGCATTTCCCGTTCCAGACTGATCCACGCTTCTGTCAACGAGTCCAGCTGCCGCAGCCGGCGGCGGTAACGGCGGTAATCCAGCGCAGAAATCAAGACCAGAAGCGTCAGGACGATCAGCGCGGTGTAGCCGATTGATTCCAGCGGATACCAGTAGAGATATTGCAGGAAGGCGTAGATCGCCAGAACGATCCCCGTCCAGAGAAACAGAAACTGGCGATAGCGCAGATAGCTTTTAAGCATGAAGCAGATACCCCAGTCCCTTGCGGGTTTCGATACAATCATCGATCCCCAGTTGTTCCATTTTCCTGCGCAGGCGGTTGACGTTGACGGTCAGCGTATTCTCATCGACAAAGCAGTCGTTGTTCCATAGCTTCAACATGATCTTTTCCCGCGATACGACTTTATTTTTATTTTCCAGAAGCAGCTGCAGAATTTTAAATTCATTCTTGGTCAGCTCGCATTGCCGGCCGTCTTTGCTTAAGGAAGCGTCGGCAAGATTGAAGACCGCGCCCTGAAACTCCATCAGCGTACCCGAAGGCTCATAGCTGTAAGCCCGGCGCAGCAGCGCCTGAATTCGGGCAACCAGAATTTCCATGGAAAACGGCTTGGTCAGATAATCGTCGCCACCCTGGTTCAGGGCCATGATAATATCTAAATTTTCGTTATGCGAGGACAGGAAAAGAATCGGCACCTTGGACAGCTTGCGGATTTCCGCACACCAGGCATGACCGCTTTTCCCCGGCAGCGAAACGTCCAGGATGATCAGCTGCGGCTGCACGCTTAAAAACTCTTTGTCCAGCTGATCAAAATTCGTCGCTGCTTCGCAAGGATAGCCCCATTTTGTTAAATTTTCCGAGATCAGCCGGGCCAGGCTGGCGTCATCCTCGATAATCCAGATCTTGTTCATAACGGATCCTCCTCCATCTTCCTTATTATAATTGAAAAACGAGGAGAATTGGAGATTGTGACAAAAATGATCGGTACCGTTTGCCGGATCAGGGTCGTTCAGCTCAGTTCCAGTTTTGAGATCCGAGATGAACGCCGGCGGCGCGTTCGACCTTCTCCAGCTGATTCCGATCAAAATTCACGGGCAGAATTAAAAAGGATCGATCTCCGTCTGCGATAAACCACTGGGTCATCGGACGGTTGACGACATAGACCAGATCCGGCGCGAACGGGGAGATTTTCAAGTCCCCATGCTGATATTCTTTGTCTGGAAATAACGACGCAGGCATCATGTCCCTGTTTTCCAGCTGGATTTCCAACTCACCGACCTGTAAAGAACCGTGAAAATGATGAAATTGATCGACATATCCTTGAAGATGAAGGTCCATGAATTCTGCCGGACACGCACCGATGCAGCGCATGGACAGCATCTGATCAATCTGACGCGGCCGGATGATCGAAAGGGTCTGAAGCACGAGAAAACCGGCGATCATCAGGATGAAAATTCCAAGCGCGGCCAGAATCCGGAATCCGCGGCGGGGTTGTTTCTTCATAAAAGGGACTCCAATCTAAATTAAAAAGAAAGAAAATGCGGGAACTTAAGATCAGGTCTGCCCGGCAGAACAGACAAGCAACAGTCTGTGATTTCAGTATGCGCAACAAACCAAGGACAATTTCGCACTTTATATCGAGATTTTGGGATCGGCTCTTTCTTTAATCCTTAATTCTAGTTTATAATAAAAAGACAGAGAAAGAAAGCAAATGGCGGCCAGGGATGGGGGAGAACAGGATGAATCAGGAAAAAACCAATGAGAAACGACTGCGGATTCTGAAATCGGCGGCGAATTTGATCGCTCAGAAGGGTTATTACGGGGTTGGCCTGAAGGAAATCCTGGATGTCTGCGGCATTCCCAAAGGATCGTTTTACTATTTCTTCCCCGGCGGCAAGAATCAGCTGGGCGTCGAAGTCTTAAATTATGCCTACGAGCGCATGGAACAGGGGATTCTGGCCTCGATCTTCCCGGTATCGGATAACGCTGAGGAAGTGTTTGTCAAGATGGCGCATCACATTGCGGATATGCTGGAAAATCACAAGGGGTATGCGACGTCGCTGGTCATCACATTCATCGGCATCGAAGCTTCCGATATCAGCGTCGAAATGGAAGCGGCCGCGAAACAGGTGTACCAGCGTTGGATTCAGTTATACTGCGATAAGCTGATTGCCTGCGGATACAGCCTGGAACGGGCCAAGCAGATCGCCCCGCAGATCTGTGCGCTGATCCACGGCATGACGCTTTCCTGCTGGATCCGCAAAGATACCTCGGACATGTTGGCGCTGGAACCGGCGATCCGCGCGCTGCTTCAATCGTGATTTATTTAATTAATAAACAACAATAAAATAAAGCTTCACACTGAACAATCCCAATCCGGTCTTGGATTCAGGGACAGCGATTCTGTGCGGAGCTTTTTTTGAGGAGATGGAAGGGACGCACGATCAAAAAAGGAGAGAGAAAATAAAAAGTTCCCGGAACAGAAGAAAATTCAGGGAACTTCGAGGGGATCGTGGGAAGAGGTTAAGCCGCAGCTGTCAACCGTTCCTGTTCAAGAAACGCTAAGAGCGAAGGCAGCGTGCTTTCGTTTACGTTAAAGAAGAAAGCCATATACCTACATTTCTGAAATGATTCGCCATCCAGAGTGAACGTATAACCCGTCTGACAGCGGGGATTGCAGTCGTCCGGATCGATCAGCCGCTTACAAACCGAGGCTTTGCGGATCGCTTTTTTCATTGCTTCCGGCAGCGTGCTTAAAAATGCTTCATACCGGGCTAAGCCTTCCGGGTACAGGCGCAGCTTGACGCCGGTTTTCCGACAGACGAAGTTCGCCAGCGTTTTGCGGTCCGGCTTCAGGTAGCTGACGGTGTATCCGCTTTTGGCTTCGTTGATCTCCGCCTGACAGCCCAGGTTTAACAAGACCTCATGCAAAGCCTGAACTCCCGCTTGTTCCGCAGGCTTCAGACTCTGCTTAAAATCGTCAAAGGCGGCGCTCATTGCACGTTGCCGGATTGAGCGCGTACCACGGGAATCCACACTTCAAAGCGGGCCTGGGAAGGATCGGGTTCCAGATAAACCTCGATGTCCGGGCCGTTGTCGTATTCATATCCGGAGGTCGGCAGCCATTCCGTGACAATTCTTCGTTCCAGATCCTGAATCGCCTGCGGACAAACGCCCTCTCCGGAGAAGATCGCCCATGTGAACGCCGGCACGACGTATTCCTCCAACGGGGCTTCCGCTGGTTGGTCGGTCGCCACGGAGATGAAGTATTTCCAGTTTTCATTTTCAAAGCAGGCGCTGACGCCTAAGATCCCCATCGGCTGAGCGTTCATCATCGTCGCCAGTTTTCCGATCCAGCCTTCCTCTGCCGCCCGGCCCCACAGCTGCGGGACGACGCTGAAGTTTTCCTCAGTGTTGCTTTTCATCGGGGCGGACAAGCCCACAATCCGAAACGCTTCTTTCTTTTCAATCCGATAATTCATTTCTTCCACTCCTTTGACAGTGATCCGGAAACTGATCGGCGGGAAGGTTTTGACGGAGCAGCCCGGCTTGCGGACGGCCGAGGGCGCAAGGCCATGCACGCTTTGGAACGCCCGGTTGAAGGCGGTCGGCGAAGTATAGCCGTATTTCAGGGCAAGGTCGATGACCTTGATTTCACTCTGCTGCAGCTCGACCGCGGCGATCGACATCCGCCGCCGGCGCAGATATTCGGAAAGCGGAAGACCCGCGATGTACGTGAACATGCGTTGATAGTGATAGCTGGAACAACAGGCGATCCGCGCAAGCTCCTCGATCCTGATTTCTTCTGTTAAATGTTCCTCGATGTAATTCAGCGAGGCGTTGAGGCGGTCAATCCATTCCATAGTTTCCAGATCCTTTCTGTATCCTCATTGTACTTCAAGCCATAGAGAACATCCTCGCATTTTCAGACTGGAAAAAGCGAGCTGTCAGAGGTTGATCGCGGCTTTGCGGGCCTGACGGGTGAGTTCCTTGACCGGCAGCGTATAGAGCCGGCCGTCTTTGATGAAATGCGTTCCGCACTGGCGGAATTCAAAGTGCTTGTGATGACGTTCGCACTGGGCGCGCAAATCCAGAATCCAGGCGTAGTCTAACGGGCGGGCGCAGCGGTCGGATTCCCCGCCGGCGACGACCAACTCAATTGATTCGTCATCCAGCCATTTTTCCAGATCTATCGCTTCCAGCATCGGCTGGCAGATAATGCTTTTATGCACGATCGGCAGCGAGGCGAACAGCGTTAACCGCTCATCCGCGCGACGCTGATTCTCGACGGTACAGCCGATCGTCACATTGGGATAGCCCGCACCCCAGTCGTCCGGCAGACCGATGGAAAACCGTTCGATGCGCTTGGTCAGAAACAGAAAATGAAGATCAGGACGCTGACGGATGATCTGCCAGGCTTCCGCGCGCCACGGATCAGCATCTTCGACAAAGAAGTCGGAGGCGAAGCAGACATAGACGATCTGCCCGCTTTTCATTTTCCATTCGCCATTGGCTTTCTTTTCCAGCGGCGCGTTAAAACGCTCGCTGCGTACAATTTTATCCGTATCGACGCCGCGGCGGGCATCGCCCTTGTGGATATAACAATAGCGGCAGCCTTCGCTTTGGCGGTGACAGCCGCGCCAGGGTGTCCAGAATGCCATGATTTTCCCTCCATGATTCTGCGGCTGACGGCCGATTGCCGGATCATCCGCAGGTTTGTGCCGAATCGTTCAAGGATAGAACAAATCCGCTTCGCTCAGTTCTTCTTCCATTATGCGAGAGGAATGCGGGAAAGTAAACCGGGAAATTCAGGTTTTTCCTGGCGGCAAGGGAAAGGCGTACGGACAGAAAGCAGCTCCACCTGCGGCACAGCGCATCCGGAAGCGTATTTTCTAAGCCTTGACTCCGGTGAGAAAAGGGGGTTAACCGTTGCCGGCCAGAGAGTGTTTTCTCAGGATAAGTCGTGGATCGGAAAAAGTTGGAAATAAAAAAACAAAGGTCTGCCGCAGCGACAGACCTTCTTCAATCCTTGATGTTGTGGCATCACAGCGAGCAAACCTCCATGAATCCCTGGTGTTGCGGCGCTGCGGCGGGGTGTTTATTCGCCTAGGCTGTTGACCGCGCTGATGCCGGCCAGCCGTCCGGAGGTGTAGGCCCAACCCTGAGCCGCGCCGCCATAGGTGACGTATTCACGCTGTTCCGAGAACAGAACGCCCAGGGAATCCGTGCCGACTGCGTACAGACCATTGATCGGCGTCGCGTTGTCAGAGCCTAAGACCTGCATGTCAGTGTTGACGTCCAAGCCGCCGACCGTGGAGTAAATGTAGGAAGCGCCGACGAAGGCGTAATATGGACCTTCTTCGCCGATCTTCATCGTTAAGAAGTCCGCGGCCTTGCCGAATTCTTCATCCTTGCCTGCTTCCACCGCAGCGTTGTAGCGGTCAACATTGTCTTTCAAGACCGCTGGGTCGAGGTTCAGCTGCTTTGCCAGATCTTCCAGCGTATCTGCTTTATAAGCGATGCCCTTTTTCACGCACAGGTCGATCAGCTCGTCTACCGGCAGCGGTTTGCCTGCGTCAATGCCGCCCTGGCAGGTCAGATCGTCGTTGAAGCTGACCGGCAGACCGTTCTTCTCAACGTTGCGGAAGAAGTCGTCCGACCAGATTGTGTAGTAGCGCGGGCCGGATTTCCAGGTCTGGAAAGTGCCGGCTTCGTTGGAGAAGCGTTCGCCCTTCATGTTGACCTGCAGCGCGTAAGCGGCGCTGGCCAGTGCGTTCGGGAAATCGTTGAGCGAGTTGCGGCGCGGCAGCTGTGTCCAGAAGCCTACGTCGTTTTCATCGCCGACGACCTCAACCGGATATTCGTGCAGCGTGATCGGCGCGCCCTGTAAGTGAACCATCGGCGGCATTCCGATATTGTAGGTGCCGGCGCCCAGATCCAGCGCGGAGCCGATCATCGTGCCGTCGTTCTGCTGCATGCCGTACATCAGCCAGCTGCCCTGCAGCGGATAATACTGGTTAGACAGGTATTTTTCCTGCAGCGCGGCGTTGTTGGAGAAGCCGCCTGTGCCGATGATGACTTTCTTGGCGTTGATGGTGTACTGCTTGCCATCGTAACGTTCTGCCTTGACGCCGGTCACCGTGTTGGTGTCCTTGTCATAAATCAATTCCTTGGCTTCGACTTCCAGCATATACTGGCCGCCGGCCTTTTCATAGTCGGCGATCATGCTGTCAAACATTTCGCCGGTTTCTTTCTTCCAGTTGCCGTAACCCTGGCCGGTATACTGGAATTTGACGAACCAGATATCCTCGTCGGTGAAACCGCGCTGCGGTCCGCCGTATTGATAGCCTTCGCCTTCCGGGGAACCCTTGCCGTAATCAAAGCCGTGGCTGATCAGCCAGTCGACCGTCTTGCCGGATTCGTCGAAGAACAGATCCAGAAGATCCTGCTTCGCGTCGCCCTTGGTGAAGTTGTTCCAGTCTTCCTTCATCGCTTCAGCGTCGACATAATCCTTGCCGCCGTGGTAGGTTTTGTCGTATTCCGGGGCGTTGATGCCCATCGTGTCCGCGGTGATGCAGGAGGTGCCGCCGTATTTGCCGGCTTTGTCAATCGCCAGAACGCTGACCTTGGAGGCATCGTTGCCGTTGGCCGCATACTGAGTTTCAGCCGCGCTCATCGCCGCCGCTGTGCCGGAGCCGCCCAGGCCGACGACTAAGACGTCGACGTCAATCGTTTCCTGTTCTGTGGATTTGGCCGGCGTCTTATAGAAATTTTTGATCGCCGCCGCCTCGGAACCACCTTCGGCCAACGCCTGGGCAACGGCTTTTTCTGTAGCCTGCTTAATGCCTGTGCTGGAGCCGGTGCAGCCGGTGATCGAATCGACGGTGACCGACTGATTTTCCAGAATCCGCGGAATCAGTTTTTCCTTCGCCGCTTCCAAAAACGGGTAGGTGTCGCCGTTGTCCAGCACTTCAATGTTTTCAATCTTGTCTTCGCTGACTGTGACCGCGACTTCCATTTCCTTCAACAAGGAGAAACCGCTGGCGGTGACGGTGTAGGTGCCGGCCTTCATCTTGGCGGCCGGAATTTCTGCGCTTGTACCGTTGTATTCGTCGATGGCTTCCTGCACCGCGGTTTTAATCGCGGTGGAAGTGATGGTTGCGCCTGCGACGCCGTCCACGTCTGTGCTGCCTGCGTCAACGATTTTCGCCGGCAGTTCCTGGATCGCCTGACCGCCGATCGTCGGTGTTTCCTCATCGCCGGCCGCCTCCACGCTGGTCAGCTTGCCGTCTTTGTCAAAGTTCACGGTGACGGTGACGTCGCCGCCGAAACCTTTGGCTGTTTTTGTGATCGTCGCTTCGCCTTTTGAACTACCGCTTCCCTGGGCCGGTTCGTTCTTCGTCCCGCAGGCCGCGGTGGTCATCATCAGGCCCGCAAGCAGAAGCGCCGTCAGCTTTTTACTGCTTTTCATCATTATTTCCTCCCTTTCCTGATCCGCGGACGAGAAACACTCCGCTGATCTCGTGGGTATTTTATCATGATAAAGAATTATCAAGGATTAAGTGAAGATTAATTTTTCTGTTTATTAGTTCTAGTATTGAACTGTCAAATGTTATGGATCGTGATCGCCCGCAATGTCGTGTCCGCTTCCTGCTTCGCCGTGAGGTAAGAAAATCCGGCGGAAAGAATTGATTTTCCGCCGGGGGTTCACTATAATGGAACGCACAGAATAGGAGTGAAAAAATGCTCAAAGAATTTAAGAAATTTGCGCTGAAAGGCAACATGATCGATCTGGCAGTCGGCGTAATCATCGGCGGCGGCTTCAATGCGTTAGTCACGTCGATGGTCAACGATATCATCATGCCGGTGATCAGTCTGTTTACCGGCCGGCTGGATTTCACCAATATGTTCATTGCGCTGGACGGCCAGCATTACCCGACGCTGGCGGAAGCGCAGGCGCATACTTCCACGATCGCTTACGGCAGCTTCATCGCCGGGCTGATCAATTTCCTGTTAACCGCGTTTGTCATCTTCCTGGTCATCCGCTGGATGAACAAGCTGCGCGCCAAGGAAGAACCAGCGCCGCAGCCGAAGACGACCAAGGTTTGTCCTTTCTGCAAGACCGAGATCGATCTGCATGCCACCCGCTGCCCGCACTGCACTTCCCAGCTGGAAGCGGAATAAACAAACTTGACCGGAAGCTCTCCTTCGAGGAGAGTTTTTCTTTTTTCTTACAATTCTTTAAATTCAATTTTCGTCAGATTGATTTGTGGTACAGTAAACGTATTGAATCACAGAAAGAAGGCGATTGACTTGGAAAATAAAACGCTGCTGCAGGCCTTCGAGTGGTATCTGCCCGAGGATCAGCAGCATTGGAAGCGGTGCGCCGCGCTGGCGGAAAGCTGGGCCGCGCTGGGAATCAGTGGCGTCTGGCTACCGCCGGCCTATAAAGGCACAGGCGGAAAAAGCGACGTCGGCTACGGCGTGTATGATACATACGATCTGGGAGAATTTGATCAGAAGGGCACTGTCGCGACGAAATATGGAACACGCGCGGAGTATCTTGAAGCTGTCGCAGCGCTGCATCGGGCCGGAATCGAAGTGATGGCCGATATCGTGCTGAACCATCGGCTGGGCGCGGACGCGCAGGAAGAAGTGCTGGCAGTGCAGGACGCCGGGGACAACCGGAATCAGGCTGTCGCGGATCCCCGTCCGATCCAGGCCTGGACGAAGTTCACATTTCCGGGACGAAAGGGAAAGTATTCTGATTTCACCTGGAACTGGAGTCATTTTGACGGCACGGACTGGGACAGCGATTGGAAGTACAGCGGGATCTTCCGCTTTGTCGGGAAACAATGGGATCAGGAAACCGACGGCGAGAACGGAAACTATGATTATTTGATGGGGGCGGATCTCGATCTGTCCAATCCGGAGGTGATCGCCGAGCTGGACCGCTGGGGCCGCTGGTATTATGACACCGTGAAAATGGACGGCTTCCGGCTGGACGCTGTGAAGCACATGGATTTTACGTTCTTCACGCACTGGCTGGACGCATTGCGCCGAGACAGCGGCAGGGAATTGCCGGCGGTGGGCGAATATTGGAGCTGGGAATTGGATAAGCTGCGGCATTATCTGGACGCCTGCGGTCATTGCATGCGGTTGTTCGACGTGCCGCTTCATTACCAGTTTGTCAAAGCTGCCACCAGCAACGCTCAGTTTGATATGGCTCAGATTTTGAGCAACACTTTAGTTCAGACCGAGCCGGACGCTGCCGTTACGTTTGTTGATAATCATGATACCCAACCCTCCCAGGCGCTGGCGTCATGGGTGCCGGCCTGGTTTAAGCCGCTGGCCTACGCGCTGATTCTGTTGCGGAAAGAGGGCATTCCGTGCGTCTTTTACGGCGATTTAGTCGGAATTCCGCATGACCGCATTGCGCCGGTGATGGGCTTAGAACGAATGATCCGGGCCCGCCGGGATTATGCCTACGGCGATCAGCGCGATTACTTTGACGATGCCAATCTTATCGGCTGGACGCTGTCCGGGGACGATCAACATCCGCATTCCGGTCTGGCGGTGATCCTGAGCGACGCGCCGGGCGGAACCAAGACGATGGAGCTGGGCAGAACGCTGGCCGGCAAGACGATGCGGGATGTGCTGATGAATCAGACGGAAATCATTCAGCTGGATGAAAACGGCTGCGGCACGTTCCCGGTCGGCGGGGGCAGTGTGAGCGTCTGGGCGCTGGACGAAGCCTATGACGCGCTGACGCTGACCTTATAAAGCGGATTTCGCAAACGATCCAGAAAAAGGACTAAATTATCGCAGGCTGCCGATGGATCGTATTGATATCGCTGCGGAAGTCATGGAAAGGCAGACCTTTCCGGCTTTCAGATCTAGCTTTCATTTAAACAAATTTGCTTGTCGAAATCCGATTGATCGGGTATCCTGAAAACAGAAAACAGAAAACAGAAAACAGAAAACAGAAAACAGAAAACAGAAAACAGACCGGGAAAACCCCGGCCCAGGAGGAATGACGCATGAATCAAGCGGAAGCGGCGCGCAGAGCGATGGCGGAATGGCTGGCTGACGAACACGAACTCGGCAGCATGCCTGAATGTCTGGAACAAACGCAGGAATTTGATCTGCATGATCTGCATTATTATATCTTTCGCTACAAACCAACCCGGAATCATCCCGACTGGCTGCTGGGGGTCGCGGGCGGTTATGAAAAGGACGCGCTCGATCATTGCGGGCATGTGTTCAGCGAAATGGAAGTTTATCAGGAAACAAGCGCCGTCGATCAGGCGGTCGCGTTGGTTGAACAGGTCCGCGCTTATTGCATGCGGGAAGCGGCGAAGCAGGAAGAAGCGGCCGGGATCGGTCCGTTCGCCGGTTTTGTGCTGCTGCGGGAAGCCCGCTGGGATCCGCGGAAGTTGGCGGAAGATTTACGCGAAACATGGCAGATTGAGATCCGTGAGCTGCCGGACGATCCGGATCAGCCGCTGGTGGCCGAAGTCGACGGGATGACCGTGGCCGTCAGCCTGATGGGCGCGCCGGTTCCCGATCAGGAAGCGGAACGCAATGCGGAGAACAATTACCTGTGGCCGCAGGCCGTCGAGAGGACGAAGCAGCATCGGGCGCATTTGCTGGTGGCGGTGTTGGGCCGGGATCAGACAGCGCTGAGTCAGGCATCGCTCTATACGAAGCTGGTTGCCAGCTGCTGCCGGCAGGACGGCGTTCTGGGTGTCTATACGACTGGCACGGTGTACGAACCGGAGCTGTATCGGGAAGTCGCGGAACAGATGAACGAGGGCGAACTGCCGATCTACGATTGGGTGTATCTCGGACTGTACCGCAGCGAAGCGGGCATGTGCGCGTACACCTATGGGCTGCAGGCCTTTGGAAAACGGGAGATGGAGGTGCTGGACAGCGCCGCTTCACCGCAGCAGCTGCACGATTTCCTCTATGCTCTTGCCAGCTATGTCCTCGATCAGGACGTGACGCTGAACGACGGGGAAACAATCGGCTTTAGCGCTGAGGAAAAACTGCCGATCACCTGCGGACCGGGCCGGTCGCTGGATCAGACGATGCTGCAAATCAGTTATCAGCCGGCATAAAGAAAAATAAAAAAACGTTGATTCTCAACCGCCCGGGCAGAAGCCGAAGCGGAAAGCGCGGATCAACGTTTTAATTTCTGGTCAATTGTTGAGAAAGGACAAAGCCTTCAGCGAAAAAGCAAACATAGCCGGAACGAAAATACGGCCGGATCGAAATCGTGAAACTTCGGGAACACAATGTTTTCCATTTTCCGCAGTTTGGCGAAGCCTTGTCATAAAGTCTGACTTTTACAGAAGATTCAGATTTTCCAGCCGTTCCTGTTCGTTTTCCTTCAAAATCAAATCGATGCACTCGGCCACTGAGTCAACGATCGTTTTCGCTTTCGCCTGGATATCCGGCCGGGCATGGCTCATACAATAGCTGTGCGGGATCATCGCGAACATTTCAAAGTCGTTTTCCGAATCCCCGACGACCGCGATTTCATCGAGACTGACGCCGGTCAGCGCGGCGATCTTGGCGATGCCGGTTCCTTTGTTCGCCCCGTCTTTCAGGATGACGATTGAATACGGACTGGTCTGGATGATCTGATATCGCCCGAAGAATTTCCGCTTCAACATATCCTTATAATAGTCGACGCCTTCTTCCTGCTGGAAGTGGCAGAAACAGGCGGTGATGTGCGTGTGGTGCGGATCCCGGATGTATTCGGAAATGGACTCGTCCAGCACCTGCCGGCAGTCGCGGATCCGATGCTTGGGATTCAGCTTATATTCCATCGCCTGTTCCCCGAACGGATCCTCAAAGATGTAGTCGTTGTCCTGCGTGACGACCAGAAAACGATGCTCATAAGCGCTGTCGGAGAAAACCTCCAGAAGCGCGTCAATTTCATCATGGTCGAAATCTGTCTGATAGATGAAGCGGCCGTTGAGCCGGATGGAAGCGCCGCAGATGCCGACGGTGTCGAATACCAGATCGGAGCCGAAATGGAGCGGCAGAAAATTCACAGACCGGCCGGTCGCAATTGCAAACCGCACGCCATGATCCTGGAGCCGGTGGATCGCCGCGCGGTTTTCCTCGCTGACGCCGCTGGTCAGTACCGGCGGGATATACAATAAGGTACCGTCCAGATCGGAGAATAAGATTTTGATCAAAGAAAATCACCTCCATCCCATTATATCAGGGTTTTCCCGGTTTTCTTTTCCACTTTGTTAAAAATGCCGAAAAAAGAAGAAAATAGACGAATTATTGATCCAGAACGCAGCGCGCGTATTTTGACCGCTTGTTTTCCCGATAGGTCAGGCCGGCCTGGTTTAACAAATCCAAGAAAAACGCTTTTCCCGCCTGCGGATCGCCGGTGACCTCAAATTCGATTTCATAATCGCTGCGGCCGTTGATCAGGCTGTGATCCAGGCATAGCTCACCCAGCGGATAAACGCGCAGATGCCGGTGCGTGATCATTTGACCGCAGACATGGACGGGCAACGTGAGTCCCAGTTCGTCAAATAAAGCCCGGATTTCCGGATTATCCAACGCTTCCGGACTGTTTTCCGGCAGCTCCATCTCCATTTCCCGAACGCCCTCGGCCTGAGGAATCTTCATTGTGAACCAGTGTTTTCCCTGGACGTCGCGGATCCGCATTGCGATGTGCTTTAATGTCGAGCTGGGCGTACAGTCGTAATACACGTTGGACTGCACGAGAACCTGATCGACGCCGGTCAGATCGCGCAGCTGGTTAAACTCCTGTTCGCTGACCAACATTTTATATTCGATTTCAAGATTTTCATTCATTGGAAAGTTCACCTCTTCTCTGTATGATATAATAAGGAAGCAGAAAAGAAAAGGAAAACCGCGAGGGAGAAAGCTTTGCGGGGCAAAGGAGAAACGCATGAATCAACGACCGGCATTAATCTGGGATTTCGATGGAACCCTGGCTTATCAGGAAGGCAAATGGTCCGGCGCGATGCTCGCGGCGATGGATGAGCTGGCCCCGGGGCATGGTTTGACATTGAAGGATGTCCGGCCGCTGATGAGCAGCGGATTTCCCTGGGACGAACCGGAGAAGCTTCACCCGGAACTGACGGATCCGCAAGCCTGGTGGGCCTTTTTGGAGGCGTATCTGATGCGGGTGGCGCTTGCGCTGGGGTTCAATGAAGATCAAGCGCGTCGGATCGCCCGCCAGGTCCATCATGTCCAGGCCGACAGCCGTTCCTATCATCTGTTCCCGGATACCCGAGCGACGCTGGATCGCCTGAAAAGCGAAGGCTACCGCATGATCATTCTGTCCAACCATGTGCCGGAGCTGCCGCAGATTGTCTGCGACCTGGGCTTGACGGATGCCTTTGAAGCCGTGCTGGGTTCCGCGCAGACGGCGGTGGAAAAGCCCCATCCCCGGGCGTTTGCGCTGGCGCTGGAAACGCTGGGAAATCCAGCGGCAGCGGTGATGATCGGCGATAATCCAATCGCAGATGGTCACGGCGCTCTTCAGGCGGGCCTGCAGCCGTTATTAGTGCACAGTTCAGATAAATCCGCTCTATTTTGGCATTGCGGTCAGCTGTGTGAAATTCCCGCGCTGCTGGCATCACACAGTTTTAGCACAGAAAGATAAAGGGCTCGGAGCGATCCTGGATTTATACTTCTGCCGCTGATCTTCCGCTTGCCGGACGGGCGGAAAGGAATCGGGCGGAGATCCGCTCATTGTGCGGAAACAAATTTGAAGAAGAAACGACAAAAGAAAATCAGAAGGGAATAAAACCGCTTCAAAGGGAGTGCGCAAGACCGCCGGACGAAGGAAAACTCCTGCGGCCCTTAAAAGAAACAGTGAAGAAAGCGAGAAAGAATATGAAACAAAAGTTTGCGGTCGTTCACCGGCCGGATGAAACGTCGCGGCAGCTGAAAGACGAGCTGGCCGGCAAGCTGGGCGAGGCGGGCTGGACGGAAGATGAACGGCAGCCGGACCTGGTTTTTGCGATTGGCGGGGACGGGACGTTTCTGTATGCCGTGCACGAATATCTGGATCAGCTGGAAAATGTGAAGTTTGTCGGAATCCACAGCGGAACGCTCGGCTTCTTCTGTGATTACCGCTGTGATGAAATGGATCTGTGCGTTCAGGACGTCACGCACCGCAGTCCCCAGTGCGAAAGCGCGCGTCTGCTTCAGGTCACGGCACGCGGCGGGGGACAGGAAAAGACGATTTACGCGTTAAACGAAATGCGGATTGAAAACGTGACGAAAACGCAGCTGATGGATATTGATATCAACGGATCTTTCTTTGAAACCTTCCGCGGAACCGGCTTGTGCCTGTGTACGCAGATCGGCTCTACCGCGTATAACCGCTCTTTAGGCGGAGCGGTGATCGAAAGTGGTCTTCCGTTATTGCAGCTGAGCGAAATTACCGGCATCCATCACCGCGCTTACCGCTCATTGGCGTCGCCGCTGATCCTGCGGCCGGAATCAGTGATACAACTGCGGTCCGCCAGCTTCGAGGGTGCGTTTCTGTGCTACGATCACCTCTGCTTCAACCTCGATCAGGAAACCGAAATCGAAGTGTTCCAAAGCCAAAAGCAGGTTCAGATTGCCCGGTACCGGGATCTGGCTTATCTGCAGCGGCTGCGGATTCTATTTTAGCCGGGAGCCGGTTGAACAAATTCACGGATGGGAGATCCGGGAACGGATTGAACGGAGGGAAATCGGTAATGGAAGGTTGTCTTAAAGCGCATGGAAGGCTGTGCTGAAAACCCGCTTGAAACCGACCTTCGTTATATAAAGGAAAAGGAGTGATGAACATGCAGCCGAATGTCATTATGATCTTGATCGACGATTTGGGATGGATGGATTTAAGCTGTCAGGGAAGTTCGTTTTATGAAACGCCGCACATCGACCAGCTGCGCAAGGAAGGCATGGCTTTCGATCAAGCCTATGCCGCCTGCCCGGTCTGTTCGCCCAGCCGCGCCAGTATTCTGTCCGGCAAGTATCCGGCCCGCTTAAAGGTGACGGATTGGATCGATCATGAGAACTATCATCCGTGCCGCGGCAAGTTAATCGATGCGCCATATATCAAGGAGCTGCCGGTCAGTGAGTTCTCGATGGCGAAAGCGTTTCAGGAAGCCGGTTATCAGACCTGGCATGTCGGAAAATGGCATCTGGGAAAAGAAGCGGCGTATCCGGAGCATCACGGTTTTGATGTCAACCTCGGGGGCAGCTGGTGGGGCCATCCGAAGAAAGGATATTTCAGTCCATACCACATGGAAAACCTCAGCGAGGGGCCGGAAGGGGAATACCTGACCGACCGGATCGGCGCGGAAGCGGCCGCCTTGATCCGCAGCCGCGACCGTCAGCGTCCATTTTTCCTGAACCTCTGGCACTATGCGGTGCATACGCCGCTGCAGGCCAAGGCGGAAGATATCGCCTACTTTGAAGAAAAAGCGAAGCGGATGGGACTGGATCAGCAGGATTCGTTTGAGATCGGCGATCCGTTTCCGATCATGCAGAAAAAGGATAAGCGGATCACCCGCCGGATTGTTCAGTCGGATCCGGTGTATGCCGCGATGATCAAGGCGCTGGACGACAGCGTCGGCCAGCTGAGGGCGACGTTGAAAGCGGAAGCGCTGGACGAGGACACGATCGTGATTTTCACTTCGGATAACGGCGGACTGGCAACGGCGGAACATTCACCGACCTGCAACTTCCCGTTATCGGAAGGCAAAGGATGGATGTACGAGGGCGCGGTGCGGGAACCGCTATTTGTGCGCTGGCCGGGGAAGATTGAGGCGGGAAGTCTGAGTCACGCGCTGACAACCAGTCCGGATTTCTATCCGACATTGTTGGAACTGTGCGGCCTGCCGCTGCGTCCGCAGCAGCATTGCGACGGGGTGAGCCTGGCTCCGGTGCTGTTGAATCCGCAGGCAAAGTTTGACCGCGGGCCGATCTTCTGGCATTATCCGCATTATGGCAATCAGGGCGGAACCCCGGGATCCGCGCTGCGCTGCGGGAAATGGAAATACATCGAATTTTATGAAGATCACAGCGTCCGGCTGTTTGATCTGGAACAGGATGTTTCGGAAAAGCACAATGTGGCTGATGTCCATCCGGATTTAGTCCGGCAGTTCCACAGTCTGCTTCATGAATGGCTGGAAGCGGTGGACGCGTGGTATCCGGAGGTGAATCCCAATGCAGAACAAGACATGGCGTGACGATATCCGCGCTTACGTTCCCTTTAACGAACAGGAACGAAACGATAAAGCGCGGTTTCTGGAAGTGCTGGATCTGGAAAATATCCTGACCCGGGAGAATGAAGAAGCGCACGTTTCCTCCTCGGCCTGGGTGATGAACGACGCGCTGGATCAGGTGCTGATGGCCTACCATAATATTTATCAGTCCTATTCCTGGCTCGGCGGTCATGCGGATGGGGATCCGGATTTGTTTGCGGTCGCGCTGCGCGAAGCCAAAGAGGAAAGCGGAATTACGGAGCTGACGCCGTTTTCGCAGGACATCCTGGCATTGGATATCCTGCCGGTGCCGGCCCATATCAAGCGGGGCAAGCCGGTGAAGGAACACGAACATTTGAACGTGACCTATTTGTTTATCGCGCCGACCGATCAGACGCTGACGGTCAAAGCGGATGAGAACAGCGCCGTTGCCTGGATTCCGATCGCGGATCTGCCCAAGGTGGTCAGTGAAGCGCGGATGCTTCCGGTCTACGAAAAGCTGATCGCGCGCTCCCGTCAGTGGAAAGCGGAAGCGCTGCGTGAAAAGGGGCCGCGATGAAAAAAGAAATTGTAGTGGCCGGCGGATGCTTCTGGGGCGTTCAGGAATATTACCGGCGGTTAAAAGGAGTTGAGGAAACACGCGTCGGGTATGCTCAGGGAAGTCTTGAAAACCCAAACTACGCGCAGGTGAAGCGGCAGATCAGCGGGCACGCGGAATGCGTGCGGATCGTCTATGATTCTGATCAGATCACGCTCGAGCAGTTGTTCGATCATCTGTTTCGGATCATCGATCCAACGTCCCTGAATCGTCAGGGCAACGATGTGGGAACGTCCTACCGGACGGGAATTTATCCGGCTTGTGCGGAAGACGAAGCGATCGCGCGGCAGTTTGTGGCCGAGCGGCAGAAAGACTATGATCGTCCGATCGTGACGGAAGTCGAACGTTTAGTCTGCTTTTATGATGCTGAACAGGAACATCAGGATTATCTCGTGCGTCATCCGCAGGGGTATTGCCACATTGACTTTTCCGTGATGCTGCCGCAGGAGCGGAAAGCATAGCGGGAAATCTCAGGTATTAAGCTTCGATGACGATGGATCGGATTGATCGCGATCGAATTTCAGTATTGGAAGAGCATTAAGTTTCTTCAAATTTTAAAATGAAAAGAAGGTTGTCGGCTGCGGCAGCCTTTTCTCATTTTTTGAGCGGAAAGTCGTTTTCCGCAGCGGTCACTTTCCTGCATTCTCTGCCGGGATCCGGGAATTAGTCTTTCCAAAGCGGGTGAACTCCGGTATCATTAAAGAAGAAAACGGGAGGAAATTCAATGTTAAAAGAATATGCGCTTCACTATTATGAGCAGGGATATAATTGTGCGGAAAGTCTGGTTTATGGGGCGAACGCGGCGTGGAATCTGAATTTAGATGAAAATGCCTGTCATCTGATGGCGGGTTTGGGCGGCGGCCTGCAGGTAGGAGATGTGTGCGGAGCGTTGACCGGGGCCGTGTGCGCGCTGAGCTGTCTGATCGTGAAGACCAAGGCGCATGACTGCGCGGAGTTAAAGCCCTTGACGCAAACCATTGTCGGCCAAGTGCGGCAGCGGCTGGGATCGCTGCGCTGTGAGGAAATTAAACCGCGGCTGTTTCAGCCGGAACGCCGGTGCGCGGCGACCGTGGAAAACTGCGCGGATGTTTTGGAAACGGTGCTGCGGGATGCCGGCTTGTTGCCGGAACCGGTAAATCGCGCGGATGAAAGCGCGGCATAACGTGAAACTGGAGTTCGTGAAGACAGACTGTCGAAGGGAACAGGGTGGGAAAAGCCTCAATGCGTAGTTGTTAGCCGCTTACGCAGGATTTTTAAATAGAGAAAGCGAGGAAGAACGATGCGGATAAAACCTCATCTGCTTTATGTGTTTTTGACGGCAGTTAACTTTTGGATCCTGCCGGCAGTGATCAGGAATACGGGGATGGCAATGGTTATGATGTTGGCCGGCCTGCCGCTGATCACGTTGATCATCGCGGCCGTCCATGCTTGGAAAGCCGGTTCGGCGATCGTTTTTGCGATTGTGACCGGAATCTTGTTTATCCCTGCGATATTTCTATATTTTAATGAAAGCGCGTGGATATACGCTCCGGCGTATGCGGTGATCGCGCTGATCGGCGGAGTTGTTGGAAAGAGCTTGCGCTCGGGGAGAGGAAGCGAGTAAGTCATGCCGTTTGAAATTGTCAGAAAAGATTTGAGCGAAGTAACCGCCGATGCGGTTGTTCGTTTTGTAAACACCGGCACCGGTGTTCGGGTGTTTCATCGCGGAAGTTTCCCACCTTGTCTCATGGCTAAAGAGCTGGAATTTGCTTTCACGCCAAGGGCAGTCGTCCTGATCGAGGTATCCTTGCCGCAAGGCGGGGACGGGGAATTTAATCCGGCGTTGTTATTGACGCAAGCTTATCGGCAGGCGCTGACGGCGGCGGTCCGGGAACATTGCGGGTCGGTCGCCATTGTGTGGCCGAAGTTCAGCTTACCCGGGATATCGGAAGATGACCTGTTATCCATACTTGTGCAGGGGGAACGCGAACTTCTGACAGAACAGGAATTATGGGTGACGCTGGTTGTAGAGGATGTTCGCAGATTACGGCTGTCAGATTCGTTAATCAACGCTGTCAGTCGTTATATTAAGGATCATTACATTCAAGCGCTTCCGCGAGAAAAAACAGGTCATGTTCTTGCGAAAGTGAAGAACTTCATCGCGCCCGTTGAAGCAGAGTTGGAAGAAAACGAAGAACTTACAGATATTCCTGCGGAAGAAACATGTCTTTTTAAAGAGCAGGAAGAGGCTCAGGCTCCATCGAATAAATTTTATGCTGAACCTAAAATGCGGTCGGTGGATCCGCGCTTGTTTGAACAGTTGATCGCTCAACATGAGGAATCGTTTTCGGAATCGCTGCTGCGGATGATCGACGAGAGAGGAATGAGTGATCCGCAAGTTTATAAAAGAGCGAATCTTGACCGGAAATTGTTTTCCAAGATTCGGATTCAGAAGGATTACCGGCCGAGTAAAACAACGGCGCTGGCGCTGGCAATTGCGTTGGAGCTGAATCTGGATGAACTGAAGGTTTTGATCGGCCGGGCCGGCTATGCCTTGACCCATGCCAGCAAGCTGGATATTATCGTTGAATATTTCATCGGTCAGGGAATTTATGATTTGTTTCAGATCAACGAGGTGTTGTTTGTTTTTGATCAGCCGCTTTTGGGTGGTCGCTCGTTTTAATTTGTTTTGTCGCCTGCCAAGCGACCTCCACTGATGGCTTTCAGTTTAAACTGGAAGTACAGAGGAGGCAAAGGCAATGAAGAAAATCATGAAGGAAACAATGGAAATCGTATTTATTTTGGATCGCAGCGGCAGTATGGCGGGTTTGGAACAGGACACGATCGGCGGATTTAACGGCTTGATTGAAAAACAGAAGCGGGAAGCAAGCTCGGCGCGGGTATCGTTGGTTTTATTTGATGATCGGACCGAGGTGATTTTAGATCGTGTTCCGATTGAGGATATCGGGAGTCTGAGCGAAGAAGAATATTATGTCCGGGGCAGCACAGCGTTATGGGATGCGGTCGGTCGTTCAGTATTGCATATCGCGCGGGTGCATCAAAAGATGAAAGCGGAAAACCGACCGGAAAAGACGTTGTTCATCATCACGACGGACGGTATGGAAAATTCCAGCGTTGAATATTCTCTGGATCAGGTGAAGCAGTTGATCGAACGGCAGAAAGAGCGGGATCATTGGGAATTTTTATTCCTGGGCGCGAATATCGACGCGGTGCAGACTGCGGGCAGTATGGGAATCGGGGCGAGCCGGGCTGTGAATTTCCATGCGGATAAACCAGGAATGCGGAAGAACTTCGGAATTTTGGCAAGAGCGATGAAATTATATGAAGAATCTGAAGAACTGGACGAAAACTGGGCTGAGGATATCCGGAAAGATTTTGAAAGTCGGGAACAAGAAGATCGTTTTTCGAAGTAAGAAAAAATAGAAAAATCATAATGAGCAGAGTTTTGGATTAAAAATCCAAGGATGTTTCTGCATTGATCGATATCAGAAAAGCGGCAGTCAGATCTGCCCTTTTTATTTTGATTTTTATGGATAAGAAAAGTCGTTGAGAAATAAGAAAGCTAAATTGAAATCAAGACGTTTCTGAGTTATAATGAGTACGTAAAATTAACTCAAGAAAGTATTTTTTAGTTTTTTTAATTATTTTAGGGGGC
>NZ_QRUP01000028.1:0-47826 GCF_003459085.1 Holdemania filiformis | reverse complement strand
ATCCAATGCTTCCATCACCAACGGCTTGTTACTTCTTACACATTCCAGCACGATCTCTTTCGCCGTCTGCCGGATCTGATGTTTCCGTTGATTCTTCTTCTTTCCTCTTAAGGGCATCGGCACGGTCTTCAACAGCACACAGTTTCCGCAGGCATCCGTTTCACTCACGGCAATGTGATCCGCATTGATATCGATTCCAATCACGCCGTCTTGCTTTTCTTCCATCAATTCACGTTCTTCCATTTCCACAATCGCTTTGATAATGAAGTATTTCTTATGATCTTCCAATAGATAAGCGACCGCTTTCCCCGGTGTGTTGTGCGGCAGCTTCACCGCCCGTTCCAGTTCTTTGGCATTCGCGTGAAACTGGATCTTCAACCGGATTTCTCTGTTTTCACTGCTGCAGCGATAAATCAATACGCCTTCTTCAATATGATATTTGAATAGGCAATTGGAATACTTCCCCTGCCTGCGTCCGGGGATCATCATGGTTTTGTTTCTCTGATACCGGTATTCTTCAAGCCACGCTTCATGATTTCCAGCATAAACCGTCGTTCTGGAACGCGATAGCTTCTTCCCGCCAAAGCAGGTAAACCGCATTTTCTGATTCGCGGTGTTGAGCTGTTGCTGGGTGCGGTTCAATTTAAAGATCAATTGAGAGCGTTGATTCTTTAACTGTTTCCGGGTTGGCCGCAGCCCCTGAACCTCCAGTAAATAATCTTCTTGGGTTTGTTTGCCTTGTTTTGTTTTCTGCTTAAGCTGAGCTAACTGCTTATCGAGCCGTTGGATTTCTTTCTCTGTTTTCCGGATTTTCTTTTCCACGCTTTTCACTCTTGCTTTTAACGATTTCTTCCAGCGCTCATGGTTTTCAAAGTCTGCTTTCAATTGATGCTGAGCTTCCCATAGCGCTGTCAGAGGAAAATAATCATTCGTGTGATACCGGCGCTTCAGCTCTTTATGAAGCGATTCTTCAAATGGGAAGGGAATTCCCCGGGCTTTCAGCGTCAGATAACGATAAGCGGTATGGAGGATAGAATGAACCAGCTGGATATCCTGGCGAATAGCCTGAGCTTCTTCGGGAAGCAATTCATCATAGTAGATCCGATCGGAACACGTTATCGTTTTCATGAAGAAGACCTCGCTTTCAGAGATACCCATCATCTTTTGAGTTAATTATACAATAAACGTGATCTCATCTCAACGCATTTGAGTTTGTTTCATTCTTTTCATTTTCTTTTGCCTCTGACGCATCGAAATTCTTAGAATATAAAAAAACTGCCCAGAAGGAATCTGGGCAGGATTGACTAAATTCAGGGACATTCGTCAAAAAGAAGAAGGTGCATACTTTCAGGCATTATCGGCAGGAATCTCTGATTGTGCCTGAAAATGCAGCGTGACCCGCAGAATTTCACTTTCGGTGCCGAGGCGGAACGGTAATCCCCAGGCACCCATTCCACTGGTGACCAGCGCTTGCGGCTGGGTATCGCAGCGGCCGGCGACGCACGGATAAGCCAGTCCAACAACCAGGGAGAACGGCGCGACCTGTCCCGCATGAGTATGGCCGGAAACCTGTAAAAGCACGGCCGGGTTTTTCTCTTTCAGCTTGGGCTGATGATCGACGACGATCCAGTCGGCGTTCGAATTGCCGATCAAATCGTTTAACGCCAGGCGCGGCTGTGATCGGTCTTGACGGAATAACAGCTGAAGATGCTCGTCAATCGCGATGGTTTGATCGCGAAGCAGGACGATCCGGCTGGCCTGGATTTGTTGGAAATACGCTTCATAGCGGCGTTGGTGGTATTCGTGATTCCCTGCCGCCATATAAACCGTTTCCAGTTGGGAATGATTGACGGCGTCGAGGAATTCCTGCAGCTGTTTCGGCGTCGTGTATTCGTCGAACAGATCGCCGGCGATGATCACCGGCTGCTTCGGTGTTTGTTCCAGGAGGCGGATTAAGGCGTTGATTTCCTTCGCGTTGACGGAGGTTCCCAAATGCAGATCCGAGATTACGGTGAACTGCAGTTCTGCATGTGGAAACCGGGAGCTCAGCGTGAGTTGGAGATCGTGAACGGCAAGCGTATGCGCCTGCCGCCATCCTGTGACGCTGATTCCGCCGCTCAGCAGGACGCTGAGACTCAGCCAGCAGAACAGCCAGGTCCGCGTGCCGGTGGGCCGCAGCTGAAAAAGCAGCAGAAGCAGCGTGGAAACTGCCAGAAACACCAACACGCCCAAGGCCAGGGCCTGAACGAGTTGCGTAGAGCCCAGCGGTAAGGGCATGAACCGGACGATGAATATCAGCACCGCGATTCCGTCAAAAATCTGGATTTTTTTGCGAATGCCGGATGCAACATGACTGCGCTCGAGCAGATGCTGCTGAGCGACCAGACCCGCCAGAATTCCGGCCAAGACCAGAATTAATATCAATTTAAGCAACATAGTCTCACTTCCTATTCATTAGGATACCAGAGAAAACGAAAAATCAGCGTCAGAAAAAATAAAGAATTACGAAAACCGGCTTCAAAGAAGACCAGGACTAACTTGAGAGAATCAACTGAATGAAAATTGTTTCAGGAAGAAATTGAAAAAAGATCATCAAGAAGTCCAGGAAACCGGGGAAAAGACTTTAAAAGACCTGCGTTTTTTTCTATAATGAAAATCAGAATTGGAGTTGAAATCATGAAAATACTCGATTTGCGCAGTGACACGGTTACGCAGCCGACGCCTGAGATGCGGGAAGCGATCGCTTCCGCACTTGTCGGCGACGATGTGTATGGCGACGATCCGACGGTCAACGAACTGGAGCGTCAGGCTGCCGAGCGTTTAGGCAAGGAAGCGGCGTTGTTTGTTTCCAGCGGGACGATGGGGAATCTGTTAGGTGTTCAGTCGCAGACTCAGCGCGGGGATGAAGTGATCCTCGGAGCGCGGAGCCACATCATCACCCATGAAGTTGGTCATCTCGCTCAGATCTGTCAATGCATGGGGCGGACGATTGACAACCCCGACGATCGGATTTATCCGGACGATATCCGTCAGGCGATCCGGCCGGACGACATTCACGAACCGCCGACAACGTTGCTTTGTCTGGAAAACGCGTTGTCCAACGGCACAGTGGTGCCGCTGGAACTCATGCGGCAGGATTATGCCGCGGCGAAGGAGGCCGGGTTAAACGTTCATCTGGACGGCGCACGATTATTTAACGCAGCGACGGCGCTGGGCGTTGATGCGGCGGAGCTGGCGGCCTGTGCGGATTCCGTGACGTTCTGCCTGTCCAAAGGACTATGCGCGCCGGTCGGTTCAATGTTATGCGGAACGAAGGAATTTATCGCCCGCGCGCGGCGCAACCGCAAGCGGATCGGCGGCGGTTTGCGTCAGGCGGGATTTCTGGCCGCGGCCGGATTGATCGCGATGAATCAGATGAGCCTGCGGCTGGGCGAGGATCACGCCAATGCGAAAACACTGGCGGCGATGCTGGAGGAGCTGGACGGCGTTGCGGTGGCGAAGGATCAGCTGGATATCAATATGGTCTTTCTGACGCTGAACGGTCTGGCCGCGCCGGAGCGGTTTGTCGATGCATTAAAGGAACAGGGGATTTTAATCAACGGTGCGGATCACGGCGTTTACCGGCTGGTCACGCATTGGGGAATTGAGACCGCGGATTTGCCGCGGATTGCCGCAGCGATCGACCGCTGCAGAAAGGAACTGTAATGGATTACAAAACACGCCGAACCCGCGTCATGGAGACGATGCCGCAGGGTTCCCTGGCATTATTCTTTTCCGGCAAAGCGCCGGTTCGTTCGCTGGACGAGGCCTATCCGTTCTCGGTCAACCGCAATTTCTACTATCTGACAGGCTTGGATCGGGAAGCGATGACGTTGGCACTGATTAAAAACGGCGATTACGTTCAGTCGGTGCTGTTTATCGAGCCGTTTGATCCGGAACAGGCCCGCTGGGTCGGCGGCCGGATGAAACCGGAGGAAGCTCAGCAGCAGGCCGATGTCGACGCCGTGTATCCGAATGCGGAAATGCTGGATTTCATCCATCGTCAGATGAAGCTGAACCGCGGCAACCGCCGCATGAGCGTCGGGCTGGATCTGGCGAAGGAGAGCTGGGAGGAACCGGACGATCCGGCCTATCGGTTTGCCAGTCATGTGCGGCAGCATTATCCCAGCGTCGATCTGATCAACGTCCACGCGTCCCTGGCCCAGCTGCGGATGATCAAGGACGAGGATGAACTGAATCTGATGCGGCAGGCGCAGGAAGCGACGATCACCGCCGTCAAGGTGATGATGCGGCATTGCGCGCCGGGCATCAATGAAACTGAGCTGGAAGGGGTCTTCGACTTCGCTTTGATGAAGCAGGGAGTGCGCGAACATGCGTTCCCGACGATCTGCGCTTCGGGCGCCAACGCGACGACGCTGCACTACAGCCGCAACGATGAAGTGATCGAAGACGGCAGTCTGGTGCTGTGCGACCTGGGCGGCGCGGTCGGTCATTACTGTGCCGATATCACGCGCACCTATCCGGCCAACGGCCGTTTCACAGAACGCCAGAAACAGATTTACGATATCGTGCTGGAAGGTCAGCGGCGGGTGATTGCCGCCATCCGGCCGGGACGAACGCTGCGTCAGCTGAACCAGGTGCTGGTAGATTTTTACAGCGAACAGCTCGCTGCGATCGGTCTGCTGGATCATGGTATGACTGTGCGGGATTACTACTTCCACAGCGTGTCGCATCATCTGGGCCTGGATACTCACGACGTCAACATCGCGAATCTGCCGCTGGCAGCGGGGATGGTGATCACCGTGGAGCCGGGACTGTACCTGGAAGCGGAGAGGATCGGCATCCGGATCGAGGACGATGTGCTCGTCAGCGAAACCGGAGCGGTCAACTTAAGTGAAAAGCTGCCGCATACGACGGAAGAAATAGAAACGTTCATGAACAAGGGGGAATAAACAATGGACAAACTTCAACGTGATGAATTTTACAACTACCGCTTTTTATCCAATCTGACTGTATCGCCGGAGAAAACGGCGGTGGCTGTGACGGTCTGGCAGGCGGATCCCAAAAACAATAGCTACACAAGCAACATCTGGGTTCGCAAGGATCAGGGATTTGCGCAGCTGACGGCGATGGATAAGGAAAGCAGCTTCATCTTTGACGAGGAAACGACGATCCTGTTTGCGGCCAGCCGCGACAGCCAGGACAAGAAGAAGGCGGAAGCCGGCGAGCCGTATACTGCGTATTACCGGATTTCGTTAACCGGCGGGGAAGCGGTCAAGGCCTTTACGGTACCGTTAAAGGCGATCGGGATCTGGAAGCTGGACGTCGATCTGTATCTGATCAAAGCCCGCACGGATGCCGGCATCGGCGATTTTGCGGCGATGAGCGAAGAACAGCGCGAACAGGTTTTGAAGGCGAAGAAAGACAACGTTGATTATGAAGTTTTCGATGAAATTCCGTTCTGGTCCAACGGCGGCGGATTCACGAACAAGCTGCGGAACACGTTGTATGTCGTCGATGCGAAGGCGAAGACCTGCACGCCGATCACCGCACCGCTGTTTATGACCGGCGACGTCGACGTGAAGGAGGGCAAGGTGCTGTATACCGGCGAGGAATACACAAGCCGTCCGCAGCGCAAGGCTTCCGTCTATCTGTATGATGTGAAAGCCAAGACGACGGAATGCATTTATGATAAAAAAGAATATTCGATTCACGAAGCCGCGTTTTTCGGTGAGGCCATCGTGCTGGCGGCTGCGACGACAACCCGCCACGGCAATAACGAAAACCCGTATCTTTATAAGCTTGATCCGGTGAGCCATGAGGTGACGCTGTGGGCGCCGTATGAGTACAGTATGGGCTCCTCGGTCGGCTCCGACTGCCGTTATGGCGGCGGCTGTGGTTTTGCGGCGGATGAGAAAGCGCTGTATTTCTTAACGACGCGCGAGGACAGCTCGCATTTGTATAAGATGGGCGCCTGCGGCTGCATTCAGCCGGTGATCGAGCTGACCGGCTCTGTCGATCATTTCGCGCTGGCCGACGGTAA
This sequence comes from Holdemania filiformis, assembly GCF_003459085.1. Taxonomy (NCBI): domain Bacteria; kingdom Bacillati; phylum Bacillota; class Erysipelotrichia; order Erysipelotrichales; family Erysipelotrichaceae; genus Holdemania; species Holdemania filiformis. The sequence continues at coordinate 41,783 of NZ_QRUP01000028.1, read as the reverse complement.
GATTCTGTTTGCGGGCATGCTGGGGCAGAAGCTGCAGGAAATCTATGAGTACGATCCGGAAACCAAGACGACTACCCAGATTTCCGACTTCAACGAAGCGGCGTTAACGAATAAGTATGTCGCAGTTCCACAGCGGTTAAGCGTCGAATCGGAAGGCACGACGATCAACGGCTGGGTGCTGCTGCCGAAGGATTATGATGAAACGAAGCGCTATCCGGCAATCCTGGATATTCATGGCGGACCGAAGACAGTGTATGGCGAAGTCTTCTATCATGAGATGCAGGTCTGGGCGAACGAAGGCTATTTCGTCTTCTTCTGCAACCCGATCGGCTCCGACGGCCGCGATAATGAATTTGCGGATCTGCGCGGCAAATACGGCACCTGTGACTACAACAACATCATGGATTTCACGGATGCGGTGCTTAAGCAGTACCCGGCGATCGACGCGCAGCGTGTCGGCGTAACCGGCGGCAGCTACGGCGGATTCATGACCAACTGGATCATCGGCCATACTTCGCGCTTTGCGGCCGCGGCCTCCCAGCGCAGCATCGCCAACTGGATTTCGTTCTATGGCGTTTCTGATATCGGCATGACCTTCGGACCGGACCAGCAGGGCGGCAATATCTACGACGATACGGAAAAGCTGTGGTGGCATTCCCCAGTCAAGTATGCGCGCGCCTGCACGACGCCGACGCTGTTTATTCATTCGGATGAAGACTACCGTTGTCCGATGGCGGAAGGCTTGCAGATGTATACCGCTCTGGTCGATCTGGGCGTTGAGTCCAAGCTTGTGTATTTCAAGGGTGAAAACCATGAACTGAGCCGGTCCGGCAAACCGCTGCACCGGATGAGAAGATTGAACGAGATCACCGACTGGATGCAGTCGCATTTAAAATAAACCAGAGAATTCATGACGATACCGCTTAGCGCGGTATCGTTCTTGTATTCCGCGTTCCCGCATCAGCCGTCGCTTCGAAGATGGCTTAGTGCGTATAACTACTGACACAGAGCCTGTTGGGCCGATGCTCTTTATGAAATCGCGAATAGAAAAGGAAACAAAAGTCATGATTAAAGGAATTGTAATGGACTTGGATCAGACGCTGCTGCATAATGACAAACAAATTTCACGCTATACCCTTCAAGTTTTAGAACAGGCAAAAAGACAGGGACTGACGCTGTTTTTCGCTACCGGACGTTCTGTGATGCGAATCGAGAACTATCGGCGTCAGGTTCAGCCGGAGGGTTTAATTTGTCTCAACGGCGGCCTGAATCTATGGCAGGGACAGAGAGTTTCTCAATATCCGCTGAATCCCACGTTGGTTAAAAGTGTTGTCGAAAGACTGAATGGGCTGTCAGGCTGCCGCTTAACGCTGACGTATGCTGAGACGATTTTTACAAATGATCCGCAAACGCAGCACGATGATCCGATCTATCATCGCGCAGACCTGCCGGGTTGCCCGATGGATTCCGTGCTGAAAATTTCGATCAATCTGGATTCTGATCAGGAAGCGGCCTGGCTGAACAGCCTGGACTACACCTGTCTTGCGAACGCGCATGAGCCAGGTTATTATGTTCTTGTCAGCTCCGTTGTCAGCAAACTGACAGGAGCGCGCGATCTTTGTCGGCGCTGTGGTTTGGACTTGTCGGAATTGGCTGTGTTTGGCGATGACTTTAACGATCTGCCTTTGCTTCAAAATTGTGGAATAGGAATTGCGGTGATGAACGCTCATCCGGAAGTCAAGGCGGCCGCTTCACAAATTTGTTTCAGTAATGAACAAGACGGCCCCGCGCATTGGATCGCAGAGGTTTTGCTGAAAGAGAAACCGGAGTTTTAAAGTGAAAGTTCTGAGTAACATTTTCAAGTCGGAAAAGGGAAGATGCGCTCATTTCAGGATCACAGTGATCAATTTTTACGAGGGAGGATTAGATGGAAAAGCGTAATGATCAACTCCGCGGTGCGATCTATGGGCTGGCTGTGGGCGACACCTTGGGTGTTCCGGTAGAGTTCATGGAACGCGGAACTTTCCGTATCGAAGGAATGCAGGGATATGGGACGCACCGACAGCCCGAAGGAACCTGGTCGGACGATACAAGCATGACGCTGGCAACCTGCGATGCAATCCGGCAAACAGGTGAAATCGACGTGGAAGCCATCCGCTCGGCGTTTTGCAACTGGCTGTTTCATGGCAGTTATGCGATTAACCAGGTTGTGTTTGATTGCGGAAATACGACCGGACAGGCGCTGGTTCGGGGTTACGGATTTGCGGATTTCAAGGCCAATGGCAATGGTTCGTTGATGCGGATTCTGCCATTAGCGTTTACTGAGGCTGATGCGGAAACAATTGCGGCCGTTTCCGCGATCACGCACGGCCACGCCATTTCGGTGTGCGCTTGTCAGATCTATATCGAATGCGCTCGAACCTTGATAACAGGAAAAGATCTTGCTGCAATCTTGCGGAATCGAAATGAAGCCGCGCCGTTTCACCGGTTATCTCAATTGGAGGAGTTGGAGGAATCGGAAATCCGGTCCAGCGGGTATGTCGTCGATACACTGGAAGCCGCGTTATGGTCGCTGCTTCACAGTCACAGCTATGCCGAAATGGTGCTGCGGGCGGTGAATCTAGGCAATGATACGGATACTGTCGGCGCGGTGGCCGGCGGACTGGCCGGAATCCTGTATGGAATGGAAGCCATTCCTGCAGCCTGGCTGGAAACGTTGCGCGGCAAAGACATCATCGAAGATTGTCTGTTCTGACGATGTGATTGGTAACGGTAGTCTGACGTCGTATTGTAATTTCAGGCGAGGTTGATGATTTTTATGCCGCGGATTTAGAAATGAATGAAACAGGACTTTGAAACTAAAAAAAGGAACGCCGTAACGGGTTTGATCATCCGTTTCAGGGCGTTCCTTTTTTAGTTATTCTTCTGGATTTTCAGCGGGTTGATCCTGTGGGACATCGCTGCCGTCTGGATTTTCGTCAGTGCCGGCTTCGTTACTGCCGTCGCTTTGATCCGGGTTGTCTGGCACAGAGTCTGTTTCAGGCGCCGGTTCTGTGTGTTCCAGACGATAAACGACGATTTCGGCAGGGGAGAACAGGCGTACGTCCATGCGGGTGGTGCCGGTGCCGTTGCTGACGTCAAGGAGAATGTCGTCAACCTGATGCTTGCCACGGTAATAAATTTCGGCATAATTCGCCCGGTAAAAGGTACCCAGCAGCGGAATGTAAATCTGGCCGCCGTGGCTGTGGCCGGCTAACATTAAATCCGTCTGGTCCTGCGGCAGCCGCAGCACGGTATCCGGCGTATGGCACAGGGCGATCGTAAAGCTGTCCGGAGAGATGTTCTGGTATGCCGCTTCCGGATCCGGATTGCCCAGCATCTCGCTTTCCAAACCGACTAATGAAATCGACTGAGTGCCGCGGTTGCGGATTTTCACGGACTGATTGTTCAAGACTTCAAAGCCCGCTTCAAACAACAAGTGACTGACCATTTCCCCGCTGCTCTGCGATTCCAGATCATGGTTGCCCAGCACCGCAAATTTTCCCAGCGGCGCTTTTAACCGCGATAAAGCGTTGCGGATCGTATCCATCGCCTGATCGTCTGGCCATTGGTTGGCAGGGTGATCAAATAAATCACCGCCGAACAGAATGACGTCTGCGCCGACGCTGTCAATTTTCTCGATCAGCGCTTCCAGCCGTGAATCGTCGACAAAGGCGTTATAATGCACGTCGGAAAAAAATAAAATCTGAAGACCGCTCAGGGCTTCTGGAATCTTTTCTGAACGGATTGTTTCTGTCCGGATCCGCACCCGCTTTGGCGCGATTTCCGTGGCGTCTAAATAAAGCACGCCCGCGCCGGCGATCAGAAGCAGAACAATCAAGGTTATTTTCAGGATTTTCTTCATGAGAACTCCTTTCGTCATTCTATTTTATCATAAGCGGCGGGCAAAAAGAATCGCGAAATCAGCGGAATTCACAGACCGGTGATGAATGACGGACGCTCAGCCTGGGAACACTAAGCACGAGGTGGACTATGAAGAAAAAATCAACTGCCGTCCGTTTTAACGGGCTGTTTCTGTTTTCGTATGCGGCCGGCGCAATCGGCACGACCCAGACAATTCCCTATCTGGTCTCGATGGGCTTTGAAGGCACGCAGAAAGGGATTATCCTGTCCGGGATGGCGATCTCAACACTCGTCACGCAGTTTCTGTTCGGCTATCTGTCGGATAAATTCAAGGGCTGCCGCTGGTTTTTCCTGATCAGCTTCGGCGTCTTTTTCATCGGCGACGTCGTGCTGTTCGGCTTCCGCTGGCCGCAGTTCTGGTACCTGTTGGCGATGATCTCGCTGACCGGCGGCATTGCCCGGACATGGCAGGGATTAGAAGATACGTGGGTGCTGCAGATCGATGAAACCAAGCCGGTTTACAGCCGGATCCATGCCTGGGGTGCATTTGGCTGGGCAATCGGCAGCTGGGCTGCGGCGATTTTATTAAACTGGCTGGATTTCCCGGTCATCGCCGTGCTTGTGTTTCTGACCAGCTGCGCTACGCTGTACTTCGCGTGGAAGCAACAGGACGCGCAGCGCGCCAGCGGTAAGGTCGTCAAAGTAGCGGACTTAAAAGAACTGGTGAAAAATAAAGCCTATATTCTGTTGGTGCTGATTCTGCTCGTCCTGTTTGGGATGGGGACAGCGGACATGTATATCGTCGTCGACAAGGTGATGGCGATCGGGGGAACCAGCTTCCACGTCGGTGCGAAGTGGGGCCTGCAATCGCTGATGGAAATTCCGATTCTGTTAGTCGGGGACAAGCTGATGAAGAAATACGATCCGGCCAACCTGATGCTGGGGGCTTCCGTCCTATTCGGCGTGCGTTTTGTCGTTTACAGCCTGATTCAGAATCCGTGGTGGATGATCGCCGCGGCGGTCTTTCAGATGGTCACGTTCCCAATCATCATTATCAGCTCCAAGCTGATGATTGATGAAATTATTCCGGAAAAGCTCAAATCCAGCGGCCAGATGGCGGCGATGAGCGTGTATATGGGCTTGTCACTGTTAATCATGCCCGTGTTTTGCAGCTGGCTGTCCGAGGCAATCGGGTGCGACCCAGCGCTACTTGTCGTCGCCGGGTTTGCGGTGCCTGCGATCGTTTTGATTCTGATGTTTAAAAAAGCCCGCGGTCCGCTTCAAAAAAAATCCCAGAATTCGCTTCGCCGGTGAACGACCGGCTTTTCTTACGGCTTGAAAGCCGGGCTTCTTTGTGTTACGCTATCGCAGGGTAAAGTAAAGGAGCCAAAGACGATGACAAAAAAATGCTACCTGTTGGATCTGGACGGCACGATGTACCGCGGAACGGCGATTATCGAGGGCGCGAAGGTCTTTATCGATTACTGCTTGAAGGAACAGCTTCCTTTTCTGTTTTTAACGAATAATTCCGGACGCACGCCGCGCCAGGCTGCGGATCACATGCTGAAGATCGGCTATCAGGGAATTGAGCCGAAGCACTTCTATACCTCGGCGATGGCGGCGAGCGATACGATGATCCGGCGGTTTCCCGATAAGAAACGGGCGTACATGGTCGGGGCCGAAGGGCTGCGTGAAGCGCTGCTGAACAATGGCTATGAGCTGGTGGATGACCAGGCTGATCTGGTGTTTATCGGTTTGGATAAGGAAGGAACCTGGGAAAAGTATTCACTGGCGCTGCGGCAGGTGCTGGCCGGGGCGATTCTGGTCGGCACCAACAACGATCGGATCTTGCTCAGCGAAGCGGGAGCCAACTGCGGCAACGGCTCAACGGTGGCGCTGATGGAATATGCCAGCTCGCGCGAGGCGGTCAAGATTGGCAAACCGCATGCCGCGATTATCGAAGGCGCGCTGGCCTATCTGGGCTTGGGCAAAGACGAGGTGGTGATCGTCGGTGATAACATGGAAACGGATATTCTGTGCGGTGTTCAGGCGGGGATTGAAACAATTTTAGTAACGACAGGCGTGCATGACCGGCAGGCGGCCGCGGCATATTCCTTCGCTCCGGATCATATAATTGAAGACCTGAGGGAACTCATGGACTAAGGAGGAGGATGCCTATCGGCACGCTGGAAGCAATTCAACAAGGCGGACTGGTGCTGTATGCCTGTCTTAAGGCGTTTCTGCCGCTGCCATCGCTGGAGGTGGTGCTGATTCCGTTGATTCTTAAAAATCCGGACGGCTGGCTGCTGTACGCAATGGAGGGGGCTGTCGGCACGGCAATCGGCGGCTGGATCGGCTATCAGATCGCAAGGCGGGCCCAGCAAGCCGTGCTGCGCAAATTTGCCAGCGAGCAGGAGATCGCATCAGGCAGGCAGCTGATGGACCGCTACGGCGTGCTGGCGGTGTTTATCGGCGGCGTCACCCCGATTCCGGATTTCCTGCTGGCTTATCTGGCCGGCATGACGCAGATGGCCCTGATTCCATTTCTGCTCAGCGACGGCACAGCACGGTTATTGCGGAGCGTGCTTGTCGGCTGGTGTATCCGGACGCTGGGCTATGTCGTCGATATCGAGCGCTGGGGCACGGTGATTTCGTTAGTCATGGTCGCATGGCTGTTATTGCGCTGGGCGCGCAGCGACGGATGAAGCCAAGAAAAAAGGCCTCCGTTCCAAAGGGCCTTTTTCCTTGTTTATAAGGGGATAGAATGTTTCTGTACGATAATTTTTTTAAAGGGGATATTATGTTAGTTCGTAGGAGAAGAGGTTATCGTACAGGCAAGAGGTCTTCTCGCTCTTGCTGAATATAATATACCAGAGAAGTATAGGCGAAATATGTCGAAATTGTGTTAAAATGTGTGATTTTCTTAAAAACTTTGATTATAATGAAACAGGAACATAGAAATGAGGAAAGAGAATGAAGAAACCCATGATTGCCCTGACTGCCCGGATCGGTGATTTCCAGGGACAGAACCGGATTTTTGATAATCAGACGTACTTTGACGCGGTCGCGCTGGGCGGCGGCATTCCGGTGCTTGTGAATTACGGCAGCGACGAGGATTATGAAGCGATTGCCGAACGTTTCGATGGATTGTTAGTGACCGGCGGCGAGGACCTGGATCCGGCGTTATTCCATCAACTTGCCCATCCGTCCGTTGAGCTCACTGATCCGCGCATGGACACGTTGGACCTTGAGCTGATCCGGCGCTTCGCGGCGAAAGGAAAACCGATCTTAGGCATCTGCCGGGGGATCCAAAGCATTAACGTGGCGTTCGGCGGCACGCTGATTCAGGATCTCAATACCCAGTATCCGGCCATGCGTCCTGCCGGACACCAACAGCACAAAGCCGATCCGAAGCCGGCGATGGACGCGCCGTTTCATGACAATACCTTCGTGGAGGGGACGCTGCTGTATGAACTGTTCGGTCCGCGGCATGCGGTCAACAGCTTCCACCATCAGAATATCGACAGAGTTGCCGACGGCTTCGTCGTTTCTTCCTGGAGCGAGGATGGGTTGGCGGAAGCGATAGAAAAGGATAAAATCCTGGCCGTGCAGTGGCATCCGGAACGCTTGACGGCGGATCCAAGCCACCGTGCGATCTTTGAAACATTTGTTCGCCAATGTCAGAAATAAAATTAGACAAATTCCGTAAAGTGTCTACAAAAACCGTTTAGTTAAGCCTTTTTTTAGAATTTGTATTGACAAGAAACCATAAATTAAGTAATATTCTATCAGGTCATAGGACCTGGATTGATTCATCTGTTATTGTTTTTCCCCCACCCATTCAAACAATAATAGATCCCCCCCAAGAGATAGAATCAATTCTGATAAGAGGACATCTTCGGATGTTCTTTTTTTGATTTCTTTTGGTTTTTGAATCGCAGCTTTGTTCTGTCCGATGCTGAGGTTCTCAGATTTCATCGAGAAAAACAAGGTCGGTTGGATAAACATTTTCATTTGTCTTAGATAGGGGAAGGAGGGAAAACTTATGGCATGCTTAGGTGTTTTTGAAGATACTGTGGATCCCGATCAGCCGATTCTCACGCTGCGGAAAACCGCGCGCGTATTTGTGATCAATCCGCAGGGGCGGATCGGGATGATTCATGTATTGGGACAAGATGAATTCGGTCTGCGCGATCATCTGGAAAGCTGCGGCGGCGGGATCGAGGCCGGGGAGAGTGCGAGCCAGGCTGCCGTCCGGGAAGCGCGGGAGGAACTGGGTGCGGTGCTGACGGATTGGATCGAACTGGGCTGGATAGAAGACGAATATCATCGGCTGCAGCGGCGCAATCACAGCACGTTCTTCGTCGCGCATTGTGAACCGGTATTGCATCCCCGATCGTTGACGGCCAGGGAGCGGCGGATGATGGCGGAGCCGGTATGGCTGTGTCCGGAAGAAGTGGAACGGCGGCTGAATCCGGAAAATAACCAGGGCATCGGACTGTTGATCGCCCGGCGGGATTTCTGCGCCTGGCAGGAAGCGGTGCGCCGTCATCAGATCCCCTAAGAAAAAGAATCCTCGGACGGGGATTCTTTTTGAAAGTTCAGTTTATCTGTTTGCGTTTCTTATTTCATGCTTTTTCTGACGGTCAGGTCCGGCGCAGATGATACAGAACCGGCGCTGCCGGCCGGCCGTCGGTATAGGATCGCACGCTCCAGGCCGAGCCTAGTTGCTCGATCCAGCCGACGACGGCCTGCCATTCTTCCATGCCGCCCGCATGGCCGCGGTAACAGGCCAGCGCCAACAAGCCATCCGGCGTCAGATGGGAAACGGCGGCGTCCAGTGCCGGCAGCGTTGTTTCGGGCGTCGTAATCAGCGGGCTGGAAGAATAGGGGAGATACCCCAGGTTAAAGACGATGATCTGAGCCGGCTGCGTCAGCCAGCGCGCCAGTTCGGCATGATCGGCCTGAATGACCGTTACGTTGGCGAAGCCGGCAGTTTTTTTCTGTGTTTTCCTCACCGCTTCGAGCTGGATGTCCAGCGCCAGCACGTTGTCGGCCAGACCGGCGAGGAAAACGGTGTCGTTGCCGCCGCCGCAGGTGGCGTCGACGGCCAGGTTGACATGCTCGAATGTTTCCCGGATCCAGCGGTGATTAACGGTATTGATATTTTCAGCCATGCGCTGCCCGCTTGCCCTGCCATGTCTTCTCCCGGGCCATAAGCTTGTCGATCTCATTGAGGACAATCGTCTTCTTTTGAGTCCACTGCGGCGCGATCAGCGCATCCGAGGCGCCGTCGCCAGTCAGCCGCTGAATGATGATTTCCGTTCTTAACAATTCCAGCTGGCGCACGACCAGACCGACATATTCTTCGCGCGACAACAACGGGAAGGGCTGTTCGGCATAGCTGTATGCCAGCTGCGTATCCTGCATTAAATGAAGCATGTGAAGCTTGACGGCGTGGATGGGCAGCAGGTTGATCTGCCGCACGGTTTCCAGCATCATTTCTTCATCTTCACCCGGCAGACCATCGATCAGATGAACGCAGATTTTTAACGGAGTCAAGGCCAGGCGCTGAACGGTTTCGACCACCTCGGCATAACTGTGACCACGGTTGATCATCTGCGCGGTGGCGTCGTGAACGCTCTGCACGCCCAGCTCCAGCCAGATTTCCTTGCTTGCGCAGCAGGATGCCAGCCAGGCGATCTTTTCCGGTTCCAGGCAGTCGGCGCGGGTCGCGATCGCAATCGCCGCGACTTCCGGCCGGTCTAAAAAGGGTTTCACGCAGGCCTGAATTTTAGAAAGCGGACCATAGGTGTTGGTATAGGCTTGAAAATAGGGAATAAAGTCGGCGTCCGGCCATTTATGGCGCATGACGGCCTGGCCTTTGATATATTGGTCTAACAGCGGTTCAGTCCGGTCTCCGGCAAATTCCCCGCTACCTGAGCTGGTGCAGAACGTACAGCCACCATAGCCGCGGGTGCCGTCGCGATTGGGACAGGTGAATCCGCCGTCCAACGGAACCTTGGCGATCTTTTTGCCAAAACGATGGCGCAGATAATAATTCCAGGTGTGATAACGCTTGTTGTCATCGGAAAATGGAAAAGGATTAACGGACTTCATGAGCTTCTCCTAATGGGATGTGTTTCAATTCGTCGATCAGCTGGATCAGGAGCTGGCTGATCGCTTCGAGCATCGCTTCGCCCCACGAAGCGGAAGCCGTAGCCGGGTGATCAGGCCCGGTCCAGCCGTTGTCGCAGATCGCGGCGATGGGTTGGGGCATCGTCAGCGTTACCCCCTTGAACTGAACGGTTTTAAAACCGGTTGTCGTGATATTCTCACTGAGCGGCTTCAGCGTGGATTCACGGCAGCGCTCGAAATGGACGGCTTGCGGACAGATCGCAAGCATCGCTGCCGTTTCTTCCCCGCCGCCATGGCCGCCGCCCCAGGCCGGGTCGATTTCTTTGGCCATCTGCCACCAGTTGGCGATGATTCCAAGATCGCCCTGGCTGTTCAATTTCAAAGCGACCTGTTCCAGCGCCGGCAGATTGCCGCCGTGGCCGTTCAGAAACAGAAACCGCCGCGCGCCATGAGCCCGCATACTGTCGACGATCTCCTGCAGGACGCGCCGCAGCGTTTCCGTGCTGAGACTGACGGTGCCGGGAAATCCCCGCAGATAGTCGCATGAGCCATACGGCAGCGCCGGCAGCACAAGGATTTCCGTCTGCTTTTCAATCCGCTGCGCCAGCGCCTCGGGAACAAAAGTATCGGCGCCTAACGGATTGTGGACGCCGTGGCATTCCAGACTGCCGGTGATGATCATCACGCTGTCGTTCGTTTTAAAATAAGCCTGAACGTCAAGCCAGCTTGTTTCTATACTAAACATAAGCAAATCTCTCCTTATCTCTTGATTAGTGTAAGCGATCCGGCTGTTTTTTTCAACTCGGTTGACGATTGCGGCTTCTTTGCGCGCGCAGGAAGCGGTATAATAGAGAAAAGAATGGGGGAGAAACCTGATGAATCGAGATGTGATCTTAAACGCGGCGGTGGACGAACAAGCGCCGCTCATCTGTAAAACTGCGGAAGTGATCTGGAAGCACCCGGAAACGGGCTTTAAGGAATGGAAGACAAGCACGTATCTGGAACAAATTTTTACCGATCTGGGCTATGACCTGGTCAAGCCGGAGGGGATACCTGGCTTTTACACCGATCTGGACACCGGCCGGCCGGGACCGAAGCTGTGTCTGATGGGTGAGCTGGATTCTCTGATCTGCGCGGAGCATCCGGATTGTGATCCGGTAACGAAGGCGGTGCATGCCTGCGGCCATCACGCGCAGGCAGCGGGGTTGGTCGGCGCAGCGGCGGCGCTGAAGCAGCCGGGCGTGCTGGACGGGCTGTGCGGCTCCATCCGGCTGATGGCGGTGCCGGCGGAGGAGCTGATCGAAGTGGGTTACCGCGAACAACTGCGCGCCGAAGGCAAGATTGAATTTTTCGGCGGCAAGGTGGAGTTCATGCGGCGCGGTTATTTTGAGGACGTTGATCTGTGCGTGCTGATCCATACCTTCGACGATCCGGGGATGAAGCATGTTTACCAGCTCGCGCGGGGTAACAACGGTTGTATCGTGAAAAACATCACGGTTCATGGTCTGGCCTCGCATGCCGGCGGTTCGCCGGACAAGGGCATCAACGCGCTGTATGCCGCCATGCAGGCGCTGCAGGCGGTCAACGCTCTGCGTGAAACATTCCGCGACGACGAGCATATCCGCTTTCATCCGATCATCACCGAAGGCGGACAGGCGGTCAACGCGATCCCGGAGGAAGTTAAGATTGAAAGCTATGTCCGCGGGGCTTCGTTGGAAGCTATTGATCAGGCCAACCGCCGGATCAACCGCGCGATCGCGGCGTCGGTTGCGGCGATGGGAGCGACGGTCACACTGCAGGATCGGCCGGGGTATTGTCCGATGCATGACGACGAAGCGATGAACGAAGTTGCGCTGGCGGCGATGAAACGGATTGTCAGCGAAGATGAAATTTTGATTCAGACCCATTGGGGAACGGGCTGCACGGACATGGGCGATCTGTCGGCGGTGCTGCCGACGATCCAGCCGGGCTCGAGCGGATCGACCGGGGCTTATCATGGCAAGGATTTCCAGATTGCCGACGAAGATAAAGCCTATGTCAAACCGGCGAAGGCGCTGGTCTTTATCGCCGACGAGCTGTTAGGCAACAACGCCGAAAAGGCAAACCAGATCGTTGCCCAGTTCAAGCCGCTGTACCCGTCGCAGAAGGCCTATCTGGAGGATGCCCGGCGGCGTTTCCTGGATAAGGAAGCAGTACGGAAGAATGCCGACGGCACGATAACGCTGGACTTTCAGAACGGGGAATAAAGCCGGCAGTGCCGGTCAGAGGCTTGGAATCGGCTTAGGCTTCCTGACGGAAGACTGCTTTTTATCGTATTAAAAGCGGGGAATCCAGGAAGCGCGGGATATTGAGCAAAACAAAAAGAAACCGCGAAACGGTTTCTTCCGGAGTTCTCAAACGAGAACTCTTTTTCATTTTTCCAGAGGATCCGGGTTTCCTCTCAATGCAGAAAGCCTGTCCAGCTTTCTAACGGGAAACAGCCCAGCAGCGTGAAGCTGATCAAGGCGTACAGAATTCCCCAGCGGGCGGCCGGGATGATCTGTTTCAAGCGTACCCAGGCCAGACCTGCGCCGACCGCCAACACGCTCAAGGCCCAGACCGCCAGCACCCGGCGCAGCGTCCAGCCGTAAACTAACGCGTACACGCCGAGCTTTAATCCGGCTAACAGGACAAACGCGATCGTACAGACGCTTAACAGCTTCGCCAGCGAACGCAGGCGGCCGGGAGCGAGCAGGGAAGTTTCACTGAGCGTGTGCAGAACCGCCAGCACGCTGAGATTTAACAACACAATGCCGCAGAGCTGCCAGAAGCCCTGAACGGCGTACTGACAAGCCAGCGTCACGGTGATGGCGCCGGCGATCAATTGTGTGAGATAGGCGTAAGCCTCCACCGCGAAGAACAAACTGTAAATTCCGCACAGCACGCCGATTACCAGTGCCGTTGTGAAGCCTGGCAAAACCTGCATCCGGTCCAGCGCTGTCTGCCATCGCCAAAGCGGGACGGCCGGTTCGGCCTGGTATAAACTGCCGCCTGCCAAACCAAAGAGCCACGCGCCGACCGGCAGCGAGAGAATCACGGTAAGCAGCGTCTGCGGTGAAAGCCAGCCGAACAATCCGGCGCCAACCTGGTCCGCAACTTCGGCGAAGAATGGATCGGCGCCGCTTAATAAGCTCCAGGCCGTCATTCCGATTCCGCCGGCTAAAAGCAGCGAGAAGCCGATCATGGCCGGACTGTGCGCGCCGCGGCTGCGATCGGTCAGATAATCGCGCAGCGCACTGCTCAGCACCTTGATTCGCAATAGAAAATGACGCAGCGGCAGAACACAGAAGCCCCAGGCCAGTTCAAACGGAAAGCTGCCGCTGGTCCGGTTGTGGATTAAGATGCGGGTTCGGCACAGCGTCCAGTAGACTGCTTCCAGATGCAGCGCCAGAATCTGCAACAGGGCGAAGAAACTGGTCGGCTGATAGAAGCATAGGGAGAGCGCTGTCGTCAGCAAGCATCCCGCCCAGAGTCTGCTTTCGCGGCTGGCGGGCCGGTCTAAACGGTTTGCGCCGTGACTGACCAGGAACAAATAGAGCAGCGTGAAGATGACCACGGCCGGGTTGCGGTAGGTCATCAGACGGAAGTCTTCAAAGCCCATCGCGTAACCGACGTACAGAAACGCCATGGGGAAACTGAGGATCGCCGCGGCAGACCAGGAGAACCTCATGGCCGTCTTTTCAGACGCGCTGCTTACCGGCCGGCTTTCGCTCATTTTCCTGCCTCCCGTCTGAATTCCAGCAGATCGCCCGGCTGACAATCCAGCACGTCGCAGATCTTGCATAACGTTTCAAATTTAATGCCTTTCGCTTTGCCGTTTTTCAAGATCGACACATTCGCCATTGTGATGCCGATCCGTTCGGATAATTCGGTCACGCTCATCTTGCGCTTTGCCAGCATGACGTCTAATGTTACATTGATTTCCATAGGCTTACACCATCAATTCGTTTTCCGTCTGAATCTGTTCGGCGATTGTAACCAGATAAGCGAGCGTGTAGGCGGCCACGGCGATCAACCCGCCCAAAGCCATGATTCCCAATCCGCCCAGCATCAGAACCGGATGCAGGATGTTGAGGAACAGCGCGTAAAGGCAGCAGATCAAGCACAGCGCGGTGTCAAAGAGCGCCAGCTTGCAGATCCAGCGCAGACCTTCGGCGTTTTCATGGCAGAACGAACGGTTGCGGCCGATCCGCGTGCAGATCCGCCAGAATAAGATCAGCGCGATATACAGGATCACGGCTGCCGTGACGGACAACAGCTGCAGCGGCAGTTCTTCATTCAGCGTCCGATGGTAGAATAAAATCAACTGATGAAGCAGACTCGGAATGCAAAGTCCAAAGAAAACAAGTCCCAGGGCCGCCAGAATAACGACGAACAGTTTAAGCAGAAACGCTAGTTTTTTATTGTCCATAACATCAACCTCATTTCTGCTTTGATTATAACAGGAAAATCTTGAGAATCAATATAAATTTATTGTTAGACAATAAATAATTATCGAATATCAATCTGCTTGTACAGCTTGGAAAGTTGATCCGCGACGTGATAAAGAAAAATCCGGATCCTTTTATTCGATCCGGATGGGTTTGATTTTTTATTTTCGCTAACAGCTGCGAATGAGCTCGGCAACCGCTTTTTTATCGTCGTTGGACAAAATTTCGATCATTGTTTCATACGAGATTTCCTGATTGTCCGGGCAGCTCAGATAGCCCAGATAGCCTTGTGAATAACAGACAAGCACGTCTTTTTTCGGATCCAGGTTCTGCATATAACCGGAGAACAGCTCAAACGGATTAAAGATCAGCCGGAACGGCCCCAGACTGACGCGGGTGAATCGCACTTCATTCGGCAGCATCGCCAACATGCCGCGGTATTGTTCGACCATCTTCGCGCCGGTATGCAGCTCGCGGATTTCTTTTTCGCTCAAGCCTGCCGTGTCCATTTGATCAATGTCTAATGTTTTTAAGCCTTTGTGAATCGGCAGCGTCTGATCGCTCCAATCCAGCTTCAGCGGCTGCATCCGCGGAGTCAGCTTCATCATCTTTTCCCAAGCCGATACAATTTCATTCGCGAGCCGGATGACTTCATCGTAGTTCTTAGCCTGACGGGTAAACCGCGTCGATACGTCGCCGCACGGCCCCTGCAAGAACAGGAAGAATTCCTTCGGATAGCGCTGCTTCAGAATATCCAGCGCTGCACCCGGATAATCGGAGGACAGGTAGTCGGCATCCTCGGCGGAGATCGTCGGATGGCAGTTATAGATCAAGAAGTTGCCAATCCGCAGACCTTCTTTGAAAAAGCTCAGAACTCCGGCCAGAACAAATTGATCGCTGCCCTGAGACAGCCGGCAGCGGCCGACGCCAGTGAAATTGCGCACCTGATAGGAAACTGTCAGCTGTGCATCCTCGCTCATCCGGCAGTTTCTGACCAAGTTGAGCAGCTTGATATCCAGACTTTCAAGATAAGGGGTATTTTCTTCAATAAAACCCAGTGCGTTGCATAAGGAAGGGGCGTAATGCGTATGCGAACAGCTGAAAATGATCAGCGCATCTTCGCCGATCGACTGGCGCAGCGATTCCTCCATCCGCTCCTGGACATCCTGCGAAATCCCCAGTGAATCAAATGTAATCAAAATCACTTCCCGGCCGTCGTCCTGCATTCGCAGACAGCGGGCGTATAAGTCGCCGCGAACTTTATTCAGCGGTTCGGTCTGCGTCAAAAATCCAACCGGCAGGCAGCTGAAGGTGGGATTGATGCAGACTTGATTGTAACCAATTTTCACGTGATATCCCTCATTTCAAAATTAATTATAAAACGACTGGTTTGAAAGCGCAATCTTTTGTCCCGTTTTCGGGTGATTTGAAAGAAATCCGTCCGGAAACGACGCTGATACATTTTAGAAGAGGAAAGGAAAAGCCTGATAGGATTATGGCGCAATTCCGCTGTTTTATACGCCGTTTCGCATCCCAGGGCAGGTCTTCAATCTCGTTTTTGCGCCGCAGATTCTTTTCTTTTAACAAATAGGCGAACCTCATTGCCGCTGACAGAGGTGAGGAGGCTATAAGAAGAAAACGGGATTAAGAACAAGAAAAAACGGCGCGTCTTTCAACATGCCGTCAAACATAAGAACGTATCTTTACAATTCGATCGACTGGATCGCGATGCACCGCGGGCCGCCCTGGGTGATAAACGCGCAGGACAGATCGTACATGACACATTCGGCATTCGGAAACCGGTCTTTAACCTTCGCCAGAATCTTGTCGGCCTGTTCCTTACTGAACGCATGGGACACGCTGATCTGGACGCGGGCGTTCTGAACGTGTTCCTCCAGCTTGCCCAGAACCGATTTGACCGCTGCGTCAAAGCTGCGGCCCACGCCGAACTTTTCCAGCCGCCGGCCTTCTTCGGCCTGGATCATGATCGGCTGTAATTTCAACAGACCGCCCATGGCCGCCGCTACCGGCGTACACCGGCCGCCGCGCTTGAGATAACTGAAATCCTGCGGCAGTAAGAAGGACAAGCTCGTCGCTATTTTATTCTGGAGCGTTTCCAGGATTTCTTCAATCTGCCGGCCATCGCGAATCAGCCGCGCCGCCAAATCCACCAGATAACGATGCGGACCGCACAGCGTCTGGGAGTTCACCACATGAATCCGTTCCGGATGTTCCGTGTGCTGCCGCGCCGCTTCCGCCGTCTGATATGTTCCGGACAATCCGTCCGCCATTGAAATGACGAGGATTTCATCATCCGGATATTTTTCAAACAGCTCGACCAGTTCGCCCATCGAAGGCTGCGACGAGGAGGGGATGTAACCCGCTTTGATTAAACCTAGAAATGTCTCGGCGTCGATTTCTTCAAATTCACGGTAGGTTTTACCGTTAATTGTAACGCACAGCGGTGTGATATCGCAGGGCAGCGCCTTGCCTTCTTCGATGGAATAAAGCGTAGAGGAATCAGAAATTAATCGAATCATAGTTGAACTCTCTTTCTTTTGTAATAAATGGATTGGGGAATTTCATGCACTAAAGCAAAATGTAGGTCAGCACCGCGATGAAGTGGAAGAATGATCCTAGCAGGATGAACAGATGGAACAGTTCGTGAAAGCCCCACTGCTTTGACAGATCCGGCTTTTTAATCATGTAGATCACAGCGCCGATCGTGTAGGCAATTCCGCCCAGCGCGATCAGCGTCAGGCAGCCGGAGGGCATCTGCGAAAATCCGCTCCAGTCAAACAGCACGGCCCAGCCCATTGCCAGATACAGCAGCGTGTACAGTATCCGCGGCGCACTCAGCCAGCAGATCTTCGCGACGATGCCCGCCAGCGCGATCGCCCAGATCACAACCGCGAACGTAATGCCTTCCTGGCCCGGCAGATAAGTCAGGCACAGCGGTGTGTAGGTGCCGGCGATCAGCACATAGATCATCGAGTGGTCCAGCTTGCGGAACAACGTGTGATGCGGATGATCCCAGCTCAGCGTGTGATAATAGCTGGAAGCGCTGTACAGCGCGATCATCGAAGCGCTGAATACGCAGCAGGCCAGAATCGTTTTAAGCGAACGTTGGTTCGCGATCCCGGCGGCGACAAATATCACCGTAGCAATCACGCCGAAGCAGGCACCGAGAAAATGAGTGTAGCTGCTGATCGGATCCTGAACATCTTTAAACCAACGAAACATAATATCAACTCCCTTTTTGATCTAGTTATCAAAACTAGATCACATAAACATCATATCATATTGATGAGGAACTTCAACTACAAATCTTGGTTTTTGTCTAAGCGTTTGCTTATTCCCTTGTTCATTTTCTTATTGTAGCCGTTTTGATAGAAATTGAAAAGCCTTTCTGTTATTTTTTTTAATGATCGCAGGCCTGAAAATGTCAACTCAAGAAAACCTTTCATAAAAAAGAAACAACGATGAAAACCCTTGCTTTTCAGGCAAGATTTGATTGACTTAAAACGGGGATTTTGTTATCCTTGAATAAGCGATGAAAAGGAATAGTAATTCTACCGTCTGACCGATCAGAGAGCCGGTGTCAGGTGCAAACCGGCGGCAGACCCGAATGAACTGACCTTGGAGCTGAATCTGAAATCAAGGATTCCGTGACTTCCTGCGTTAAAGGAAAAAGAGGGGCACAGAAGGGATCTTTTCTGTGAACTAAGGTGGTACCGCGCGCTGACGTCCTTAGATGAAGGGCGTTTTTTATTTGTTTGAGAAAGGATGAATTTTATGAGCTACGATCACAAGCGTATTGAGACAAAATGGCAGAAGGTATGGGAGGAAAACAAAACATTCACAACCGATGCCTGGGACTTCTCCAAACCGAAGTTTTACGCGTTGGACATGTTCCCGTATCCGTCGGGGGTGGGCCTGCATGCCGGCCATCCGGAGGGCTACACGGCGACCGACATCGTCAGCCGCATGAAGCGCATGCAGGGGTACAACGTACTCCATCCGATGGGTTTTGACAGCTTTGGTCTGCCGGCGGAGCAGTATGCGATCCAGACCGGCAACAATCCCAACGGCTTCACACTGAAAAATATCGAAACATTTAAGCGTCAGCTGAAAATGCTGGGCTTCAGCTACGACTGGGACCGCGAGGTATCGACATGCGATCCTTCGTTCTACAAATGGACGCAGTGGATATTCAAGCAGCTGTTTGAAAGCGGTCTGGCGAAGTGCGTCGAAATGCCGGTCAACTGGTGCGAGGAATTGGGCACCGTTCTGGCCAACGACGAGGTCATCGACGGCAAGAGCGAGCGCGGCGGTTATCCGGTTGTGCGCAAGAACATGCGCCAGTGGGTCATCGACATCGTACAGTATGCCGAGCGGCTTTTGGAAGGTCTGGACGAGGTGGACTGGCCGGAATCCACAAAGGAAATGCAGCGCAACTGGATCGGCAAGTCGATCGGCGCGCTGGTGGATTTTCAGGTTGCGGGGCATGCGGAGCAATTCACGGTTTTCACAACCCGCTGCGACACGCTGTTCGGCGCGACATACTGCGTTTTAGCGCCGGAGCACGCGCTGGTCGATCAGATCACGACACCGGCGCAGAAAGCGGCGATCGAGGAGTACAAGCGGCAGTGCGCGACGAAATCGGATCTGGAACGCACGGAATTAAATAAAGAGAAAACCGGCGTCTTCACCGGCGCGTACGCGATCAATCCAGTCAACGGCAAGCAGATTCCGATCTGGATTTCCGATTATGTTCTGGCTACCTATGGCACGGGGGCGATCATGGCGGTGCCGGCTCATGACGACCGTGACTATGCCTTCGCTAAGAAGTTTGGTTTGGAAATCATTCCGGTACTGGAAGGCGGCAACGTCGCCGAGGAAGCCTGGACTCAGGACGGCGTGCATATCAACTCGGAATTCTTAAACGGCATGAACAAGCAGGACGCGATTGACACAATGATCCAGTGGCTAAGCGAGCATCACTGCGGTCAGAAAAAAGTCAATTACCGGCTGCGCGAATGGATTTTCGCCCGCCAGCGTTACTGGGGCGAGCCGATTCCGATCGTTCATTTGGATAACGGCGATACCGTCGCGTTAAGCGATGATCAGCTGCCGTTGTTACTGCCGGATCTCAACGATTACAGTCCGTCAAAAACCGGCGCTTCGCCGCTGGAGAAAGCACCGGATTGGGTGAATGTGGAAGTGAACGGCGTCCAGGGCCGCCGCGAAACGAGCACGATGCCGGGCAGCGCCGGCAGCAGCTGGTATTTCCTGCGTTACATCGATCCGCACAATGAGAAGGAACTGGCTGATCCGGAGCTGTTAAAACACTGGATGCCGGTCGATCTGTATATCGGCGGTCCGGAGCATGCGGTCGGACATCTGCTTTACAGCCGGATGTGGAACAATTTCCTGTATGATAAGGGCGTCGTCCCGGTCAAGGAGCCGTTCCACAAGCTTGTCCATCAGGGCATGATCCTCGGCTCCAACGGGATTAAAATGGGCAAACGATTCCCGGAATATGTCGTCGATCCGAATGTCATCGTCGAGAAGTACGGCGCGGATACGCTGCGGCTGTACGAAATGTTTATGGGACCGTTAGAGGCCAGCAAGCCATGGAGTGAAAAGGGTGTCGACGCTTCGCGCAAATGGCTGGAACGCGTCTGGCGTTTAGTCATGGAACAGCCGGAGAAAGTCACAGATGAACCGACGCCGCAGCTGGACTACGCGTACCACTTTACCGTAAAGAAGGTCACGGAGGATATAGAAACGCTGAATTTCAATACGGCGATTTCACAGATGATGATTTTTGTCAACGAATGCTACCGCGCCGAGAAGATCAACCGCGAAATGCTTTTGGGCTTCATCAAGCTGCTGAGTCCGTTTGCGCCGCATCTGGGCGAGGAAATGTACCAGTCTTTAACCGGCGCGGAAACGATCGCTTATGAAAGCTGGCCGACCTATGACGAAGCGAAGTTGGTGAAAAATGAAACGGAAGTCGTCGTTCAGGTCAACGGCAAACTGCGCGGCAAGTTCATGACGCCGGTGGACGCCGGGGAAGACGAGCTGAAAGAAAAGGCGTTAGCCGTTGAGAATGTTCAGCCGTTTATCGAAGGCAAGACGATCCGCAAGATCATTGTGATCAAGGGTAAGGTCGTCAACATCGTCGCGAATTAATGAGAGAACAAAGCCAGGCCTGAATGAACCTGGCTTTCTTTATTAAGTGCGGTCATGCGTGCCGATTTGATTTTGGATTCAACAAAAGGGAGGGACAGGCATGGAAATCACGATGATCGCGGCGCTGGATGAAGTCGGAGGGCTGGGCAAAGCCGGCCGAATGCCGTGGCATTGCCCGGCGGATCTGCGTCAGTTTCAGGCCTATACAATGGAGAAACTACTGTTGATGGGCAGGAAGACGGCTGAGCCGCTGCGCCGCAGACTTTCGGGCCGGCAGCTGATTATCCAAAGCCGAACAGTGAAGGATCCGGACTTTCCCGTCGTCCGCACCGTGAATGAAGCGCTGGCTTGGATGGTTGAACATCCGGAATATGACGAGCTGGTGATCGGCGGGGGCGGGGAAATCTATGCCTTATGGCTGCCCTATGCCGCCCATCTGCGGATAAGCCGGATAGCCGGTCGGTTTGACTGCGATACGTTCTTTCCAAAGTGGGATCCGCAGGAATGGATTTGTCGTAAGCAAAGCGAGGAAGACGGCTTTCTCCTGGAAGAATGGGATAGAACGAAAAGAATAATAACGAGATAAGAGAAGAAACCAGCCGGGGAAGAAATTCCTCGGTTTTCTTTTGAATCGGGGGAACAATCTGAACAAAGGCCGCAGCAAGGGTAGTCGATTCTTAAAACGAGCGGAATCGAATCAGGACTTCGCAGGTCAGTTTTTTCAGATAAGCGGTCTTTTCTTTTTTCAGAGTTTCCATGTCGCAATGACTCAGCAGCTGCATCAGGTAGATCTCGGCAACCCGAAGTTTCAACAAAGATGAAAAATCAAGCATACAAAAAAGGACTGCATAGATTTTATTACCTTTGTAACTGAATTTGCCATCAGAAAGA
Source organism: Holdemania filiformis (assembly GCF_003459085.1). NCBI lineage: Bacteria > Bacillati > Bacillota > Erysipelotrichia > Erysipelotrichales > Erysipelotrichaceae > Holdemania > Holdemania filiformis. Next base: position 20,184 of record NZ_QRUP01000028.1, on the reverse strand, counting down.
AAGACATCGATCCCTTCTCTGCCGTAATCTTTCTTATTTCCTATTAATAATAACTTTCCGTCGGTAATTTTAAAATCAACCGTATTTTCCATTTTCTGAAATTCGCCGATCAGCCGCTGAAATTTTTGGGGAGCGCGGCAATTTTTATAGACGACGAATTGATAAATCTGCAAGAGACTGGAAAACTGGATGGTTTCAAAGAATGCAATATTTTCATCAGAAATAAAAGTATCGTCGATCAAAAAGACGTCGGAAAATGCTTGAATTAGATTGAGCTGAGCTTCGATGTTTCTTTCTTCAAAATTAACCCGATAAAACGGTAAAGAGTAGGAGTAAAATTGCGGCAGCGTACTGAAATCAAAGTTCGTAATAATCATATCGAAATCGGTGGAGTTCAAATGCCGGATTTCATAAAGTTCACAAGGCCGGATTGTTTCAATATATGCACTGAATTCATTCTGAATCAGCTTTCCAATAGATTCAGAATAGGCTAACCCGGCGCCAGAGGTAATCAAAAGGCGTTTTTTTCGGATGGGAACCGGGATGGATGTCAGTAGCGTCATAAAAAAGTTAATAAAACGAAAATAATCGTCACTGGATAACGACAAATGCCATTTGCTTTCCAGCTGCGACGCAACTTTAAACCCTAAATAGGTTACCAGGGGGGAAACCTGGGAAAATTTATTCGTGATGACGCCGCTGAAAGTGATCTTCGTTTCAAAATGAAAATAATGTTTAGTCACGATCTGCGCTAAAGGAAGTAGGAACTTCTCGCAAAATGCTGGATTGTCTTCCAGACGTAAATTAAACTGATGAGTTAAAAAATACAGGCAATCTTCGCTGATCCGCTTGTATTCCGACGCGATTGGCGAGGCTTCCACAGAGCGTAAAAAACAACGGGCATCGCTGATATCCGCACCGCACATCATCAGTGCCGCAAACTGATACACTTCATTGACATCTACATTGAAATATCCGGGAAAGCACTGCGATAAGTGTTCAAAGAGGGCGGAAGCCGGCTGGAAAAACGCAGTCTGATTCAAAAAATCAAAAGCGGAACTACTTGCGATCCGATAGCCATACTTGCGGCGGTTCATCAGAATGATCAGGTAAAACGACAGCCAGATGAACATCGCGTCGGTAAAGTGGATTCCGCTGCCGGATATAAAAATTTTGAATTCCCGGCGAATGGCTAAAAACAAATCCCGGTCGCAATAGACGAATTGATTATACGCCGTTTCATCTTTTTGAATTACGGTCTGGTGATGCAGCGGACCAATGAGCTGGATGATCGCCATGCGGAAGTTGATTTCAGAGCCGGAAAGTTTAATGCCTTTGCCTTTTTTATGCAGGATCGTCAACTGACGATTTCTGAAATAGGTTGTGATATCCGAGATGACCGGACTTAACGCGCTGCGGGAGAAATTCAATTCTTCCGCCAGTTTGTCAATTTTGATCCAGTCGTCAATAGCGGCCAGCTTCCGCGCGATAAATAGAAAGCTTTCGTTTTCGTTGTATTTAATCTGATTGAGAACCGTACCGGTAACGTTAATCTGTTCGGCAAACGTCTGGTAAAGCTGTTCATCTTCGATTTGAATCTCGAACCCGTAGTTTCTGCGTGAATGAATGGAGAAGCCGTTTTCCTGACACGCCGGCTGCATCTCTTTGATCGTGTCACGGATCGTGCGCGAGCTCAATTTCAATTCCCGGGCGATGTCGCTGGATTTACAGGGCGCGGGGTTGCTGAAAAAATAATAAAGTATTCTTAACTGACGATTATTCATAATTCCGCCCCTTTGTCCCAGTGAGTTTAACCGATCTTTTTTTGTGAAGTGAACCGTTTCGATTCTATTTCATTATAGCGAACATGTTGTAACCTTTTCCGTGTTAATTTTTTCCTGTATTCATAACGGAAAAACTGAAATTTCCATTAACTATGTGAAAAAAAACGGATGGTATCCAGAGTAATGGAAAAGTAGAATGAACTCAGGAAATGTTAAGCGCTTACAATTTCGGGAGAGGAGTGGATTCATTGCGGTTATTATTGGGATCGCACGGACATCTGGCCAGCGGGATGGCCACGGCTATTGAAATTCTGGCGGGGCCTCAGACGTCGCTGACGGTATTGGACGCCTATGTGGACGGCCGGAATATCGATGAGGAGCTCAAGGCATATTTTGCTTCAGTGCCGGAGGGAGAAACCGTCGTCATGCTTTCCGATTTATACGGCGGCAGCGTCAATCAAAAGATGTATTTATACTTAGACCGGCCGCATACGTTTTTGATCGCGGGCGTAAATCTGGCGCTGGTGCTGGAGCTGTGCATGCAGGAAGAGGTAACGTTGGACTCATTGCAAGCGCTGACGGAACAATCCCGGCAGATGCAGCGCGTCGTGCTCTATGACCAGGACGAGGGAGTTCCGGCTGGGGATGAAGGAGAATTTTTTTGAAAGAAAAGAGGAAGAACAATGATTAAATTATGCCGTCTGGATGATCGGATGATTCATGGCCAGATCGTAACGAAATGGTCGCGGGTGGTTCCCGTTGACCGGATTATCGTCGCCAACGATCAGGCCGGTTCCAATCCGATTATCGCCAAATCGCTGTTGATGGCTGCACCGGGCAATATCAAGGTCGCCGTAAAAACGGTTAAGGACGCAGTTGAGCTGCTGCACAATCCGAAGGCGTCCGCTCATGATATCCTGTTGATTGTCGCGAATCCGCAGGATCTGCTTACGGTCGTGGAACAAGTGGAAGGAATCCATCGCGTGAATATCGGGAACTGGGGGTTGCTGGAAGCCAGCGATGGTAAACAGCGGGAAATGGTTTCCCAGTTTGTCGCGTTATCGGAAGATGAGAAAGCGATTCTCGCGAAAGTCAACGAGAAAGTCGAGGATTTCGTTCTACAGGTAACGCCGGACGTTTCTGCGATCAAGGTTTCGTCAATTTTGAGAAAATAGAAAAGGGGAATTTTCATGTTAATCGCTGCATTAAAACTCAGCCTTCTTTACTGGCTTTTAGGAATTTTAGATACCGCGGCGCTGGGCTGGCAGGCCCTGACGCGGCCGATCGTCGTCTGTCCGCTGGTCGGCATTCTCTTAGGCGATGTGACGACCGGCTGTATTCTTGGCGCTTCGCTGGAATCGTTATTTATGGGCATTTCGGCAATCGGCGGTTCGATTCCGGCCGACGCTACGACCACTAGCTACGTCGCTACGGCATTCGTCATTCTGACCGGCGCCGATATTGAATCGGCAGTGGCGATCGCGATGCCGATCGGTACGGTCTTAGCGTCCGTCACGATGCTTCCGTATGGGTTGTTCTCACCGATTCAGGGCTTTTTTACAAAATTATTGCAGGATAATAAAATCAAGCAGTATGAAATCGCGGTCTGGGTCTTTACGTTTATTTCGCCGTTGATCAATACGGTCATTCTGTTCGGCTGCATTTACTTCGGCGTCGATGCGCTGCAGCTGGCGATCGCTTCGCTGCCGGCATGGGTCATGACTGGCTTGGGCGCGGTCAGTTCTATGGCGCTGGCCGTCGGCTTTGCGATCCTGACGTCGCAGATCATGAATAAAGAAACGGTCATCTGGTTTTTCGTCGGCTTCGTTTTAGTCAAATACGTCAGTCTGGATACCGTGGCCGTCGCCGTCATCGGCGCTGCCGTGGCAATCACGATCTTCCTGTTGGAAAAGAAAATTATTGAAAATAAAGGAAAACCGGAAAGCAAAGAGGAGGAGGAATTTTTCTGATGAAAAACATGATGATCAGCGCTGATGAAAAAAAGCTGCTCCGCAAAGTGGAGATTCGCTCGCATACCTGCTTTTTGGCCGCTACGATGGTCAATATGGAAGGCAACGGCTTTACGTTCTCGTTAATTCCGGCGATTGAAGAAATTTATAAGGATGATCCGGAAGGGAAAAAGGAAGCCTATACCCGGCATCAACAGTTTTTCAACACCCACGCCGTCCCATTCTCCTTCATTGTCGGCCTGGCCTGGGCGATGGAAAAGGAAAAGAAGGAAAAAGGTTCGGTTGACGGCGAAACCATCTCCAGCGTTAAGTCCGCGCTGATGGGACCGACCGCGGGGATGTTCGACAACCTGTTCTTCAACTGTCTGCGCATCATCGCCGCCGGCATCGGCATCGGTCTGGCACAGCAGGGGAATATCCTGGGCATGGTGATGTTTATCCTGATTTACGGCGTGCCGCAGTCGGTGGTTAAAATGTGGTTCTGCCGGCTGGGCTACACCTACGGCACAGCGTTTATCGACATGATGTTCAGCACCGGCTTGATGGCCAGCTTTACCAAGGCCGCTTCCATTCTGGGAATTATGATGGTCGGCGCGATGACGGCACAGATGGTGTATGTTCCGTTGAATCTGATCCTGCATATCGGTCCGGCAACGCTGGAAGTTGCGCCGGTGCTTGACGCGATTTTTCCGGGTTTTATGAGCATCGCGCTGTTATTCGGCTATGTCGCGCTGATTAAAAAGGGCTGGAAGCCGATCAACCTGATTTTATTGACGATGGTCATCGGTTTAGTCGGCGCTTTAATCCATATCTTCTAGTTTGACAGAACAGAGCGCAGCGGGTTCAGGGGTGTACCTTTCCCAGACAATTCCGAACGCTCTGTTCTTTTCTCAAACACGCAGGGAGAAAACGTTTAAAAACAGAGCTCATGTTATTTTAGTCTTAGGGTTTGGAAGATTCAGGTTTACAATAGAAGAGAAGGAGGCCTAGCCTTATGAAATTGCTTGTTCAAGGCGACGATTATGGTTTTACGAAAGGCGTGACGTTGGGGATGCTGGAAGGCATCGACCACGGCGTATTAACCTGCAGCGGCTTATTTGTTAATATGCCGGATGCGGAATGGGCGGCTGCGCAGATGCGCGCCCGGCCGGATTTTTGCTGGGGTATCGACTTCAATCTGGTGACCGGACCGTGCTGTGCCGATCCGCGCAAAATCCCACATTTTGTCGACGCCGCCGGAAACTTTATTCGTTCCGGCATAACGGTCCGGGATCCGCGCTGGCAGAGCGAAGCCGGACGGCGCGCGATGTTTCCCTTTGAAGAATGTTATTTGGAAGTCCGCGCGCAGTTTGACCGCTATGTAAAGCTGGTTGGGAAAAAGCCGGGCTATCTCAACGGCCATTCCATCAATCATGAAAATCTGACGGCGGCGATCCGGCAGCTGGCCAGAGAAGAAGCGCTGCCGTATACCAACGATATTCTCGAACAGTTTCATTTTGCCTGGGCGGTAGATATCGGCGGCAACGAAGCGACGACGAAGAAAATTTTTGATCCGGCCCGTCAGGTGAACCGCAATCCGCTGCAGTACTTTATGGATCACGCCGACGATTATCTGAAGCATGAATATGTGTTCGCGGGCGGTCATCCAGGCTATGTCGACGCGGAGCTGTTCAGCCAGACCTCGCTGTCAATTGAACGCTGCCGGGATTTGGAAATGGTTCTTTCGCCGGTGTTGAAGCAATGGATCGAAGAACACCAGGTTGAGCTGATCAGCTATGCTGATTTAATTTAGGAGGAAGAAAACAATGAAATTATTAGTTCAAGGCGACGATTACGGTTTTACCAAAGGCGTAACCTACGGCATTATTGAAGCGATTGACAACGGCATCCTGACATGCACCGGGATGTTTACCAATATGGAAATTGCGCCGTGGGCCGCGCAGTTCATCAAGGAAAGACCCGATTTCTGCTTCGGCATCGACTTCAATCTCGTTGCCGGACCATCCTGCGCGCCGGCTGAGAAAATTCCGCATCTCGTTGATGAAAACGGCCGCCTGATCCGTTCGAATATCCGGATTCATGATCCCCGCTGGCAAAGTGAGGAAGGCCGTGCAGAATTATTCCCTTACGATGAAGTCTATACGGAGATCAAAGCGCAGTACGATCGTTTTATCGAGCTGACCGGGCGCAAGCCAGGCTATTTAAACGGCCATTCGATTGTTGCGGAAACGATGCTCAAAGCGATGCGTAAAATTGCTGAGGATGAAGACCTGCCGTTTGCCTTTGATTTTATGCAGATGGCGTTTACGACCTTCTCATTGCCGGAGGAAGAAGACGAGAAAACCAACGCTTCGGTATCGAAAGTCTTTGACCCTCAAGCGCAGCTGAAAAAAGATCCGCTGGGAAAATTCCTGAAATATCAAGACGAGCTTTTAAAACATGAGTATGTTCTGGCCGGAGGGCATCCGGGGTATGTCGACGCCGACCTGTTCAGTCAGACGTCGTTGTCGATCGAGCGGTGCAAGGATCTGGAATTCGTCACTTCGCCGCTGATGAAGGCGTTCGTTGAAGAAAATCATGTCGAACTCATCGACTATTACGACGTAGCGGAAATCATGAAGCAGGGCTTGATCAAAAACGCTGAAAAATAAAGAATCTGCGTTTTAGAAGGGAGAAAATCATGTATATTCAATCGACGAGAATCGTTACACCGCAGGGCTGCGTCAGCGGAATCCTGCATCTGGAGCAGGGAAAGATCGTTGAGCTTCTGGATGTTCACAGTCCTGTTACGGTCAATTTGGACGTTCAGGACAACCGGATTCTGCCGGGGATTATCGATACACATAACCATGGAACGCTGGGCTATGGCGCGATGGGCTTTGAGGGCGACATCGAAAAGGAACTGCGTGGATATTTAAAGGGACTGGCCTCCCAGGGCGTGACCGGCGTGCTGCCGACAACGGATTTCGCCGGCTTTGAAACGGTCGCGAAGCTTGCAGAGGAAGACGTAGACGGCGCGAAGGTGCTGGGTATTCATTCTGAAGGTCCGTATCTCAACCGTGTCGGTGAAAAGGGCGTGGATACGGGACATCCGGATATCGATCTGGACGAGCTGAAACAAAACGTCGCGAAAGCGCGCGGCAAGCTGAAATTGTTCGCAATCGCGCCGGAATTGCCTAAGGCCCGCGAAGCGATCGAGTATTTGACCGGCGAGGGCGTGCGGGTGGCTTTCGCTCACAGCAATATGATGCTGGAGGAAGCCAACGAAGCGTTCAGCTGGGGCATCACCGTTTCGACGCACACTGCGAACGTCATGAGCGGGATCCATCACCGCAACATGGGCGGATTGGGCGCTTGTCTGCTGAACGATGGGCTTTATAATGAAGTGATCTGCGATGGCAAGCATATCTGCAACGCGATGCTGGAATTGATGTTTAGGATGAAGCGTGATCCGTTTAATCACTTTCTGATGGTGTCGGACTGCTCGAATCTGTCGGGTGCGCCGGTCGGAAAATTCCGGATGATGGAAGGCTTCCCGGACGTCAATATCACGCCGGACGGCTATTGCCTTTCCGATACCGGGCGGCTGTGCGGATCGACAATGCCAGTGCTGAAAGGGATTGAAAATCTTGTAGAAAACGTAGGAATCGGGATGAAATACGCGGTGCGGATGGCCAGCCGCAACCCGGCGCTGGTTTACGGCTATCCTGATAAGGGCGCGCTGGAAGTCGGAAAGGATGCCGATCTGATCGTGATTGACGATCAATACCGTTGTCTGTACACGTTCAGCGAGGGCCGCTGCGTTTACGACCGGCAGATGGAAGGCGATGTGTTCAATCAGGAATTCCTGAAAACGCACCGGGTTGCTTAGCCTGAAAGCAGGAAAAAACAGGCGATCGCATGAAAGCTGACACCTATTTACTAGCCCATGAAAAGATCGGGACGGCGATGATCAAGCTCGCCGTTCCGGCAGTCATGGTTTCTGTTATCTCGCTGATTTATGAGCTGATCAATTCTTTTTTTATCGGCCGGCTGAACAACACGGCGATGCTGGCATCCATTTCGTTGTCGGCGACGCTGACGCTGCTGATTTCCAAGATCGGCGAAGCGGCCGGCATTGGCGCGGCGAGCTATCTGGGCCGGCAGTTAGGCGCGAAGCAGGAAGATGCAGCGGTCGAAATCGTCCGCACGACGATCACATTTACAGCTGTGTTTTCAGCTGTGTTCACTTTAGCGGCGCTGTTACTTCTGAATCCGTATCTCCGCTGGCAGACCCAGGATCCGGCTGTGCTTGGTTATGGGCAGGCGTATGGGCTGATCATGATCCTGTTCGCGGTCTGTACCTCGTTGTATACTGCGTGCATCCAGTTGTTCCGGGCTGTCGGCGATGTGAAGTATCCGATGGTGGTCATGGCCCTCAGCGTGCTTTTGAATATCCTTCTCGATCCGTTTTTAATGTTTGATTTCGGCCTGGGTCTTGGCGTTGTGGGCGCGGCAATTGCCAGCGCGGCGGCGCAGTTTGCGGCGTTGGTGCTGTGTCTGCGGCGGTTATCGTCGAAACAAACGGTGCTGCATTGGAAGCTGTTTGATTTTCATATCGACTGGCCGATCATCCGCGAGATCTTCTCCGTCGGCTTTGCGGTTTATGTGCGGAACCTGATGTCCAGCGTGGCAATTCTGGTTTTTACCAAGGTCGTGTTCACTTATGGCGTCGACTTCGCCGCCGGCTGCAACGTCGGCAAGTTCACGATGTATTTCGTCAATTTCTTTATTCAGGGCGTAGCGAACGGCTATCTGCCGCTGGCCTCATTTACGTATGGCGCGAAGGACTACCAAAGGCTGTGGGACGCGATCGTTTGGAATCTCAAGGTGTTGACGGGTTATAGCCTGATCGCAATCGGATTAGTCGCGTTGTTTGCCCCGGCGTTTGTTTCGGTCTTTACAACCGGGCAGGCGGCGCAGAGTTATGGTGCTCAGTATCTGAAGGCGTATAATTGGTCGCTGCCAGTGTATTCGATTTATTATATTTTCACGATCACGCTGCAGGCGGCCGGAAAGGGGCGGGAATCGATGATTCTGTCGTTGTTCCGACAGGGAATCATCTATGTTCCGCTGCTGCTTCTGCTTTCCAGGACGCTGGGTGAGACCGGTGTTTTCTACGCGCAGCCCGGTGCCGATTGGATTACGGTGCTGACGGCGGTAATTTTGTCGCGATCGTTGATCCGTGAAATCTTCATGGGAAAGGAAAAGCAAAAGCGAGCTTCTTTTGCCGGGGAAAGTCATGTTTGAATTATGGATTATCCTTGTCATTCTGTTTCTGTTTGCGTTGTCGATCGTCATCCCGAAGCGGCTCCGCAGCCGGCTGGCCGGAGAACTGTCAAGCTGTCTGATGACACGGGATTTTGATCGATTTGACCGGCTGATTGAAAAACGGTCGGCGCAGTTTGTCTTCGATCCGTTTAATATTGACTTCATGAAATTAAACGCGGCGTTGGTTAAGCAGGATCCGGCTGAGATTGACCGGCGGTTCGCTGATTTTGATCAATGCAGGCTGAACGACAAGCAGAAGGAAGCGGTTTATTACAACGCGTTCTATTATTATGTCGCATGCTCGGACATTGCGAAGGTCAGGCTGTACGGCAACCGGCTTTTGAATTTAGCGACCTGTTCAGAAGCATTAAAAGCCGAAACACAGAAATATTACGCCGTGATGATCGATCATTCGTACGCGGATCTGGATGAAGATCTGGCCAGACTGGATCAGCTGGAGGGCGAAGAAAAAGCGAAAGCAGAATTTCTGATCTCCAAGATGTTTGAGAACCAAGGCGACAGTCAACAGGCGAAACTCTATTTAGACCGTTCTCTGGAACACCTGCATTCGTAAAAATAGAATCTGTCCGAATTCCCGACAGATATAGGAAGTATCTGTCCGGGTGAATGAATGTAAAAGAAAAGACTAAAGGGAAGGTCTGAAGTATGGCTTATACTCGGTTCAGGCTTAGTTCAGCAGATTAATAGTAAAGAAGCAGGCGGTATAAAGCTTTATACTCCCTGCTATTTTTATCTTGATTTAAATTTGAGTTAAAGCTCGCAGCGCGTTGGTTTAGTCTTTTTCATGAGGTTGGGAAGCAAGCCATTTCGGGAGATCTTCGGGCGTGTTCTCCGTATTTAAAATCTCGAAGGAATCGACAATTTTTTTATTTATTCGGTGCTGGAGAGTAGGCACGCTGCGCAGGCGCTGTTTAGCAAAGAAATCGGAGGAAGTCTCGATACCTTCCTCGAATTTTTGATCATGCTGGGGATCGGTATCAGGAATCCGGGTAAAGGCCAGAATTGGATCCATATCCATGACATAGATTGCCGCAGGCGCGGACAACGTTGCTTCGGCAATCTTTTCCAGCATCACCGGGCATCCCGCGACGATGTCGCTGGCGCTGCAAAATAAAATATAATAGTTATCCTGATCCGATCCGCCTAATGTGGACAGCTGTTCTTCATCCAGGGTCATCGGGGCAGGATGCTTTGAAATTTCCGCTCCCAACGGACTTATGTTTTTACTGCAGGCACTGACGATCAACAATAAGCAAAAGGCAAAGATGAAACGCTTGAATGATTTCATAAACATACCTCTTTTCTGAATTCAGATAAATTGACTATCATTTATTTTCCGAGGGCATAGGTTGATTCTATTTTATCATGGAGGAGGAAGAAAGAAAATCATGAACAAATCGAATCAGCGAATGTAACAAAAATGAAAGAATTTGAAAGAAGATGAGGAAAAAGTGAAAACCAGCGGAAAATCAGAATCAAACATGCTATACTAATACCATATTTTGGGGGTAAAAACATGAAAAAAATCCGCTTAGATCAATTCACGGAATATCGCTTTTGTTCCAATCTTCAAGCTGGGGCGAAACCCGGCACCGCGGCGTTTGTGGTGACGCAGGCCAACGGGGACAATGGGTATGACAACCATCTGTGGCTGCTGGAGGACGGGCAGGTCCGGCAGCTGACTTCATTTAACGAATCCAATTTTATCTGGGAAGATGAGGAAACGCTGTTGTTTGCTTCCCTGCGGGATCCGAAGGATAAAGAAGCGCTGGCTGCGGGCGAGGAGCGCACGGTTTTTTACCGGCTGAATATTCATCAGGGCGAAGCGCGGAAGGCGATGACGATTCCTTATACGGTCACCGGTTTTAAACGGATGAAGGACGGCCGGCTGCTTCTGACGATCCGCTATCATCTTGACTATTCCCGCATGGCTGAGCTGCCGGAACAGGAAAAGCAGACGTTGTTAAAGAAGAAAAAAGAAGAACAGGATTATCAGATCGTGAGCGAAGCGCCGTATTATTTTGACGGGGCCGGATTTACTAACGGACTGCGCAGCCGCCTGGCAGTCTGGGATCCGAAGCAGGGATCTGTAGACTTTTTAACAGCGCCGACATTTGCGGTTTCCGGACTGGAGCTGGAAGCGGAAACCAATCAGGTTGTTTTCTGGGGTGCGGATTTCACGGCTGTCAAAGAAGTGAAGGACGGGCTGTACCGGCTGGATCTCACGACGAAAACGATCGATTGCCTGATCGAACCGGGCCAGATGAAGATCAGTTTCGCCCAGGGGTACTGCGGTGCGATTCTGGCCGCAATGAGCGCTGGCGGGAAATATGGCGCGGGTGAAACGCCGAAACTATATTTAATTGATCCGCAGACCAAGGCCCGGACGCTGTTTAACGACAACGACGCGACGTTTGGCAACGCTGTCGGCACAGACTGCGCGTTTGGCGGCAGCGCGATGAAGAAGATTGCGAGCACAGATTTCTATGCCGTGATGACTGATGCCGATCACACGCCGCTGTTTCGCTTTGACAGTCAGGGACGCCGGACGGAGGCGCTGCCGTTTGACGGAGCGATCTTCGGTTTTGATCTGCAGGGAGATACGGCCTATTTGATCGCGATGAAAGACATGAAGCTGCAGGAAATTTACGAAGCAAACTTAAAGACGGGAGAATGCGTGCAGCGCTCGCATTTCAACGACGCGGTACTGGCTGAATGTTATGTAGCGAAGCCGAAGCGGCTGGACTATGCGCAGACTCCGGATCCGCTTTGGGGCTGGGTGCTGGAGCCGAAGGACTATGATCCATCGAAAAAATATCCGGCGATTCTGGATATCCACGGCGGGCCGCGCGGCTCCTATGGAACGGTTTTCTATCATGAAATGCAGCTGTGGGCCAACGAGGGCTACTTCGTCTTCTTCTGCAACGTCCATGGCTCTGACGGCCGCGGCGATGCGTTCGCCGATCTGCGCGGAAAATTCGGTACGATCGATTTCGACGATTTTATGCAGTTTACCGACGCTGTGCTGAAAGCCTATCCGCAGATTGACGCAAAGCGAATCGGCGTGACGGGCGGCAGCTACGGCGGCTATATGACCAACTGGATTATCGGCCATACCGACCGGTTTGCCTGCGCAGCTTCGCAGCGTTCGATTTCCAACTGGGTCTCGGAAAACATGGTGTCTGATATCGGCTTCTCCTTCGGCAACGATCAAATGGACGCCACGCCGTGGAGCGACGTGAATAAGATCTGGGACCAGTCGCCGCTGAAGGCCGCGGACCGATGCGTTACCCCGACGCTGTTTATCCATTCGTTTGAAGACTACCGCTGTCCGATTCAGGAGGGCATGCAGATGTACAACGCGATCGTCCATCATGGAGTGGAAGCCCGGATGTGCCTGTTCAAAGGCGAAAGCCATGGTCTCAGCCGCGGCGGCAAGCCGCTGCACCGAATCCGCCGGCTGCAGGAAATTACCGACTGGATGAACCGATTTTGTAAGCAGGAGGAGAAATAATTCTATGAATAAAGTAACGATTGATTTTTTTGATCAGGCGCATTTCTTATCGAACCTGAAAGCAAGTCCGGATGGACGCCGCGCCGCCTTTCTTGAATGTCAGTGCCGCGATGAGGGCTATGCGAAAAGTCTGCATCTCTGCGATGGCGATCATACTTCGCGGTTAACCAGCGAGGGCGTCATGGATTATGTGTGGGAGAATGATCAGACGATTCTGTTTTCCGCCCGGCGCCGGCCGGGACAAAAGGACAGCTCACGTTATGGCGAACAAACCGATCTGTACCGCATTGATATCCGGGGCGGGGAAGCCCGGCATCTGATCAGTCTGCCGCTGGCGATTGAACAGATGGAGAAGCTGAATGACCGTGAGCTGTTAGTAACGGCGGAGGTGCGCAAGGACTGTCCGGATTTTGCGTTATTGACAGAAAAAGAACGTCAAGACGTCATCGATCGGCGCAAGGCGGAGGAAGACTATCAGGTCGTCACGGAATCGCCATTTGTGCTGGATGGCAGCGGCTTTATCGAGGGTACCCGCAGCCGCCTGTTCTGCGTTGATCTGGACAATGGGAAAATAGAAGCTCTGAGCGAACCGCTCGAATCCGTCAGCCAGTTCACCGTTGCGGACGGCCGGGTTTTAATGAGCGTGAAAAAGTTTGAGGTTGTCCGTGGGGAACAGGATGGCTTAGTCTGCCTGGATCTGGTTACGAATCAGCGCCGGTGGTTGATCGAACAGGGGCGGATGCGGATCCGCCAGATCGGCTGGCGTCGGGGACAGGCAGTTTTCTTCGCATCCGAGAATAAAACGTTTGGAACGACGGAAAACCCGAAGCTCTATCAGCTGGATGTTGAGACAGGTGAAATCCGCTGTCTGCTCGATACGGAAAACCACATCGGCTCCAGCGCGGTCATGACCGACGTTATTTACGGCTCCGGCCAGCAGGTCTTGTTTTCCGACGAGGCCGTATTGGCTGTGCATACGGACCGCTATGCGGATGAAATTTTACGGATTGATGAACACGGCAGCGCAGCGGTACTAAGCTGGCCGGGAGCGATTCAGGCGATTGAAACGGTCAATGGTCAGCTGTGGCTGATCGGCTTACAAGATCAGAAGCTACAGGAGCTTTACAGCTGGGATCCGGAAACGAAAACGACCCGGCAGCTTACGCATTTTCATGATGAACTGTTGGCGGAAACCGAGATTGCCAAGCCGGAGCATTTCATGGTCAGCCGCGGCGGCTATGAGCTGGATGGCTGGATTCTCAAGCCGGCGGACTTTGATGAAAAGCGCACCTATCCGGCGATCCTGGATATTCATGGCGGACCGAAAACGGCGTATGGCGAGGTGTTCTTCCATGAAATGCAGTTTTGGGCGGCGCAGGGCTATATCGTCTTTTTCTGCAACCCGACCGGTTCCGACGGCAGAGGCGATCAGTTTGCCGATCTGCGCGGCCACTATGGGCAGATCGACTATGAAGATCTGATGGTCTTTACTGATGCGGTCTTAGACCGTGTGCCGCAGATTGACGTTCAACGCTTGGGCGTGACCGGCGGCAGCTACGGCGGCTACATGACCAACTGGATCATCGGCCATACCGACCGTTTCAGGGCGGCGGCCAGTCAGCGCAGCATCGCCAACTGGGTGTCGATGATCGGCACGGACGACTGCGGCTTCACCTTTGATACCGATCAGATGGATGCCGATCCGTGGAATGGAATGTTAAAAATCTGGGATCAGTCGCCGCTGCAGTTTGCGGATAAAGTGAAAACGCCGACGGTTTTTATCCATTCCTTTGAAGATTACAGCTGTCCGATTCAGGAGGGCATGCAGATGTACAATGCGATCGTGCATCATGGAGTGGAAGCGCGGATGTGCCTGTTTAAAGGCGAAAGTCATGGCCTGAGCCGGATCGGCAAGCGCCATCACCGCGTGCGCCGGCTGCGCGAGATGACCGATTGGTTTGATCATTATTTAAAGGAGAACGCTCATGAATAAAATTACGGTCGACCATTTCCAGCGCGTGCAGTTTCTTTCTGCGCTGGCGCTGTCGCCGGCCGGTCAGCCGGCCTGGGTGCGGACGCGGGTTGAAAATGATGCGTACACCGGCCAGCTGTTTGTGCTCGATCATGCCCAGCCGAAACAGCTGACCTCCGGCAATGAGAGCCTGTTTGTCTGGGACGATGAAAAGACGCTTCTGTTTATTTCCAGCCGCGGTGAAAAGCCGCAGCCGGAAGCCGAATCCACAACGTTTTACCGGATCCGCACCGACGGTGGGGAGGCGATCAAAGCCTTCACGCTGCCCCTGAAAGTCCGGCAGATCGTTCCGGTCAAAAAGGGACTTTATGTTTTGACTGCCCAGATTGATCTGACGGCGGCGGATTATTGGCAAATGAGCGAAGCGGAGCGCGAAGCCTTGCATCAGCGGCGCAAAGCGGAGGCGGACTATCAGATCGTCAGCGAACAGCCGTACTATCAGGACGGTGCCGGCTATACCAATGGTCTGCGCAGCCGGCTGTTTCTCTACGATGAAGCTCAGGATGAATTAAAACCGCTGTGCGAGCCGCAGTTTCACGTTTCCCGCACGGTTGTCAGTCCGGATCACAACCATTTAGCGATTTCCGGGGCGCCGTTTGTCAAAGTCCGGCAACCAAAGGAAGGTCTGTACCGGATGGATCTGAACACACTGAAATCCGATTGCCTGCTGGAGCCGGGACAGTTCAGCATTGCCGAGATTCAATGGCTGTCTGAGACGCAGATTCTGGCGGCGATGAGCAATCAGAAACGCTATGGAGCGATTGAAAATCCGTTCTTCTACACACTTGACGCCTATACCGGCAAACGGGAACTGCTGGCGGAAAATGAAGAAAGCTTAGGCAGCGCGCTGGGCAGCGATTGTCAATACGGTTCGGGAAAACAGACGCAGATGGTCTCTGACGGGCTGTTCATAGTGCATACACTTGGAGCCTTCGATGAAGTCCGCTGTCTGAAAGCAGATGGAACCTGGCGCACAATCATGCAGCTGGACGGCTCCATCCAGGCACTGGCCGTGGCTGACGAAAAGCTGTGGCTAATCGCGATGCTGGGGCAGAAGCTGCCGGAGCTGGTTTGTTTCGATCTGAAAACGAATGAGCTGCATCCGATGACTGCCTTCAACGAAGCGGTGCTGGAGGATTGTTATGTCGCTGAACCGGAGCCGCTGAGTATTCCGGCAGGCGAGTTCCGGGTTGACGGCTGGGTGCTGAAGCCGAAGGACTATGATCCCAATCAAAAATATCCGGCAATCCTCAATATCCACGGCGGACCGAAGGCTGCCTATGGCCCGGTATTTTTCCATGAGATGCAGTTCTGGGCCAGCGAGGGATATTTCGTGATGTTCTGCAATCCCCGCGGCTCCAACGGCAAGGGTAATGCGTTTGCTGAACTGCGCGGGCTGTACGGAACGATTGACTATGACGATCTGATGAACTTTACCGACGCCGTTCTGGCGGCGTATCCGGCGATTGACGCTGAACGAATCGGCGTAACCGGCGGCAGCTACGGCGGTTACATGACCAACTGGATGATCGGTCATACCGACCGCTTTGCGGCCGCGGCCAGCCAGCGCAGCATTGCCAACTGGGTTTCCTTAATCTGCTACGCCGACATCGGCTTTACCTTTGACAACGATCAGATGGGCGCCGACCCGTGGAGCGACGTGCAGAAGGTCTGGGATCAGTCGCCGCTGCAGTTTGCGGACAAAGCTAAGACGCCGACGCTGTTCATCCATTCGTTTGAGGATTACCGCTGTCTGCTTCAGGAGGGCATGCAGATGTACAACGCGCTGGTGCATCACGGCGCCGAAGCCCGGATGTGCCTGTTCAAGGGAGAAAGCCACGGGCTGAGCCGGATCGGCAAGCCGTCCCACCGCGTGCGCCGGCTTCAGGAGATTACCGCATGGATGGATCGCTGGTGCAAACCCGCGACAGAAAACAAATCATAGAAATGAGGCAGAAAACAAACTGCCTTTTTTCATATTTTGGACACTTCCCCATACACTGGTAATGAGGTGTCGATATGAAAAAACTTGCCAGTATCGTAATTGCGCTGTCCTTATTTCTTGTTTCCGTCCACGCGACGACCTCGCAGGGCGTCGATTTAACGCCGTCGGCGAAAGCGGCGATCTTGATTGACTATGAAACCGGGCAGATCTTGTATGAAAAAAATTCGTCCGCGAAGCTGTATCCGGCGTCGATGACCAAAATGATGAGCTTGCTTCTGGTGGTGGAGGCGATCCATAACGGCAAGCTGAGCTGGGATACCGAAGTAACGGCTTCCGCGCATGCTTCCTCAATGGGCGGGTCGCAGATTTTTCTGGAAACCGGCGAGGTCATGACAGTGGAAGACCTGTATAAGGCCTCGACGGTCGCCAGCGCCAACGACGCGATCGTCGCGTTGGCAGAAAAGGTCGGCGGCAGCGAGGAGAACTTTGCCGCGATGATGAATGAAAAAGCGGAACAGCTGGGCTTGGAACAAACCCATTTCGTCAATGCCACCGGCCTGCACGACGATAACCATTACTCCTGCGCCAAGGATATGGCGGCGATCGGACGGGCACTGATTCAGGAAGGTCAGGACGATATCCTGCGCTTTACCTCGACGTATGACGACTATATCCGGGCCGATACGGAAAACAAATTCTGGCTGGTCAACACGAACAAGCTGATCCGCACCTATCAGGGGATGGACGGCCTGAAGACCGGCTACACGACTCAGTCGATGTACTGTATCACGGTGACGGCCAAACGCGACGGTCTGCGTCTGATCGGCGTCGCGATGGGCGAGCCGACGCGCGATGTCCGCAACAGCGAAGCTTCCGCGCTTTTGGATTATGGATTCAGCACCTACGGCTATCAGATCGAAATGGAAAAAGGCACGCCGGTAACAACGATCAAGGTCGATAACGGCAAGCCGGACGAGGTCCGTCTGGTTACCAAAGAGGCGATCGGCCACATCGTCGCCAAAGGCGCTCAGTCTGCCTTGATCAATACCGAGATTGTGCTGGATAAGAAAAAAGCACCGATCCAGGCCGGCGAAACGGTCGGCCGGGTGATTCTGCATTTTGAGGATGGGACGCAGATCGGTCAGGATCTGGTGGCGGAAGAAGCGATCATGCCGCTGGATTTCATTGATATTCTTTTGAAAACCTGGAAAAAACTGTTGTTCTGACAATTTACGACATGACCCGTAGTCCGGGATAAACGCGCAGAAATGATGAACTATCCCGATGAAGCCGCTGCTTTCTCCGCGGCTTTTTTACGTTGGAAAACGTTTACCTGGACCCCGGCGCACTATGAAAAGAATGTCGCAAAAACACTTGTTTTAGCGGATATTTCCACAACAAAAAGGGCTTCCATTACAATGAAGAGGAAAGGAGGATGCAGTATGAAGTGCATTCAACAGGACGATGCTTTGATCTTCGCCTTCTGCGGGGATCTGGACAATTTGTCGATTCTCAAGATCAAGGCCGACGTAATCCGTGAAATAGATCGGGTCCAGGCACCCGTGGTGAAATTTGATTTCAAGGACGTGACCTTTATCGACAGCACCGGTATCGGTTTTTTATTAGCCCGCTACAATCAGGTTCAGAGTTATCGGGGCGAGCTGATTTTAAAGAACATCTCACCCGCTATCCGCAGGCTGTTCGCTTTGTCGGGGATCTTTCAGATCATGCGGGTGGAAAAGGAGAACGATAGAAAAGAGGTACATGTATGAACCGGATGACATTGAGCTTTGACGCCAAGCTGGAAAACGAGGCGTTCGCCCGCACCAGCGCCGTGGCTTTTCTGATGCCGCTCAATCCGACCGTGGATGAGATCATGGAGATCAAAACCATCCTGGCCGAAGCGGTCGTCAACTGTATGATTCATGGTTATCAGGGCCGGGAGGAAGGTCAGGTCCGGGTCAGCGTGTCGTATGATGAAACCCATCGGGTTATGATTGAAGTCCAGGATTCAGGCGTCGGGATCGAAGACATTACGCTGGCCCGCCAGCCATTATACACGACGCGGGCGGATCTGGAACGATCCGGAATGGGGATGACAATTATGGAGAGCTTCTCCGACGAATTTGAGATCTGTTCTCATCCTGGCGAAGGCACAACCGTCCGGCTTGTCAAGCAGCTCCAATTTCATGAATGATCAGCAGGAATTCTTCGATCTTCTGCATCAGGCCCAGCAGGGCGACGAACAGGCCCGGGAACAGTGTGTGCTGCGCAACGTCGGACTGGTCTGGTCGATCGTCAACCGCTTCAAGACGCATTCTTCGGCTCAGGACTTGTTTCAAATCGGATGCCTGGGTTTGATGAAGGCGATCAACAACTTCGATACCAGCTATAACGTGATGTTCTCAACCTATGCCGTGCCGATCATTCTCGGTGAGATCAAGCGTTATTTTCGCGACGAAGGTCAGATGAAAATTTCCCGATCGCTGAAAGAACGTTACCTGCAGGTTCAGAAAAGCCGCGAACGGCTGGCGCAGAAGCTGCAGCGGGAACCGACGTACCGGGAGATCGGCGAGGATTTAGGCGTGGAGGAAAACGACGTCATGTTAGCGATGGAAGCGAACCAGTTTCTGGCTTCGATGGACGAGGCGTTTTATCAAAAAGACGGTTCGACGATTAAGCTGGAAGATAAGGTCGAAGACCGGCATGGCGAAGATGTGCCGATGAAGCTGGCGCTGAAAAAGGAGATCGGGCATCTGGAACAGCGCGAACAGTATCTGATTTACCTGCGCTATGAATTGGAATATAATCAGGAAGCGATCGCTAAAAAAATGGGGATCTCGCAGGTTCAGGTGTCGCGGCTGGAAAAGAAAATTCTGAACAAGCTGAAATGTAAACTGACAGAGGACGCATGAGGAGCAGACGCTCCTTTTTTTGTATTCTAAGAATTTCGATGCGTCAGAGGCAAAAGAAAATGAAAAGAATGAAACAAACTCAAATGCGTTGAAATGGAGAAGGATGAATTGTATAATTAACTCATTAGAAAGATGAGCGTTCTCTGAAAGCGAGGTCTTCTTCATGAAAACGATAACGTGTTCTGACAGGATCTATTACGATGAATTGCTTCCTGAAGAAGCTCAGGCTATCCGCCAGGATATTCTTCTGTACCATTCGATCCTCCATACTACTTATCGTTATCTGACTCTGAAAGCCCGGGGAATTCCCTTACCGTTTGAAGAATCGCTGCAGAAAGAACTGAAACGACGGTATCACACAAATGATTATTTTCCTTGTGCGGCGCAATGGGAGGCTCAGCATCAGTTGAAAGCGGACTTTGAGAACCATGAACGCTGGAAGAAGTCGTTAAAGGCAAGAGTGAAAAGCGTGGAAAAGAAAATACGGAAAACAGAGAAAGAAATCCAGCGGCTGGATAAACGGTTAGCAAAGCTGAAACAGAAAACGAAGCTGGGAAAGCAAACCCGGGAAGATTATCTCGAGGAGGTACAAGTGCTGCGGCCAACCCGGAAGCAGTTAAAGAACCAACGCTCTCAATTGATCTTTAAATTGAACCGCACGCAGCAACAGCTCAATACCGCGAATCAGAAAAT